>NZ_JBQKGL010000005.1:0-252024 GCF_052118825.1 Bilifractor sp. LCP21S3_A7 | reverse complement strand
CCGTGCCGCTTTCGCGTCACTTCGTCCTCATACTTGTTGCCTTCGAAATCGCTTCCAGGCTCTTTCGCGCGCTTCGCGTGCGACGAACCTGGAAAGCGTTTTCGAAGAGCTTATTTTTTACATTGACGAAGTTGTTTTCTAAAGATATAATAAAACCACATCTCGAACCGCATAATCTTCTTCATGTTTTCTTCATCTTCATTTGTTATCCAACATCCCTTTTTCACTTAAGCTGTCCATACCTTCCATTTTCTCTTCTTAGTATTATTAACGCCCATTAGCGCTCCATTGTACACTTAAATGCATTGACAACGTTTTGAAAGTAGTGTAGTATAATAACCAGTGCGCGAACAAATGTTCGTTTTTTGACGTTTGATTCCCTCAGGACATGATCTCACAGGAAAGGAGAGTCCACTCGAAAACGGCAGATACAGGACGGCCCGGCTGACCCGGGATTCATCCTTTTTCTGCGTTATCAGTGACGATTTTATCATGGCATCTAATAATAGTTCAAATCAGAATCAGGACAAGCAGCGTGCGCTTGACGCCGCTCTCGGTCAGATCGAAAAGCAGTTTGGAAAGGGTGCGGTTATGAAGCTCGGCGACCAGGGCGCGAATCTGAATATCGAAGCGATTCCGACAGGATCCCTGAGTCTTGATATCGCTCTCGGCGTCGGCGGTATTCCGAGAGGAAGAATCGTGGAGATCTACGGGCCGGAATCTTCCGGTAAGACCACGGTAGCTCTTCATATGGTCGCAGAGGTGCAGAAGAGGGGCGGGATCGCAGGATTTATCGATGCTGAGCACGCCCTCGACCCTGTTTACGCGAAGAACATCGGCGTAGATATCGATAATCTGTACATTTCTCAGCCGGATTCCGGCGAGCAGGCACTTGAGATCACCGAGACAATGGTTCGTTCCGGAGCCATCGACATTATCATCGTCGATTCGGTTGCCGCACTCGTTCCGAAGGCTGAGATCGACGGAGAAATGGGTGACTCCCACGTGGGTCTGCAGGCAAGAATGATGTCTCAGGCATGTCGTAAGCTCACGGCGGCGATCAGTAAGACGAACTGTGTTGTTGTGTTTATCAACCAGCTGCGCGAAAAGGTCGGCGTTATGTTCGGAAACCCAGAGACAACCACCGGCGGCCGCGCGCTCAAGTTTTATGCTTCGGTTCGTCTTGATGTGCGCAGAATTGAATCTCTAAAGCAGGGCGGCGAGGTAATCGGCAACCATACCCGTGTCAGAGTGGTGAAGAATAAGGTAGCTCCGCCTTTCAAGGAAGCAGAGTTCGATATCATGTTCGGAAAGGGCATATCCCGAGAGGCAGATATCCTGGATCTTGCCGCTAATCTTGGAATTATCAACAAGAGTGGTGCATGGTATTCTTACCTTGGCGAAAAGATCGGGCAGGGGCGTGAGAATGCGAAGCAGTTCCTGGCTCAAAACCCCGAGGTGATGTCAGAAGTTGAGGGCAAGGTTCGTGAGGCATACGGTCTTCCGACGGATGGAGCGGCCTCAGAGACAGCCCCCGCCGACATTGCGTCTGCAACGACAGATTCTGAAGAACAGTAAGATAATCAAATCGCATTGTCAGGAGGCGGAGAAGATTTATGAAAGAATGGAATGCTGTAACTTTTACGAACAATCTTAATGGAGAGTTTCCGGACTCCCCTAAGCCTCCTGTGCTGACCGATGATTCCAGAAAAGCAGCCGCAAGAGCAATGAAGCTTCTGCTGTATAAGGGCAGAACCAGGCAGGAGCTTCGAACCCGGCTGCTGGAAGAAGGCTTTCCGGAGGAGCAGACCAGCAAGGCGATCGAATACTGTCAGTCATTCGGATATGTTAACGATGAAAAATACGCGGAGAATTATATCGCATCCATGAAATTTCGCAAAAGCCGGAATATGATCCGGCGCGAGCTTGAGGATAGGGGTGTCACGGAAGAGGAGATCAGTCAGGCATTTGATGAAGTGCCATACGATGAGCAAGAGCTGATTGATCAGCTCATCCTCAAAAAGGCCGGAGAACCTCATGCAATGGATGACAAAGAGCTCCGCAGGACCTATGGTTTTCTGGCACGGAAGGGATTCCCTTCGTCTGAAATCTGGAAGGCTCTCCGAACCTTTCAGGAAGCATCCGGAAGATAGCTTCAATTACTCATCAGTTTCAAGTCTCACCGCATGTCTTTCTGACAATTCAATTCAGTCAGTTTTTGACAATTCGTCCATCACAGCGTTGACAATATTGTGAAAAATGTATAAAATAAATACTGGTATTGAACTGTGACAACAAAATAAGGAGGTACATTTGTAATGATTAACCCGATAATCATCCATGTGATTGTCGCGGTCATTGCTGTGATTGTTACTCTGCTTATTGCAGTTCCGCTAGTCAGCAAGCTGGCAGTCGCAAAAAAGGTCCGCGAAGATCAGACCAAAATTGGCACTGCCGAGGAACAGGCTCGAGGCATCATAGATGAGGCACTGAAAACTGCTGAAACTAAAAAGCGCGAAGCCCTTCTCGAGGCTCAGGAGGAGAACCTGAAGCTGAAAAATGAAAGAGAGAAGGAAAATCGCGAACGCCGGGCGGAATTGCAGAAGTATGAAAAACGAGTGCTCGCAAAAGAGGAATCTGTCGAGAAAAAGGCAGATAATCTGGAGCGGCGCGAGGGAAATCTTTCAGCAAAGGAAGCGAAATTACTCGAAAAAGAAAAAAGGGTTGATGAATTACAAAACCAACGCGTACAGGAGCTGGAGAAAATCTCCGGCATGACCTCCGAAGAAGCAAAAGAATTTCTGTTAAAATCTGTTGAAGACGAAGTAAAGATTGATGCGGCAAAGCTCTACAAGGATTATGTAGACAAAGCGAAGGAAGACGCGGACAAGAAGGCACAGGAATATGTAGTGACAGCAATTGAAAAATGTGCTGTGGATCATGTATCCGAGTCTACGATTTCTGTGGTTGAGCTTCCAAGCGATGAAATGAAGGGACGTATTATAGGCCGTGAGGGCAGAAACATCCGGGCCCTCGAACAGGCTACCGGTGTAGATCTCATTATTGATGATACACCGGAGGCTGTCGTGCTTTCATCCTTTGATCCGATCCGGAGAGAAGTAGCGCGGATCGCTCTGGAGAAGCTGATCGTTGACGGACGCATCCATCCGGCACGCATCGAAGAGACCGTTGAAAAAGCCAAGAAGGAAGTTGACAACCGAATCCGTGAGGAAGGTGAATCCGCACTCCTTGAAGTCGGAGTTCATGGCATTCATCCGGAGCTTGTAAAGCTCCTCGGCCGCATGACTTTCCGTACAAGCTACGGCCAGAATGCGTTGAAGCACTCAATTGAAGTTGCTCAGCTTTCCGGCCTTCTCGCCGGAGAGATCGGATTGGATATCCGTATGGCCAAGAGAGCCGGTCTTCTTCACGACATAGGCAAATCTATAGACCATGAGGTCGAAGGGTCTCATGTACAGATCGGGGCGGATCTTTGCCGGAAATACAAGGAACCCGCCATTGTCGTTAATGCGGTAGAATCTCACCACGGAGATGTCGAGCCGCAGTCTTTGATTGCCTGCATCGTTCAGGCAGCAGATGCTATTTCCGCAGCCAGACCAGGAGCTCGCCGCGAGACCCTGGAGGCTTATACCAACAGATTAAAGGACCTTGAGGACATCACCAATTCCTTTAAAGGTGTAGAGAAGTCTTTTGCAATTCAGGCAGGTAGAGAAGTACGTGTTATGGTCGTTCCTGATCAGGTAAGCGATGCCGACATGGTATTGCTTGCTCGCGATATTGCCAAGAAGATTGAGGACAGTATGCAGTATCCGGGACAGATCAAGGTCAATGTAATTCGTGAAAGTCGCGTAACCGATTACGCGAAATAACCCGACACAAATTCAACCAGTGAAAACTTAAGGCTGTCGTATTGTTCTCAGATAGAGAATGATACGGCAGTCTTTTTACGCGAACAGTGAGCCGCAGCCGAATGCGAAGTATTCGTGTGCGGCGAGCGTCGCGATAGCGAGATAAAACTCGCGCAGCGTGTTTTATCTCGTTGAATGCTGTGTGGAAAGTCTTCAACCGATTTGCCGGCATGGAGCCATTTACATATTGATACATTTCTTTTACAGCACAAAGACCGGTCACATCATTTTTTTTGCAAAATCTACATAATGCTGTGCACTGATACGATTTCCCTCGATTTCCTCATCCGTCAGCATGCGGATTACTCTCGCCGGACTTCCGAATGCAAGCGAATTATCCGGTATCACACATCCCTGCGTTACAAGAGCCCCGGCGCCAATGATACAGTTACTTCCGATCACTGCTCTGTTCAGAATAATTGCTCCCATTCCGATCAGTGTATTGTCCCGGACCGTGCACCCGTGCACGATCGCAGAATGTCCGATCGTAACATTATCTCCGATTTCAACCGGGCACTCCGGATCACCGTGAATAACTACATTGTCCTGCACATTTGTTCTCTCACCAATCTTAATCTGGGAAGGGACGCCGCGAATCACTGCATTATACCATACCCCCGAGTCTTTCCCGATCTCAACTTCGCCGACAATACGGCTGCCGTCCGCCTGAAAAACGGATTCGTCTATTTTTCTCATTCCCATCCTTCTTTCCCTGATAAAAATCATTTATCTGTTCTATGAAGGCGTCTTCCAGAGAGCCTCCTGTCTCATAGTATCACAGGGACGCATGGACCGGAATACCACTTTCTGCTTTTTTGAATCTTCTTACGGACCGGCGGTAACAATGCCTGATCCATCTATCAGATATTTTGAATCTGTTCATTTTTATTTCGAATCCGTCTATTTATCTTTTGAATTTAAATCAGGTTCTTTCGAATTCAAACATAAAAACTCCAGACCTCTTGTAACAACAGCGATACAATCTATACTGGATAAGAGCAAAGCAAAATATAATCGGAGCTACCGCTGAACAAGGCAGAACAAGCACTGCGATACCACTGCGCAAACCGAGATACGAGCTGTGGTCCTGTCCACCCGTCCTCATATTGATCGGCCTTCGCCACACACATTTTAAAAGCAGCAGGGTAACCCGAAACACAAGAAAGGCAGATTCAGATGGCAGCATCAAAATTATTAATCGGAATCATTTCAGGAACCATCATCGCAGGCAGCGCAGCGGCAGCATTTCAGGCACAAGCCCCGGCAAGAGCATACGCTGCTCAGACCATACAGGAGACATCTTCTCCAGAAACAATGGCAACTGCATCTTCCGCTGACCGCACCAGTTCTGACGCGAAGACTGCCAAAACCATTACCTCTGCCGCAACCGGATCACAAACCAGTTATTCTTCAGAAGCAGAAGAACCCGTTTACCTGAACGGATGGTCCGATGGAAAATATTTTATTGAGAATATACCGGTCACGAATTCCTGGAAAGTCATCGATGGTCACACCTACCGTTTTGACGCAGCAGGAAATGAGGTGACCGGATGGTATTCCGAAAACGGCAGTACCTATTACCTTGGCTCGGACGGTACTCTTACAACCGGAAATGCTTCCATTGACGGTGAAAATTATTATTTTAATGAAGACGGCGTAATGCAGACCGGATGGATTGACGGAAATTATTACAACGCGGATGGAATCGAGTATTCTTTCAACGGCACAACAGGGAATGTCGGACGTCTGTTCATCCCATCGGCAGGCATCAATGTCGCGTTGAATTATGTCGATGACAATACCGGAGACGAGGCAGCCCAGGCCATCTGTGACGCAGAGGACAGTGCAGCATACATGGTCTTCTCCAATTCTGATGAAGTATGGATTGGCGACCACAATTTTCAGGGGTTTGACGCCATCAAATCCGTGGTGCCGGGAACGGAAGCTTATATCAAGAACACCGACGGGACAATCACCACCTATATCTGCACAGAAACAGCTCAGGCGACTAATACAGGCTATGATCTCGTTACCGCCGACGGCAGAAGCGCAAGCAATATCAATGCAGGAGGTATCATCATGTACACCTGTAACGATGACTGGACATCTGTCACGGCAACCTTCTGGCAGCCGGAATAACTATTTGAATTTGTTTTTCAACATGCACAGGCGTGAACAGCGGCTGCATATCACTGATATGCAGCCGCTGTGCGTATTTCCCCGGGCGTTTTTCCTGTATTATTCTTAAAAAAAACACTGAAGCTGCTGGAATTGCGAAAACCGACTTCTTTTGCAATGGCAAAGAGCGGAAGATCGGTCTCGCTCAGCAGGTGAATGGCTTTTTCAATTCGAACCCTGTCACGGTAATCCTTAACTGTGATACCGGTGTAATAGTGGAAGAGATTCTGCAATTTTCCGGCACTCATCGCGAATTGCTGTGCCAGTTCCCGGATATTGGAATTATCATCAGGGTTTTCCTCAAGGTACCTGATAAAGCGGTCCACAACTTCGCGATCATATTTCGGGATCGAACGGATAACCGTTTTTTCGCCGACGCTTTCGTCCTCAGATGAACCGCTCAGAACTCTGGCAAGAAACTCCATCACGTTTCCCTGAATAAAAAGCTCACGAAGGAGTTCATCTTTAATGGTCCTGCCGCATCCGGACAGATTACGACTGATCCCGGAAAGGTCCGAATTTTTTTCCATCATTTCCGCGTCGGCGTCTATCATAAATACCTTTCCCGAGCGGTAATGAATCTGAATCATACCGCGATGTTCTCCACGCAGAACCTTATATCTGATGATACTGAATTCACTGTCAGTATGGTTTTCCGATACCCAAAACAGGTATTTATTCTTTATCAGCAGATCAATTGCTTTATCTAAATCCATTGAATCCTCCGATACCTGCTCAGATTGCCCGACCTGACTGTTTTCACACGGCCGTGCGGGTTCATAGCACACGGATCTTATCATCGTTTCCGCTTTCAACCGTTCGAACATACTGAAGAGAGGCTTGTCGTCTGAAATTTATAACCTGATTATTTTTCTTTATTATTATACCCGATAATATCAGAAAAGAGAACCATGCCGAGACTGCCTTTACAATACATTTTCAGTCTTCAGGGGACAATAACTTTCTGAGAATAGTTCGAAGTGTCTCCTGTTCCTCGTCAGTCAGCACATCAAACGGAGAATTCTCTTCTTTCTGCAGCCGTACCTTCGTCTCCGCTGCTCCTTTTTGGGTAAGACTGATAATGACAGCACGTTTATCCAACCTGCTTTTTTTTCTGACAATCAAATCATTCTTCTCAAGTTTCGACAGAAGCTCTGAAACCGATCCAGGCTGAACCCGAAGCTCTTCCTGAATATCTTTCTGAAAAGCACTGCCATTCTCCATGAGATATGTCAGAATCTGCTCCCGCGAACCGCTTCGCCGTTCCTTGTGGTGAAGCATATGCGCGCAGCTTCGAAAGAGAAGATCAAGATCCTCACAGTTCTCGAAATCATAATTCTCGTGACGGGAATGTCTGTGATAATTCTTATGACCATCTCTGCCATCTGACCCTTCGTGGTCAAAATGACCGGAGCGATCAAGATGGCTGAAATGACCGGGATGACCGGTACGGCCAGAAGAATCGAAATGGCGGGACTGACCGGGATGACCGGTACGGACGGAATGCACAGATTGGCTCGGGCGACCGGAAAATCCGGTCTCGCCCCCACTCACTGTTATTCCGCGCTCCCTGGCGAGTGCCGCTCCCTTCCCACAGGACGGATTCTTTAGAGAGCAGTGTTTTCCGCATCCGCTGCAAACATTAGCATCCGGGATGGTATCTGCCACATCTTGGTTTCTTAATATTGTATTTGTATCTGCATTAATCTGATTATTCATATTATATTCCCTCTTTCAGGATCGCGAGAGTGCGAAGCACGGAGCAATCCGTAGCTTATACACTATGTGGTGCCCCACTTGGAGGACACATTGTTTTGGTTTCTTTTAATTAGGTGCCTAAATAATATCTGATATTCGACGAACTGTCAAGGTACATAACCAATTTCATAAATTGTTCACAACGAGATAAAACACGCTGTGCGAGTTTTATCTCGCTATCGCGACGCTCGCCGCACACGAATACTTCGCATTCGGCTGCGGCTCACTGTTCGCGTAAATGAAACCTGGCATGGTGAGCTGCCTGGCAGCTTCTTGCCAAGTAGTTCACCATATCAACGATCAGACCAGCTATTCACCGGAACATCAATGACGATATATGAAAAAAGAAAACAGGATCATATTTCAGATTTTTTAGATTTGTGGTAATCTTGAACAAGAAACGAATCGAGACAGCAGAAGAGCACCGGAATTGAGGGAGCAATATATATGGCGGTTTGTGTATATAATTACGGCGATGAAACAACAGACGAGGATCTGATTCGACGGATCTGCGGCGGAATCTACGACTCCTATGATCTTTACCGGGACTCCGAAAGAGATAATCTGGCTTACCGGATGATGAAGCAGAATCTTTCCGCAGAAAAGGGACTGGTGATCACCTCAACCGTCAGCAATTTCGGAAGGAACAAGGCAGAGATTCTGAAAGAACTGAAATGGATGCTGCGTCATCACGTCACGCTCGCCATTGCCCGATATCCCGTCACCTGTCAGATCGACAGCATGACAAACACGATCGCATTGAAGACGCTGATCAATGTCTTTGAAGATCTGATGAATGATCCTGCATTCGAGATTCGATCCGGTTCCAACGCTAAGGGAGGGAGAAAAAAGATCAGCTTCCCTGAAAACTGGTATGAACTATACCCGAAGTGGACAGCGAAAAGGATCACTGCCGTCGAATTCATGAAAGAAGCAGGGGTACGCAAAGGTACATTTTATCATCTGGTGAAAGAGTATCAGACTCTGCTGTCTGCGTCCATGCAGACGATTCGTTTATGAAAATCGGGGCTTTCACAAATCCGCTTTTTCATTGTGCACACGACCCGTATCCGATACGCCTTCGGACGCGAAATACTCCTTCAGATACTTGATACGCTTTCGGACGCGGTGATCTTCGATGCCGAAACATCTGAGCCCGGAAGTTCGCCCCGCTTCCATAACACAATAACAGACGAAGCCCCTGAAACCATGAAATGAACAAAGGTCTCAGGGGCTTTCAAAAGCAAGTGACGGGAATCGAACCCGCCTCCCCAGCTTGGGAAGCTGGTGTTCTACCGATGAACTACACCTGCATCAACTACAAAGATTACTATAACACAACCCGATGTCAAAATCAATGTTGTTTTTTGACCGGTGATTTTACCGTTTCGCCCTTACTTGATCTTTCCGGTGCTTTTACCGTTTCGCCCTTACCGTTGATCTTATACGTAGGGTTACACATTGAATTAATAAATGAAATAACGTATAATAAGCCCATTCTGATACATTTCTAATATGTGAGGTTATAAAAATGTGGTTAGCAGATAACTGGAACGATTATGAAGTACTGGATACCTCATCCGGTGAAAAACTGGAACGATGGGGTGATTATCTTCTGATCCGCCCGGATCCCCAGGTCATCTGGAATACAGAAAAAAAGGCGCACGGCTGGAGAAAGTGCAACGGACATTATCATAGAAGCACCCGGGGCGGTGGCGAATGGGAGTTCTTCGATCTTCCGAAACAATGGCAGATCCACTATCGCAGTCTCACCTTTAATCTCAAGCCGTTCAGTTTTAAGCATACAGGACTGTTTCCGGAGCAGGCAGTTAACTGGGATTGGTGCTCGGCAAAGATAAGAGATGAAATAAAACGGCGCGAAAATTCCGGTGACCTGGATCCTGAGACCGGGATGACAAGACCGGTCCGTATCCTGAATCTCTTTGCCTATACCGGAGGCGCAACACTTTCGGCAGCGGCAGCCGGTGCGCAGGTCACACACGTTGACGCTTCCAAAGGAATGGTGACATGGGCAAGGGAAAACGCGGAATCATCCGGTCTGTCAGGCCGCCCGATCCGCTGGCTCGTGGATGATTGTACGAAGTTCATCGAACGGGAGATCCGGAGAGGCCATCATTATGACGGGATCATTATGGATCCCCCCTCGTACGGAAGAGGCCCGAAAGGAGAGATCTGGAAGATGGAGGAAAATATCTATCCATTTCTTGAGCTCTGCGCAAAGCTCCTGAGCGACGATGCAATTTTCTGTCTGATCAATTCCTATACAACCGGCCTGGCGCCCTCCGTACTCACCTATATGCTTTCTGTCGCACTGGCAGACCGCGGGGGAAAGATTGAATCTTCGGAAATCGGACTTCCGGTCACCTCCACCGGCCTCGTGCTTCCGTGCGGATCAACGGGGCGCTGGATGCGAACAGGCGGATCTGACGGAATGTAATAATTTCAGAAAAACCAACACGGGACTTATAAAAAGCAGCAGGGAGATCATTCCACAAGGGATTCTTTAGAGAAGAATTACCGAAAGGTCAGCGAATAAAGAATTTTATAAAAGAAAAACTGCAGAAAGGATTTTAGATATATGAAGAAACTTTCCAAGAATCTGGTAAGTATGCTGTTTCTTCTGGTACTTCTGATTCTTATTCTGATTGGTATTTATGCCTTTGGCATCTACCATTTCAAGACACACTTTTACAACAATTCAACCATAAACGGCATCAATGTCGGCGAGATGACCGCTGACCAGGCGCGGTATGCCATCCAGAATCAGATGCGCAAGTACACGCTTACCTGTAAAGAGCGGAACAATGTCTCAGACAAGATCACCGGAGATCAGATCTACCTGACGTATCAGGACGATGGCACCGTCGATAAACTCCTGGATGATCAGGATTCCAGATTCTGGATTTTCCACATCACTCTCGGAAAAAAATACCACATTCCTCTTGGGTACACCTATGATTCCGGTTCTATCGAAGATGTAATGAATAAGATGAACGCCTTCTCCGCTCCCGATATTCAAGCGCCGGAAAATGCGAAAATTGTCGATAATGGCAGTGACTTTACCGTTTCCGAAAGCGTTCAGGGCAACACTCTGAATTACGAAAAGACAAAGGCAGCCATCATCAACGCAATTGAAAACCACAAAACGGAAATTAATTTTGAGGATCTTGACCTCTATGAGAAGCCAACCGAAAATGAGAGCTCTTCGGATATCCAGGAGAAGGCAGCCGACATCAATAAGCTGCTGAATATCAATATCACCTATAACCTGGCAGATAAGGAATTTACCATTAACAGCTCCAACATCCGTGATTTTCTGGTCGAGGATGACAAGGAGGGATATACCCTCAGCAAGGACAAGCTTGCCGAATGGGTAAAAAACATGGCCTATGATACCGATACCTACGGCCTCTCCCGCAAATTCCGCACAACGAGCGGCAAAGAGATTCAGCTCGAGGGCGGCGGGGACTACGGCTGGTGTATTTATCAGGAAGAAACCACCAACGATTTATATAACGCCATCCTGAACGGTGACAGTGGGCAGCGTGATCCCATCTATCTGTACAGCGCCCTCGACCGCGGTGCCAATGATATCGGAGGCACCTATGTGGAAATCTGCATCACCAAACAGGAGATGTGGTGCTATAAGGACGGCACGCTGATCGTAGACACACCGGTGATCACTGGAAACCATTCGCTGGGCCAGGATACTCCGTCTGGAAGTGTATATGCCATCGATGGAAAAGAGAGCAACACCACCTTCCCGGAGGCTCACAACGTAAAGATCAGCTACTGGCTCCCCTTTGTCGACTCCTGCGGAATTCACGATGCCTACTGGAGAACGGAAGCCCAGTTTGAGAACAAGAATACCTATCTGACCAACGGATCTAACGGCTGCATCAACACACCAAAGGATGCCGCGGCAAAGATCTTCGATGTAATGGATGTCGGATATCCCGTTGTCGTATACTATTCGGAGGACCAGCCGGTAGGCCCGCAGCCCACCAGTGCAGACGCATCTGCAAACGTCGCGCTTTCGAATCAGTAACCGAAACGCCCAGGATATCCCGCAATGACCGCACAGACCACTTTTTGCATGGAAAGCCTCAATCGGTCTCTGATTTCGGGATTGCAAATTTTACGGATACTGCTACAATGAACCTGTTGGTCTGACCAGCGCATGTGTCCTGTTCACGCAAAAAAGTTCCGCATAACATCCGTGCTCGATATGTGAATAACATCCGCGTCCGGCGGATGACCTTTTCAGGTTGCAGCAGGACAGAAAAACAGATCTTGCTGATCTTACTATAGAAGGCATAATACAAGTCTTACATCATTAAGGAAAGAAAAAGGAAGTCAAATATGAAAATTGTAGTGCTCGCAGCAGGAACAAGTACCGAAAGAGAAGTTTCCATCGTATCGGGAACTGGAATCTGCAAGGCTTTACGAAGGCTTGGCCACAAGTCCATCCTTCTGGATGTTTTTTTCGGCTGGAAGGAGGCAGACCCGGCTACAGCCTTCGATGGTGAATACGACACGGACGCAGCAGCAGAATACATCAAAGGCTTCAATCCGCAGCTGGAAGAAGCCAGAAAGAGCCGCCGGAGCTTTTTCGGTCCCAATGTAATTGCACTTTGTGAAGAAGCTGATATTGTTTTCCTTGCGCTTCACGGATCAAACGGCGAAGACGGAAGAGTGCAGGCAGCATTTGACCTGCTCGGTATCAGATACACAGGCACTGATTATATCAGCAGCGCAATCGCAATGGACAAATCCAGAACCAAGCAGGTATTTCAGGCCTCCGGTGTAAATACACCGTCAGGCATCACGATATATCGCGGAGATTCCCGCAGAAGCGCGTCGGAGTTCGGGATGGAACTCCCTGTCATTGTCAAGCCCTGTTGCGGAGGTTCTTCCGTCGGAATCACAATCTGCCGCACGGAAGAGGATGTGCAGAACGGGATTGATCTTGCGTTCCGGCTTGAAAGCTCTGCTGTCATCGAGGAATTCATCGAAGGCGGTGAATTCACCTGCTGTGTCATCGACGGCAAAGCCTATCCGGTAGTCATGATTACCCCCAAAACCGGCTACTATGACTTCCGGAATAAATATACCGCAGGAGCGACCGAGGAGCTCTGTCCCGCGCCCATCTCAGATGATCTCACAAAAAAGATACAGGACGAAGCATTAAAGGCAGCAGACGCCATAGGCCTGATCGGCTACGGCCGCATGGACTTCCTCGTGCGAAAATCAGATCAGAAGGTGTTCTGTCTGGAAGTTAACACACTTCCCGGCATGACGCCAACCAGTCTCGTACCACAGGAGGCAGCGGCTGTCGGAATCGATTTTGATCATCTCTGTCAGAAACTGATCGACGTATCTCTGAAAAGATATGAGCAATAACCACTCCAACCCCGCAAGCGGGGCGTACACTAATATTAAATCCGGATTGTCCCTGTGCGGCAGACTTCCTCAATCCGGAAGCTGTTCGGAGGCGCATTCATGAAAAATCTTACTCTGTCCAATATTGCACTGGTAACAGACGGAAAATACGACGGACCCGAGGATAAAAGAGAATTTACCGTGACCGATATTGTCACAGACAGCAGAAAGGTTACAAAAGGTTGCCTTTTTGTTGCGATCCGCGGCGAACGGACAGACGGTCACCGGTTTATCCGACAGGTTATAGAAGCAGGCGCCGCAGCGGTCCTTACCGAGAAGGATCCGGAAACGCTCCGTAAGGAATATGAAATTCCTGAAAACCTGGAGATCACATCTGTCACAGTTTCTTCCACGCTGCAGGCTGTAAAGGACATCGCGGAATTTTATCTCAGGCAGCTCAATAAGCCGATTGTCGGCATCGTCGGAAGCGTCGGGAAGACAAGTACCAAGGAGATGACAGCAGCTGTACTCAGCCAGAAATACCGCGTACTGAAAACAGAGGGAAACTTCAATAATGAGCTGGGCGTCCCCATGACCGTTTTCCGGATGAGAGAAGAGGACGAAATCGGCGTCATCGAAATGGGCATAAATCATTTCGGTGAGATGCACCGACTTGCATCCATCGTCCATCCTGATACCGTAATCATGACAAATATCGGAACGGCGCACCTGGAGTTTTTGAAGAGCCGCGACGGTATCCTGAAGGCGAAGTCAGAGGTCTTTGATTTCTTCAACTCTGACGGCCACATCATCCTCAACGGCGATGATGACAAGCTTTCAACCATTGAAGAAAAATCCGGTGTCAGGCCGGTCCGTTTTGGTCTTTCGAAGGAAGGTTATTCACATCCGAACGATTTTTATGCCGATGAGATTGACCCACAGGGGCTTGACGGCACCAAATGCCGGATTATAACTCCTGCCGGAAGCTTCCTGGTACTGATTCCTCTTCCCGGCACCCATATGATTTATAACGCGCTTGCAGGCGCCGCGGCAGGTCTCACCTATGGCCTAACCCTTGATCAGATTCGCAGCGGAATCGAAAGCTGTGAGTCTTTAAGCGGAAGATTTCATATCATCCACACCGGACGTTTTACTCTCGTAGATGACTGCTATAACGCAAACCCCGCCTCCATGAAAGCTTCGCTTGATATTCTGCAGGAAGGCTCCGGCAGGAGAATAGCGGTTCTGGGAGATATGGGAGAACTGGGCAATGAATCCGAGCAGCTGCATGAGGAAGTCGGTGCACATGCCGGCAGACTAAAGCTCGATGCAATATATTGCGTTGGGCCGCTTTCCAAGGCAATCTGCAGGGGCGCACGTAAGACTTCGGCCGGAAGGACCGATATCCGGCACTTCAAGACCATCGATAAATTTCTCGAAGAAGTTCCAGGACTTTTCAGGGACGGAGACACGATTCTCGTAAAGGCATCCCACTATATGCAATTTGGCAGAATTGTAACCGACCTCCAGAAATGAACAACAGCTATTTGCCGCATTGCACGAATAATACGTCTATTTGGAAAATTTCTGTTGCATTTTTATTAAGCATGTTATATAATTCTATACGTAAAAAGAATTTACCCTTCAAAAAATTTTTTTTACAATTAATAACCCCTTATTAATTATTTATACTCCCCTCGAAATGCCTCGGTAGCTCCCCTACCGGGGCGTTTCTCTTACCAGACGCAAAAATCGTCAGATAACACAGCTTATGGATCCGCACCCGGAAATCGCCGTGAAATCCATTCGTATGGGGAGAACACGTCCGGCAGTATAACACAGGAGAATTACATGGAGAAATATGAGCTGATCGCGCCCTGTCATTTCGGGCTGGAAGCAGTGATGAAACGGGAGGTCATCGATCTCGGTTATGAGATAACAGAAGTAGAAGACGGAAAGGTTACCTTTGAAGGAGACGCGGAAGCTGTTGCCTATGCCAACATGTTCCTGCGCACAACCGAACGGATTCTTCTTAAGGTTGGGCAGTTCAGAGCTGTAACTTATGATGAGCTCTTCGAAGCCACAAAATCACTGCCGTGGGAACACTACATCCCGCAGCATGGAAAATTTTGGATTGCCAAGGCAAACTCTATTAAGAGCAAACTCTTCAGCCCGTCTGACATACAATCCATTATGAAGAAAGCGATCGTGGAGCGTCTGAAGGAGAAATACAAGGTCGAATGGTTCCCGGAAGACGGAGAGCCGTACCCGATTCGGGTTTCCCTTCTGAAAGATGTGGTCACAGTCGGGCTGGACACGACCGGTACCTCTCTTCACAAAAGAGGATACCGCCAGTTCACCGCAAAGGCGCCGATCACAGAAACTCTCGCATCCGCCCTTCTGATGCTGACACCATGGAAGGCCGACAGAATTCTCGTGGATCCGTTCTGCGGAAGCGGAACCTTCTGCATAGAGGCCGCCATGATGGCCGCGGATATGGCTCCCGGTATTCACAGATCCTTTCTGTCTGAGGAATGGAAACATCTGATTCCGGAAAGAAGCTGGTCAGATGTGAGAGAAGAGGCGGAGGACCGGGTCCGCACAGATGTGCAGACCGATATTCAAGGCTATGATATTGACCGCGAGGTAGTCGGATTCGCTCGTGAGAATGCAAAGCTGGCCGGTGTCGATCACATGATCCATTTTCAGCAGCGTCCGGTTTCCGAGCTTTCTCATCCGGGGAAATACGGTTTTATTGTGACGAATCCGCCTTACGGCGAACGTCTGGAAGAGAAAAGCGCGCTTCCGGCGCTTTACAGAACCCTCGGGGAACGCTTTGCGAAACTGGACACCTGGTCTCTGTACGTCATCAGCGGCTATCCGGACGCAGAGCGATACATCGGCAGAACCGCACCAAAGAATCGGAAGATTTACAACGGAATGATGAAGACATATTTTTACCAGTACCCGGGGCCGAAGCCTCCGCGCCGCAAGCCTCACCCGGAATCAGAAGGCTGATCCGGTTCTCAGCAGGCGGGAATCTCCAGATACAGAAGAGAAGCGAAAGGAATTACGAATGCATACGATCATTTTTGCAACAGGCAATAAGGACAAACTGGCAGAAATCCGGGAGATCATGAGCAGTTTGCCGGTCACCATTCTGTCCATGGCCGATGCCGGAATCTCCTGCGACATCGAGGAAAACGGGAAAACCTTCACTGAAAATGCTCTCATCAAGGCCAGAGCCATTGCGGCGGTTCTACCGGACAGATATCGCAGCGCTATTGTGATGGCAGATGATTCCGGTCTCGAGGTGGACGCCATGGATAAGCTTCCCGGCGTTTATTCCGCCCGCTGGATGGGTCATGACACTTCTTACCGAATCAAGAACGCAAAAATCATCGAAAACCTGAAAGACGTTCCCGTTCCGGAGAGAACCGCCCGATTTGTATGTGCGATGGCAGCGGTACTCCCGGACGGCAGGACTCTGTCGACCCGGGGGGTCATCGAAGGAAAAATCGGCTATGAAGAACGTGGGACTAACGGCTTCGGCTATGATCCTATTTTCATGCTTCCCGACATGAGCTGCAGCACAGCGGAGCTTCTCCCGGAAGAAAAGAACAAAATCAGCCATAGAGGAAAAGCTCTTCGTGAAATGGAGCGTCTTCTCAGAAATGAGCTGGACTGACCATTCAATCTGAACCAGACCACTCGGTCGGAAATGCCGCAAATCATAGATCAGAAATGTGGAGGGCACAGAATGAAAGTACTTGTTATCAGTGATACACATGGGAATATTGATCGTCTGCAGGCAATATTAAACTCAACGGGACCCTATGACGCTGTCTTCCACTGTGGTGATATTGAAGGACAGGAACACACGATTCAGGAATACGCGGACTGCCCGACGTATATGGTCTCCGGTAATAATGACTGGGACAGCAGCCTGCCGGCAGATCTCAATGTGACAATCGATGATTACAGATTCTGGGTATGTCACGGGCACCGGTATGGAGTCTCCCTAAGCCCCTCAGCGATCCGCGAGGAAGCCGAAAGCAGGAATGTTGATGTCTGTCTCTTTGGACATACGCATAAGCCCTATCTTGAGACAAGCCGCGGACTGACGCTAATGAATCCCGGATCCCTTAATTATCCCAGACAGATCGGCAGAAAACCTACCTTCGGTGTAATTGAGATAGACAGACACCATGATATTCACTTTGCCATAAAAGAGCTGGATGATTAACTTACCGCAGGAATTTTTCTCGGAATTTGCCTGAATTCGTCTTAAAATTCCGACACTTTTAATTAATATTTTTGTTGACAACCGCAAAATCTTATAATATACTAGTTTTTGCGTTGAGCGAGTTCGGATAGTTCGGATCTGTGGGATCTGTACGTCCTGTGTCTCTCGGGGTGTGGCTCAGTTTGGCTAGAGCGCCTGGTTTGGGACCAGGAGGCCGCAAGTTCGAATCTTGTCACCCCGACTGCGCAGGTGTAGTTCAATGGTAGAACACCAGCCTTCCAAGCTGGATACGTGGGTTCGATTCCCATCACCTGCTCTTGTATTCTTAATCAGAATACATACGTGTCTGTAGCTCAGCTGGATAGAGCAACGGCCTTCTAAGCCGTGGGTCGGGGGTTCGAATCCCTTCAGGCACGCTCGGAGCCAGATATAGTGTTGGATCATTCAGCACCGCGAGTTCCTGTTTCAATTTAATTACTATGGTGGATATAGCGTAGTTGGTTAACGCGCCAGATTGTGGCTCTGGAGATCGTGGGTTCGAATCCCTCTATCCACCCTGCCGTGATGGCGACATAATGGGCTATCGCCAAGCGGTAAGGCACAGCACTTTGACTGCTGCATCCGCCGGTTCGAATCCGGCTGGCCCAGATCATTCGGAGCATTAGCTCAGGTGGTAGAGCACTTGACTTTTAATCAAGTTGTCCGGGGTTCGAGTCCCCGATGCTTCATTTTGTGATGACCAGAAGAGATGACGTTCTGTCATCTCTTTTTCTATATCATTCAGTTTCTACATCAGACGGATATGAAAAGCTGTACACCATGCGGCTATGGCGGAATTGGCAGACGCGGCGGGTTTAGGTCCCGTTGGGAAACCATGCAGGTTCGAGTCCTGTTAGCCGCAGTATTCATATCCTTTCATCTTATTTCCCATTTGAGATAATCTAAATCCATATGACCTGATTTTCATTTTTCAAAAACGGATTACGAGGCATATTTCTGAGCGGCACACCAGACCGGATCCTGTCAGGGAAACAGCCGGACCCTGTACACACAGCACACCAGCAATTCCGGGTTACATCCCCGGAGTGTTTTAAAAGAGAGGACGATATGACAAGAGAACAGTACGAATCATTACAATTGAAAGAGCTTCGGGAAATCGCAAAATCCAGAAAGCTTAAAGGAACAACGGCAATGCGCAAGGAACAACTGATTAACCGGATGCTTGAGGAAGACGCGAAGGAATCTGCGAAATCAGAAGTCTCCGCAGCAGAATCTTCAGGGGCAGAAGCCCCGGAAGCTGATCACACAAGATCAGGCTCCTCTCGAACAGGTTCTTCGAAAACCGGTTCCTCGAGAGCAGACTCCTCAAAAGCAGAGTTCCAGAGAACAGAGGCAGCCAAAAACAGTTATTCCAGAAACGAGGGCGGCAGCCGTAGAAGCTCCTCCCGGGGAAATGATAATGATTCCGGCACCCGGAGAGATTTCCGACATAACGAATCTCGCGAGCGCCAGAACGGATATGAACGTCAGAACAACGGCGAGCGCCAGAACGGATACGAGCGCCCAAACAACGGTGAACGCCAGAACGGATATGAGCGCCCAAACAACGGCGAGCGCCAAAACGGATATGAGCGTCCAAACAACGGCGAACGCCAGAACGGATACGAGCGCCCAAACAACGGTGAACGCCAAAATGGATATGAACATCAAAATAGTGACGAACATCAGAATGATGGTTTTGATGAAAATGAACAGATGCGTCAGGAACTCGGACAGCTCGACAGCGGGTCGGAAGCCCATGGCATACTTGAAGTCATGTCTGACGGATATGGTTTTATCCGCTCTGAAAATTTCCTTCCGGGAGATGATGACGTTTACGTGTCTCCTTCTCAGATCCGGAAATTCCATTTAAAAACCGGAGATGTTCTTTCCGGCAACACAAGAATAAAATCACAGAACGAGAAATTTTCCGCCCTTCTGTTTGTCAAAAGCGTGAACGGTCTTGACCCCTATGTCAATGCGCGCCGGATGAATTTTGAAGATATGACGCCCATTTTTCCAAATGAACGCATTCATCTGGAGCGGCCGGGCGGGCCGGTTGCGATGCGGATTGTAGACCTGGTCAGTCCCATTGGCAAAGGACAGCGAGGAATGATCGTCTCTCCGCCAAAGGCCGGAAAAACGACACTGTTGAAGGAAGCGGCAAAATCGATTCTCCGGAATAATCCGGAGATGCATGTCATCATTCTCCTGATCGATGAACGTCCGGAGGAAGTTACCGACATCAGGGAAACTGTCCGCGGAAAGAACGTCGAAGTCATCTACTCCACCTTCGACGAACTCCCGGAGCATCACAAGAGAGTCTCGGAAATGGTAATTGAACGGGCCAAACGATTAGTTGAGAACAAACAGGATGTCATCATCTTTATCGACAGCATCACCCGTCTTGCAAGAGCGTACAATCAGGTCGTTCCGCCCAGCGGAAGAACCCTCTCCGGAGGTCTTGATCCTGCAGCCCTTCATATGCCGAAGCGGTTCTTCGGTGCCGCCCGGAACATGCGTGAAGGCGGCAGCCTCACCATTCTCGCGACCGCACTCGTAGACACCGGAAGCAAAATGGATGATGTTGTATATGAGGAGTTCAAGGGCACCGGCAACATGGAGCTGATCCTTGACCGGAAGCTGCAGGAGCGGCGTGTCTTCCCGGCCATCGATCTCGCAAGGTCCGGAACCAGAAGAGAGGACCTGCTTCTGGATTCGGATGAACTCGAGGCGGTAAACAACATGCGCCGTGCGCTGAACGGTCTTCGTGCCGAAGAAGCAGGCGAAAATGTACTGAACATGTTTACCCATACGAGAAACAACCGGGAACTTGTTCAGATGCTGAAAAAACAGCGAATTGTCTGATCTCGTCTGATAGCAGCGGACTGCATCCGTCACAGACCGTGTGATGGACAGTGGGATCTAAACAGTTTTTCAACCGTTTTTTCAACAGCTGCTTCGATGATCGTGAACCGTATCAGAATACGTTGGTATCAGAATACATGGCAAAAACCAGCTGCAGAATACATATCAAAAATCAGTTGCAAAACAGATATTCCCGTGGTATGATGATAGGGCTGTTAATCTGATACGAAAGTTGAGACACAGCATACCAATAAATTTACCAGATATGAATTGGAAGAGGTGAAAACATGAAACAGGGCATTCATCCAGAGTATTATGAAGCTACCGTTACCTGCAACTGCGGGAACACCTTCAAGGTAGGTTCTACAAAAAAGGAGATCCACGTCGAGATCTGCTCCAAATGCCATCCGTTCTACACAGGACAGCAGAAGGCAGCAAAGGCTCGTGGTCGTATTGATGCATTCAACAAGAAATACGGTCTTAAGTAACGTAGAATTTGCGGCGCTTATCAGAAAACAGAAACGAGTCGGAACATTCGTTCCGGCTCGTTTTTTCACATACTTTTGTATGAAGGGCATCCGTTCTTTGTGAATTGACACTCTCTGTCACCTCACCATATCGAGCACAAGACTGCCTGTCATTCGGATGAAATACAAAGTATAGGTTAGCGTTCAAGCAGATCTCATATATTTAATCGAGCGAGAGATTGTCCGTATCGGACTGGAGGGTTCGTCTCAGGCAGTTCTCTTGCGCCCATCGTCATGTTATCGTATAATTCTGCTGTATAAATGACCATTAAACACCAGTTCTTTGAAAACGCAGACAGATTACCTGCCGTGAAGCACGCGCAAGGGACTGGATGCGGTTTACACTCTCCCTGGAGGTGGATCTATAATGTCCGATAGTTTACAGTCCTTCCGTTTGCAGTCTTTTCATGACTGGTATCATTACGGGATTCGTCTGCTGTCCGCTTCCGGAATTGCCGACGCAAAAACAGATGTATGGCTTCTGATGGAACATGCGACCGGCATTACGCGCAGCTGGTATCTGCTGCACGGCGATGAGTGCATGCCTGCAGACGCTGCAGCGGAATACTCCCGGCTTCTGACGGAGCGCGGCCGCCGCATCCCGCTCCAGTACCTGACCGGTCAGGCCTGGTTCTATGGCAATTGTTTTTCCGTCAGCCCGGCTGTTCTGATCCCGAGGCAGGATACCGAGACTCTTGTAGAAGAGGCAGCCGGGATTCTGGAGACCGGCTGGCACATTCTGGACATGTGCACCGGCAGCGGATGCATCCTGCTGTCCCTCCTGAAAAGCTGTCCCAATGTGACGGGAACCGGCACCGATCTCTCGCCTGAAGCGCTCGATATCGCTCGAAAAAACAGAAGAGCTCTGGGCGTGCAGGAAGACCGCGCTGTTTTTTATTGCGGAGATCTTTTTGAAGCGCTTCCTGCCGGAGAGGAATATGACGTAATTCTCTCAAATCCGCCTTATATCCCCACCGGGGTCATCGACGGACTGGATCCCGAAGTGCGGGACCACGAGCCATATCAGGCCCTTGACGGACATGAAGACGGGCTCTATTTCGAGGAAAAAATCGCAGAGGAGGCCAGGAGGCATTTCCGAAAGGGACAGAAAGGATATCTATTTCTTGAAATCGGATACGATCAGGGAACGGATATACGGAGAATTCTTGAACGCCTCGGATATCATGATATCTGCATCACGAAAGATCTCGGGGGAAACGACCGCGTCGCCGGCGGCCGTTACCTCCGCTGACAGAAAGGTGGAAGCTATGTTTGAAAAGCTGGAAGATGTGCAGCTCCGGCTTGAAGAGGTTTTGAACCGTCTCAGCGACCCGGATACTGCCGGCGATCCGGCACGTCTGCAAAGTCTGATGCGAGAGCAGGCAGAACTGCAGCCGGTTGCGGATACCTATGCGGCTTACAAGAAAAATGAGGCCGCAATCTCCGAAAGCCTTGAGCTCCTGGAATCTGAAAACGATCCGGAAATGCGCGAGATGCTCAAAGAAGAACTGCAGAGCTCTCGCAGTCAGAGATCAGATCTCGAACAGCAGCTGAAGCTTCTGCTCCTGCCGAAGGATCCGAACGACGAGAAAAATGTTATCTTTGAGATCCGCGCCGGAGCGGGCGGTGAGGAAGCTGCTCTATTTGCTTCGGAAATTTACCGCATGTATATGAAGTACGCAGACAGCAGGGGATGGAAGACCGATCTGGTCAATCTGGAAGAAACCGGTCTTGGCGGATGCAAGGAATGCACCTTCAAAATCATCGGAAAGGGTGCCTATTCCCGTCTGAAATACGAGAGTGGTGTGCACCGGGTGCAGCGGGTGCCTGCAACCGAATCCGGCGGAAGAATTCATACATCGACCTGCACGGTTGCGGTCATGCCTGAGGTGACCGATGACATCAGCATAGAGATTCCGGACAAGGATGTCCGTATCGATGTCATGCGCGCGTCCGGAAATGGCGGACAGTGTGTCAACACGACAGACTCCGCCGTGCGTCTCACGCATCTGCCTACCGGAATCGTCATTTATTCACAAACTGAGAAAAGTCAGCTTCAGAACAAGGCCAAGGCATGGGCTCTTCTCCGTGCCAAGTTATACTTCCTCGAACAGCAGAAACGGCATGATGAAGAGGCCGAGATGCGCAGAAGTCAGATCGGAACCGGCGATCGATCCGAGAAAATCCGGACCTATAATTTTCCTCAGGGTCGCGTGACAGACCACAGGATTCATCTCACCCTGCATCAAATTGACAGCATCATGGATGGAAATCTTGACGATCTGATCGACAGCCTCATCGCCGCCGACCAGGCGGCAAAGCTCGCGAAATTACAGGAGCAATAAACAACCGTCATACTGCTGTACTGTATCAGCTCTTCGAAAACGCAGGCAGGATCGTCACACGCAGAGCGTGCGTAAGATGCGATTTCGAAGGCACCAGATATGACGATAAAGCGCGAAGTCGCGCAATCCCAATCCTCATACTTGGATTGCTGGATTACGGGAGTGCGAGACACGGAGCAATCCGCAGCTTATACTGTGTCTGGCGCGATGTATCGCACGGCATAGATTTTCAGATCATTCAGATAAATGCAGCACCAGAACAAATCATAGGAGGAACAAGTATGAAAAAGACTACACTGGCAGTTATGGCGGCCGGAATCGGAAGCCGCTTTGGAAAGGGAATCAAGCAGCTGGAGCCCCTTGGTCCGAACGGGGAAATCATTATGGATTACTCTATACATGATGCGATTGAAGCAGGTTTTGATAAAGTCGTATTCATCATCCGGAAGGATCTGGAGAAGGATTTTCGCGAGATCATAGGCAGCCGCATGGAGAAGAAAATTCCCTGCGAATACGCTTTTCAGGAGCTGGATGATCTTCCGTCAGGATTTACAAAGCCCGCGGGAAGGACGAAACCCTGGGGTACCGGCCAGGCAATTCTCGCCTGCCGCGGACTCATTGACACACCGTTTGCGGTTATCAACGCAGACGACTACTACGGCAAAAAAGCCTTTACTCTTCTGCACGACTATCTCGTTGCGGATCATCCGACACAGAACGGCATTCATCAGATCTGCATGGCCGGTTTCCGTCTTGGCAACACCCTCAGCGATAACGGAGGTGTTACCCGCGGAGTATGCGTCCTTGACTCCGACCGGAATCTGATCGGTGTCAATGAAACCCAGAACATCGTTCGTACCCCCGGTGGCGCTGCGGTTCATTCTCCTGACGGAGACGTTCCCATCGATGTCAATTCTATGGTTTCCATGAATATGTGGGGACTGCAGGCAGATTTCATCGATCTTCTGGACAGCGCGTTCCGTGAATTCCTTGCGCAGATTCCCGATGGTGATCTGAAGAAGGAATTCCTTCTTCCAACCTATATTGATCAGCTGCTTCACAAGGGCAAGGCTGTCGTAAAGGTTCTGGACACAGACGACACCTGGTTTGGCGTTACATATCAGGAAGACAAGGACAGCGTCCGCAAGGCTTTCTCCGACCTTTGCAGCAGGGGTGTTTACGGAAAGCTTATCTGAGTGCGCCTGCACAACCCGGAGGGGACCATATAATCAGAGGTAACCACATCATGATAAAGGATAAAAAATCAGAAAAATCTTTCAGAAAAGCCCGGATTTCATTGCCTGTGCTGCTGCTTGGCGCCACGCTGCTGTTTCCGGGCTGCGGGAACGCCTCTGACAGTGCCTATGCCAGCGGAATGTCAGCTCTGAAATCCGAAGATTACAACACTGCTATTACGAATTTTCAGTCGGCTGTTGATTCCGAGGGGAGAGAGGCAGAAGGATACCGCGGGCTGGGCATCGCTTATCTCAATCTCGGAGACTATGAAAATGCCGTGGATGCCTTCTCCAAATCACTGGCGGCAATAAAATATCCGCGTCAGAATAAGTCCTTCCGCGAAGATGTTCTCTTTTACCAGGCGCAGGCTTATGCAGAAGAGCAGCAGTACGACAATGCCATGACGATTTACAATGAATTGATCAAGTCAGAGGAACACGCCGGACAGGCCTTTCTGCTGCGGGGAAAGCTTTACGCCCTCGAGAACAAATTCGGCCAGGCCGGCCAGGATTTTCAGAAGGCATTGGAGCTGGATAACTCTTATGAGATTTATCTGGAAATCTATGACATTTATGTGCAGAATAACCGGCAGGCAGACGGAGCCGCATTTTTAAAGGATGCCTTAAATCAGAAGCCGTCCGAATCTGATGATTACTATCAGCTCGGACGGATCTGCTATGAACTCAAGGATTACGGCAAGGCAGAAAAATATCTCAAGAAAGCCATAGAAAAAAATATCCCCGGTGCCGTCATGCTGCTCGGAAGAGTCTACTCCGACACCGGAGACTACGACAGCGCAGAAGATTTGTATCAGAGCTGTATTGACAATGACACCTCCGTTTCTCTGGGATACAACGGCCTGGCTCTGATTGCCATCATGAAAGGCAATTATGACGATGCACTTCAGAAGATTCAGGCAGGGCTCGACACCGATGAGGCGGAGTACAAGGAAGAGCTGCTCTATAACGAAATCATCGCCTATGAGAAGAAGCTTGATTTCAAAACCGCGGCCTCGAAGATGGAAAGTTTTCTCAAATCCTATCCGACGAACCAGAAAGCTGTACAGGAGAATCTGTTCCTGCAGAGCCGCGTAATGGAGACAGAGGCAACGGCATCCGAGAACGTTACAAGTTCCTCCGGCAGTTCTTCCTCCCCGTCCGACGTCAGCGATACACAGAGCGAAGCATCCGGCAGCACACAATCCGAAACGACAGATACCGCCAATACGGATCAATCCAATGCGTCATACAATTCCGCAGGTGAAGGTCAGAGCAGCGGCGATGATTCCGGTTCATACCAGGGAACTGTCGATGCGGACAACGATGGTTACGACGATAATACCGGCGTCTACTATGGTACTGCCTACGGCACAGATACCAGCGCCTATGGCAATTACGATTCTGCCGGCTACTACGACGGAAGCACCGGGTATTAAACGGCAGCCTGAATGAACAGATGGATGGACAGCAGATATGTTTGACAATGCAGAGACAAGGGAACGGGTCATCCTGGTCGCCGTCAACACCGGCGATGAGGCAGAGACCCGTGATTCCCTGAACGAACTTAAGGCACTTGCGGAGACGGCGGGCGTCGAAACGGTGACTATGGTTCTCCAGAACCGGGAGAACCCGGATCCCGGGACCTACATCGGGAAGGGAAAAATCGAGGAAATCGCCGGCATGCTGGAAATGCTTCAGGCAGACGCCATTATTACAGACGACGAGCTTTCTCCAGCACAGATGAACAACCTGGCAGAGGAATTAAACTGCAGAGTATACGACCGCACAATGCTCATTCTGGACATTTTTGCCCAAAGAGCCCGGACAAGCGAAGGAAAAATTCAGGTCGAACTGGCACAGCTCCGCTACCGTCAGCAGCATCTGGTAGGAATGCGTTCCTACCTTTCCCGCCTTGGCGGCGGTATCGGAACCCGTGGACCCGGCGAGAAAAAGCTGGAAATTGACAGACGGCTGATCGCGGAACGAATCAGCGCCCTGAGAGCGGAGCTGAAGAAGGTCGAGGAGCATCGGGAGGTGCTCCGTCAGGGAAGAAAAAAGACAAATATTAAAACCGCGGCGATCGTAGGCTATACCAACGCAGGAAAATCCACCCTGCTCAATACCCTCACGAATGCGGGTGTTCTGGAGGAAGACGCGCTGTTCGCAACCCTCGACCCCACAACAAGACTTCTGAGCCTGCCCGAGGGCGGGCAGATTCTCCTGACCGATACGGTAGGATTTATCCGAAAGCTCCCGCATACCCTTATTGACGCCTTCCACAGCACATTGGAGGAGGCCGCTCTTGCCGACTACATCATCCATGTGGCAGATGCTTCCAGTCCGCATCTGGAACAGCAGATGCAGGTCGTCTACCAGACCCTGCATGAGCTGGACGCGGACCGGAAAAAGATCATCACCCTCTTCAACAAGCAGGACATGGTCTCTCCCGGCGTCCACATGCATGATCACCACGCCGATTATGTTATACCGGTCTCCGCTAAGTTCGGGGACGGACTGGATTTCCTCAGACAGATTCTGGAAAAAATCATCAGGGAGGACCAGATTCACATAGAGAGAACTTTTTCTTATGGCGATGCCGGAAAAATTGCGCTGATTCGCCAGTCCGGAACACTTCTGGAAGAAAAATATCTTCCAGAGGGGATCCGCATCGAAGCATATGTTCCGCAGGAAATCTACGGAAAACTATAACAGTATTTCATCCAAAGGAGGCTCTGACATGAGCAGAGAAATGATACAGGACATTTTCAAGAAAACCGGAGCACAGGCTCTTTTCATCACGGATCCTCACAATATGATGTATATATCCGGATTCCGCGGGGGCGAGGGTATGGTCTACATATCTCCGAAACAGCAGGTGGTGATCACCGATTCCAGATATACCGAAGCGGCAGGAAAGGAGAGCAGCTTCACCATCATCGAGGAGAACCGCACTCACAAGAGAACGCAGATTCTGCGCGAGCTGCTGGCGGTTGATGGCGCTGAAATTGTCGGATATGAGGATAAGTTCATGCGCTGCTATGAATTCAGCCGTCTCACGAACGCTCTCCCGGAAATTCAGCAGTGGCTTCCGCTCGATGAAAGCATCGATCTGATCCGACAAATCAAAACCCCCGAGGAGCTCCGTCTGATTGCCCGCGCAGAATCCATCGGAGACGCTGCCTTTACCGAAATTCTGAAGTTCCTGAAGCCCGGTGTCACTGAACTGGAAACCGCGGCAGAGCTGGAGTATCAGATGAAGCGTCACGGCGCACAGGGCTTCTCCTTCAATACCATCACGGCATCCGGAATCAACTCCTCCATGCCACATGCAGTTCCTTCCTCGAAGAAGATCGAAAGCGGAGATTTTGTAACCATGGACTTCGGCTGCACCTACGAAGGTTACTGCTCAGACATGACCCGTACCGTTGTTGTCGGAAAGGCAAATGAAAAGCAGAAGGAAATCTATACAACGGTTCTTGAGGCGCAGAACGCCGCCCTCAACGGAATCCACGCAGGACTTACCGGACAGCAGTGTGACGAGCTTGCCAGAAGCGTGATCCGGAATGCCGGTTACGGAGACAATTTCGGACACGGACTGGGTCACGGTGTCGGCCTCTACATCCACGAGGAGCCCCGCTTTTCTCCGCTTGACAGCTCTGTCATCCAGGAGAACATGGTGATTTCCGTGGAGCCCGGCATCTATGTTCCGGGATTCGGCGGCGTGCGGATTGAAGATCTGGTTGTCATCAAAAAGGACGGCATTGATGATCTCTCGCATTCCCCGAGAGAACTGATTGAGCTCTGATATCGTGAAGACGTGCCGCAGGTGTCAGTGTCACAAATGCGGAAAAGGCTGTCAGGCATTCATACGGAAGGGCTGTCAGGCGCTTATACGGAAAGGCGTCAGGCACTTATACGGAAAGGCTTGACAATTCTCTTTCTGCTACGTAATATAAAAAGTGACTCTTGAAAACTATATATAGTGGTCAGAAATGACGCAGGCGGCACATCATGTTATCCAGACGCTCCCCGGCTATCCTCCGGAATCCCGCGGATTCATGTCGTGTCCAGGAATCACAGGAGGAAGCTATTGATGCAGAAGATCAATCTGTCAGACGAATTGAAAAGCAACGCCTACCCCGGCCGTGGAATTGTAATCGGACGTTCAGCCAACGGAAGATATGCAGCCACGGCTTATTTTATCATGGGCAGAAGCGCAAACAGCCGTAACCGTGTATTTGTCAAAGAAGGGGACGGCATCCGTACTCAGGCATTTGATCCTTCCAAAATGGAGGACCCGAGTCTGATCATCTATGCGCCGGTCCGCGTGCTCGACAAGGCGCACACCATTGTTACCAACGGTGACCAGACCGATACCATTTTCGACGGAATGAAAAAGGGACTTACCTTCGAGCAGAGCCTTCGTTCCCGTGAATTTGAGCCTGACGGACCGAACTACACCCCGCGGATCTCAGGACTTCTGACCGTGGAGAACGGCATCTTTGGCTACACGATGTCTATTCTGAAAAGCGACAGCGGAAATCCAGCTCAATGTCTGAGATTTACCTTCGATTATCCGAATGCGCCGGCAGGAGAAGGCCACTTTATTTCCACCTATATTACGGACGGTAATCCGCTTCCAAGCTTTGAGGGCGAGCCGAAGCCTGTCGATGTCCCGGACGATATTGATGCCTGGACCAGCATGATCTGGAGCAGCCTGAACGAGGACAATAAGGTATCTCTCTTCGTGCGCTACATTGACATTCAGAGCGGAAGCTTCGAGACCAGGATTGTAAACAAAAATCAGTAACCGTGTGCGTTCTACAGAAAACGAACCGGAGCACCGCATATGCAGCCAGCGTGAAAGCCGCATACGTGTTTCCGCAGGAATTGATGTTTTCCGAAACATATTCACGATCTTCAAATATTAATACGAGGTGAAGCAGATGAAAGAATTACAGTTAAAATACGGATGCAACCCGAACCAGAAGCCTTCCCGCATCTATATGGAGGACGGCAGCGAGCTCCCGATCAAGGTAATTTCCGGCAGACCCGGATACATTAACTTCATGGATGCCTTCAACGGCTACCAGCTCGTTCGTGATCTGAAGAAGAACACCGGTCTTCCGGCAGCAGCCTCCTTCAAGCATGTATCTCCTGCCGGCGCCGCGGTAGGCCTCCCGCTTTCCGACACGCTGAAGAAGATCTACTTTGTCGATGATATGCCGGAGCTTTCTCCGCTTGCCTGTGCCTATGTCCGCGCAAGGGGAGCAGACCGCATGTCATCCTTCGGTGATTTCATTTCCCTGTCGGATGTCTGCGACGCAAGCACTGCTTCTGTCATCAAGCGTGAAGTTTCCGACGGCGTCATCGCCCCGGGCTACACGAATGAAGCGCTTGAAATTCTTCATCAGAAGAAGAAGGGGAATTATGTTGTCATTCAGATCGATCCTGAATACGTTCCGGCGCCCCTGGAGAAACGCCAGATCTTCGGCGTCACCTTTGAGCAGGGCCGTCAGGAGCTGGATATCAACGATGAACTTCTCTCGAACATCGTGACAAAGAACAAGGATCTTCCGGAATCCGCACTTCGCGATCTGAAGATTTCGCTGATTACGCTGAAATACACACAGTCCAATTCTGTATGCTTCGTAAAGGACGGACAGGCCATCGGCGTCGGTGCCGGACAGCAGTCCCGTGTACATTGCGTCCGTCTGGCCGGTCAGAAGGCGGACAACTGGTGGAAACGGCAGAGCCCGCAGGTTCTCAGCCTCCCGTTCAAAGATGACATCCGCCGGGCGGACCGGGACAATGCCATCGACGTCTATATCGGCGACGAATACATGGACGTACTCCGGGACGGTGAGTGGCAGAAGGTATTCACAGAGAAGCCGCCGGTATTCACCGCAGAAGAGAAGAGAGCATGGCTTGACAAAATGGAGGGCGTAACCCTCGGTTCGGACGCCTTCTTCCCGTTCTCCGACAACATCGAGAGAGCGAAGAAATCCGGTGTTCAGTACATCGCCGAGCCCGGCGGTTCCATCCGCGACGACGCTGTCATCGAGTGCTGCGACAAGTACAATATGGTGATGGCATTCACCGGAATCCGCCTCTTCCATCACTGATATCCGGGACTGTTTCCGGATTCTCTGAAAAACGTCTCCCGGAACATCTGCGCAGTTCCGGGAGACGTTCTGTATTTACGCGAACAGTGAGCCGCAGCCGAATGCGAAGTATTCGTGTGCGGCGAGCGTCGCGATAGCGAGATAAAACTCGCGCAGCGTGTTTTATCTCGTTTACGTGAACAGTGAGCCGCAGCCGAATGCGAAGTATTCGTGTGCAGCGAGCGTCGCGATAGCGAGATAAAACTCGCGCAGCGTGTTTTATCTCGTTCCCCCGTAATTCCGGGAGTCTGTCCGTGCAGGAAACTGGATTTCTTTGAAACAGGACTTATTCAGGGAAGGTCATACACATGCGTTATTCAGAATTTAAAATGGAGCGGGAAAATCTCGTCCGGGTTGGAGATGAAGTAACCATCACCGAGAGTCAGCTTCCATCCTCGTATTACTACACAATCATCCCGGCGATCGCGATGAGCAGAAACTATGCTCCCTATGAGCGGATTCATTCCAGAAGCGGAAGAGTCGTTGACATCCGCGATACCCCGCGCGGCTTCTACGTCGTGACCGCCTTTGATGAGGAGGGCATCGAAGGCGAGACCGAGGAGGACTTTCAGAAGATGCTCGCGAGAGACAGAGAAGATAACAAATCGACAGCCGGTGTACCGGCCGAACAGGCAGACGGCAAGACAGGAGAAGTCTCATGAGTGCAGAAAAATCCGGCCATTCTGTAAATCCTCGGAAGGAAATGCAGACCGGAAAACAGAAGCCGCAGACCAGACGGCAGCAGCCGCAGATGCAGGTGCATCCGATCCCGCCATTTTTTGACGAAAAATCCACCGTGCTGGTTCTCGGGAGTTTTCCGTCCGTAAAGTCCCGGGAAGCCGGTTTTTTCTACGGCCATCCCAGAAACCGCTACTGGATGGTCATTGCCGCTATCTTCGGCTCAGATCCTTTGACAACCATAGAAGAAAAAAAGGAGTTTCTCCGGAAAAATCACATCGCCATGTGGGACACGATTCAATCCTGCACAATTACCGGGTCCAGCGACAGCAGCATCCGTGATGTTGTGCCGAATGATCTCGACCGCATCCTGAAGGCTGCACCAATCCGCAGAATCTTCTGCAACGGGACCACTTCCTATAACCTGTATATGAAATATATTTACCCGAAGACAGGAAGGGAAGCCGTGAAAATGCCCTCTACAAGCCCGGCAAATGCCGCGTGGTCCTTACCACGGCTGATCGACGCATGGCAGATTCTGAAGGATGTGTGACCTGATTGTCAGCTGATTATTATACAAAAACACAACGAAACGGACACAGCCGGATGCCGCGCAGACCAGGACCGACCGGGTTTTCGCGGATTACCTGTATCCCCTCTATACGACAGCAGCGATGTTAAGCAAATCAAGAGCCAGGGTTAATGGCTACGAATTTACAAGGCTCCTCCCACCGCCCAGGGGCAGGTGGGTTTCCGCCCACAACAGTCGAAAGGATATAATTTATGAAAGAGTATGAGACCGTTTGGGAAATTTTCAATAAATGCCCGAACAACCAGATGAGGGATGTTTTCATCGATGAAGTGAGGACCGACGACCCGGAGGAATTCATACGCAATAAATTTAAGGACAAGGTCTTTACCTATGAAAAAACCGTGCAGGAAGACGGCACCATCATCTTTGACATCGTCACCTCCGGTATACGGCAGCGCTACAGCTTTACGGAGATCTGAAAACCGACAGCATGCTGTAAGCAATGGATGCGTAATTGTGATAGATACTACAGCTTTTACGGAAATCTGAAAACCGACAGCACTGCGGGAATGTGTGGTGCAAAGCAATCCGCAGCCCGCTTGATTTTGCGGTTCACATATCGCACAGTAATCCGTAACCTGTGTGCTTTGTCGTTCGCGTATCATGGTATATAATAGCTGCATCGGAGTCCCGATAGTAACCGAAACAATATTAAAAAAGGAGATTAGTATGGCAGAAGAAAACGTAAAATCCACAGAATCCGCCCGGCCCTCCGGGGATGAGCAGAAGCCGGATTTCCACATTGAGGAAAACGCATTTTCCAACATCGACCACATCATCGGCATAGTCAGCGGGAAGGGCGGTGTCGGGAAATCTATGGTGACCGCATCCCTCGCAAACGCGATGACGCTGCAGGGCTTCAGCACAGGCATTCTCGACGCAGACATCACCGGCCCTTCCATCCCGAAAATGTACGGAATCAAGGGAAGTGCCGAATCAGACGGCAACGGCATCTATCCGAAGATGGCCGCGAACGGCATCGAAATCATGTCCACAAACCTTCTTCTTCCCAATGAGGAGGATCCGGTGATCTGGAGAGGTCCGGTCATCGCGGGAGTTGTAAAACAATTCTATACCGATGTGATCTGGGGCCAGCTCGACTACCTGTTCGTGGATATGCCTCCGGGGACCGGCGATGTGCCGCTCACCGTATTCCAGTCACTTCCCGTTGACGGCGTCATCATCGTGACCTCTCCCCAGGACCTCGTGCGTATGATTGTCACAAAGGCATACAACATGGCCAAAATGATGAACATACCGGTTCTGGGTATTGTCGAGAACTACAGCTATATGAACTGCCCGCACTGCGGAGAAAAGATCTACCCGTTCGGCGAAAGCCACATCGATGAAATTGCTAAGGAGCTCGGCGTACCGGTTCTCGGAAAGATACCGATGAACCCGGAATACGCAAAGGCATCAGACGCAGGCGATTTTGCCGCTGTGAACAATACCAGCATCGATGAAGCTGCCGTTGCTCTGCGCAGCGCAGGGAAGAAGGCCTGAGCAGGAGCCTTCCATACGTACCTTAACCGGACGTACCTTAAACGAGATAAAACACGCTACGCGAGTTTTATCTCGCTATCGCGACGCTCGCCGCACACGAATACTTCGCATTCGGCTGCGGCTCACTGTTCGCGTAAATCATGAGAAACGAAAATTGACTGCGAAACATCCCGGGTCAAGCGCAAGTTTCTGGGCGTACCCTTAAACGATGAGTAATGAAACCCGTCTTTGAACAGAATTGCTGAAGTTTGTGAATGGAATCCGCGGCAGATGAAACAGAAAAGCAGGGAAAACAGCACAACCGAACAGAAAGAGAAAAATGTCCCGGAGAAAAAAGTTCTTCGGATTTCCGTGCGTAATCTCGTGGAATTTCTTCTGCGAAGCGGAGACCTTCAGGGTGCGCGGGAGGGATTTGCTGACCGTGAGGCCATGCAGGAGGGAAGCAGGATTCACCGCAGACTGCAGAAGCAGCGCCGAGCCGGTTATCAGGCGGAGGTCCCTCTGTCCTATGAGAAGGAGTACGAAAAATTCACACTCATCGTGGAGGGCCGCGCGGATGGTATCTATCACGGTTCCGGATGGGCAGATTTCTCAGGAGCTGAGTTCTGCGGCAAAGAAAGCGATACGACAGTTCAGGCATCCGGGGCACCGCAAAACGGCAGCATTTCGGCTGACACAGCGCAAAGCAGGGAGATCGGGACGGAGACAACGCAAGGTGGCACTGTCCAGACGGCCCAGACGGCCGCTCCCCGACACAGGCGCAAGCCCAGAACTGGTGCCAAAGCGATCACCATCGTTGAAGAAATCAAGGGGATCTCGCAGGATCCCGCACATCTGAACCAGCCTGTGCCGGTACACCTGGCACAGGCAAAATGCTATGCCTTCCTGTATGCACTTCATCACCCGGAATTATTTCCAGAGTCCCGCGATATCTCCGGCCAGCCTGTTCTCTACGTGTGCATGTCTTATGTTCGGCTGGAAACAGACAAACTCCGGCAGTTTCTTTTTGCATACACCATCCAGGATCTTGCGGACTGGTTTCAGGATCTTCTCTCACGATATTACAGATGGGCAGATTTTCAGGTCTCATGGGAAAGGGAACGGAATGGTTCCATCCACGGTCTGGAATTTCCTTACACATACCGCCCTGGCCAGCGTGAGCTTGCTGTAGATATCTACCGCACCATTCTCCGCAAGAAGGAACTCTTTGTTCAGGCCCCAACTGGGATCGGCAAAACCATTTCCTCGGTTTTTCCCGCGGTCCATGCGCTGGGAGAGCATCTCGCCGACAAAATCTTCTATCTGACAGCCAAGACCATCACCCGGACTGTCGCAGAAGATGCATTTTCGCGGCTGAAGGCCGGTGGTCTCCGCATCAAATCCCTGACGCTTACGGCGAAGGAAAAAATCTGTGTCCTTGACGAGCCGGACTGCAGACCCGAGATCTGTACCCGCGCCAGAGGACACTTTGACCGCGTCAATGACGCGATTTTTGAGATGCTGACCAGGGAAACGGAATACAGCCGCTCCGACATAGAGAAGCAGGCAGAAAAATGGTCGGTCTGTCCACACGAATTTCAGCTGGATCTGGCGCTTTTTGCAGATGCTGTGATCTGTGACTACAACTACGTCTTTGATCCCAATGCCAGACTGAAACGCTTCTTTGGCGACGGAAGCCGGAGAGGCGAATATCTGTTTCTGATTGATGAAGCTCACAACCTGGTAGAACGCGGAAGAGAAATGTTCAGCGCCGGTCTTTTTCTGAGCGATTTCCGGGGAATGCGAAAGAAATTGAAGGATTTCGCGGATACCCTTCCCTCAATGCCCGCCGGGAAGGGCGTCTCCGAGGATCTCCCGTTAAAGCTGAAGCAGTCTGTCCGCAGCCTGTCCGCCTGTATCAGAACACTTCTCAAATATCAAAAATCCTGTGAAAATCTGGAGATTCTCTCCCTTCCGGGGGATTTTCTCAATCAGCTGATGAATCTGAGCGGAAGACTCGAGGACCTCCTGGAGGATCTTCGCGAAGACGGCCCAAGAAAGGATACTCTGGAATTTTATTTTCAGATATACACCTTTCTCAATATCGCGGATCTGGCAGATGAAAATTATCTGATCTATGACGAGGTCACTGCCCCGAAGGATCTGCATATGAAGCTCCTGTGCGTGAATCCGGCTTCAAACCTGCAGCGCTGCCTGGACAAAGGCCGCTCTGCTGTCTTTTTTTCTGCGACGATGATCCCGGTCAATTATTACCGCAATCTTCTGACCACAAGAGATGACACCTATGCCGTATATATACCCTCCCCCTTTGACCGCCGAAAGCGCCTGATCCTCGCAGGGTCCGATGTCAGCAGCCGGTACCGGCGAAGAGGTCACGATGAGTATGTCCGCATCGCCTCCTACATCCGGATCATCACCGAAAAAAGGGCCGGCAATTATATGATCTTTTTCCCATCCTATCAAATGATGAACGATGTCCGCGAGATCTATATGACAGCATTTGCGGACATCGGCGGCGAACCTGTTTCGACCGGTTGTGACGAAACGGACAAAACCAATTCCGGCGCAGATGGAAACGTTGTCTCCTGTGTCAGCCAGACCCCGCAGATGTCCGAACAGGAGCGCGAGGAATTTCTGAGAAAATTCACGGAACAGCGTAGCGGAACACTGCTCGGGTTCTGCGTTCTGGGCGGAATCTTCTCGGAAGGAATTGACCTCGCAGGAGAGCAGCTGATCGGGGTGATAATTGTCGGAACCGGGCTTCCTCAGATCGGAACAGAGAAAGAGCTGCTCCGGCAATATTATGACCGGAAGCATGACGGCACGCAGAAGGAAAACGGCTTTGATATTGCTTACCGGTATCCCGGAATGAACAAGGTCCTCCAGGCTGCCGGGCGCGTGATCCGGACCACACGCGACTGCGGGATCATTGCGCTTCTCGATGACCGCTTTCTCACGGAAGAGTACCGCAGGCTTTTTCCGCGTGAATGGAGCGATGTGCAGAGAGTTACACTAAAGACCGCCGGAGAAAAGGTCGAGACCTTCTGGCGCTCTCTGGATATGCGCTTTCCTGACGGGTATATATTGAAAAATCCGGAATGATTGTGTTATCATAGGCTTGTTCTTCTGCGCCTTAAATAGCGCGGAACCGATATCCGTTTCAGAATTTAATAAGGGAGTGTGAAAAAATTGGGTAAAAAGGGACGTTTCGTATTATTTGTAATCAGCCTTCTGCTCACAATCGGCGTAGCCGGGTACATCGGATTCCGGATCGTACGGGTCCAGCAGGAGACAGCCACGTATCGCGCGTCACAGGCAGATGCCTCGGCAGAAGCCGTGAAATCGGATTCCTCTGTGGCTCCGGCTGAATCGGTCAGAGAATCCTCCGTATCGTCATCCAGCACGGGATCTAGTGTCGTCGCGAAAGCAACCGCGACGCCGACACCGACGCCTGCGGCAAAGACCATGATCAGTATCCGCGGAGATATTCTGGATGAAGACGGCTCCACAGATACCAGCTATCCGGATTATCTGTCACAGCTGCTTGAGAAGAACGGTTACACCAATTACACGGTAGAAAACAACACCTGGGACAACTCCGGAACCCTTTCACAGATGGCACTTGCCGGCGTAAGCGACAATGACATCAATACCTACATCACCGCGCATCAGAACAACGCGAATGGAGCGGAACTGGACGCGACCGAATACATCGTGCGCGATGATCTCAGCCAGTATAAGAAGGACCGCGATGATCTTGACGCCATTCCGGTGATCTGCATGGGTTATTACGGCGGATGGAACAATGATCCGAACGAGCTTGCCGAGCAGATTCAGAAGATCCTTGATACGTACACACAGAAAAACGACTACGTCGTTGTCGGCATGTATCCGTACAACGAAGTTGACACTGCCTCCTACGATCAGGCCATGACGGACGCTTTCGGCGATCATTACCTTGCGCTCACCTCAGACATCCTTGATCAGCCTGCCTTTGATGACGCCGGTCACCAGGAGATCGCGCAGGCGATTTACGACAAGCTGAACAGTCTCGGCTACCTGAAGTCACAGACCTCCGCAGAAAGCGCTGACAGCAACGCGGTCGCGTCTGCCTCCGAGGCACAGTAACAGATACCCATCGACTGTGTTACCGATGACAGCCGGTTTCAAAGGCCCGGCATTCATACATGCTGCATGGACAGGAAACCGTCATGAAAATAAATAGCTTTGAAGAATTCTGCAAATAAATATTGACAGCGCCTCATGATCATGGTATGTTAGTGAAGTTGAAAAGAAAGAAGAGCTTCCACTCTCACCTGATCACGGAGGCGTGTCTCAGGTTTATATCGTACGAGAAAGCAGGATTGTGAGCAGTCCAATGTTTTTCTCAGCGTATAGAGTGGATAGCCGTCTGGTTATTCACTTTTTTCTTTTCCGGAGTTGAACGGTAGGATCTCATGAAGGAGGGTAAGGAAATTAATAACGAAGCGATGATCAACGAGCAGATCCGCGACCGCGAGGTTCGTCTGATCGGTGAAAACGGGGAGCAGTTAGGCATCATGTCCTCTAGAGAGGCTTTTCAGAAAGCTCAGGACGCAGGACTGGATCTGGTAAAGGTAGCCCCAATGGCAAAGCCGCCGGTATGTAAGATTGTAGATTACGGCAAATACCGTTATGAGCAGGCACGCCGCGAGAAGGAAGCCCGCAAAAAACAGCATATCGTAGATATCAAGGAGATTCGTATGTCCCCGAATATCGACGCAAACGATCTGAACACCAAGGTTGGTGCAGCCCGCAAGTTCCTTACAAAAGGCGACAAGGTAAAGGTCACCATCCGTTTCAGAGGCCGTGAGATGGCTCACATGAACGCAAGCAGACCTGTTCTGGACAACTTTGCAAAACAGGTGGAGGATATTGCTGTTCTCGAGAAGCCGGCCAAGATCGAAGGCCGCAACATGAGCATCGTGCTGGGACAGAAAAGGAAATAACACACAAGGAGGATTTTAAAAATGCCAAAGATGAAAACACGCCGTGCAGCGGCAAAACGTTTTGAAGTTACAGGAACCGGAAAGATTGTAAGACATAAGGCTTACAAGAGCCACATCCTGACCAAGAAGACCACAAAGAGAAAAAGAAATCTGAGAAAAGCAGCCGTTCTGGATGCGACAAACGTTCGTCAGATGAAGAGATGCCTGCCTTACATGTAATGGGGTTTCCATCGCAGAAATTTTCCGAGATCTAAAGTTTCGGAGGGCAGACGAGAGGCAGACAGTGCATTCTGCCGATATACGACAGATTTCATCGAATCTGATTCATTTTGGTTCATTTGGTTAAGGAGGATAATCGAAAATGGCAAGAATTAAAGGCGGTTTAAACGCTAAGAAAAAACATAACAGAGTATTAAAGCTGGCTAAGGGCTACAGAGGAGCCAGAAGCAAACAGTATCGTGTCGCAAAGCAGTCCGTTATGCGCGCACTGACCTCTTCCTATGCGGGACGCAAGCAGAGAAAGCGTCAGTTCCGTCAGCTGTGGATCGCGCGTATCAATGCCGCAGCAAGACTGAACGGACTTTCCTACAGCAAGTTCATGTACGGACTGAAGAAATCAGGCGTAGATCTGAACCGCAAGGTACTGGCTGACATGGCGGTTACCGATAAGGAAGGCTTCACCAAGCTCGCCGAGCTTGCAAAGAGCGCTCAGTAAACCATCATGCCCCGCAGACGGGGCGTTACAATATGTATGAATATGTATGAAGACAGCTGCCAGAGTTGCTTTTCAGCTTTCGCAGCCGTCACATGCCGTCCCAGAGAAGAGGGGACACGGCAATCATATATTGTATAGCAGAACCCCGGCTGGAAACCAGCCGGGGTTCTGCTATATCTGCCAAATAATTCCAGCCACGCTGTTCCTGGCACATGACCTGCCTGCTCACCAGTGGGCAAGAACATTTGTGGCGGCGACAGATATGAACGAACATGGTACCGTGGAAATAACGCGAGAACGAGAACACGGCTAAAAACCAGGGAAATTTTCTCAGCGCTCAGGCATCCATATCCGGCGCACATTTTCCATCCGGCTACTCATTCCAACAAGAAGCTTGTCCGCAATCGTAATGGCCGTCATCGCTTCGACAACCACAACCGCTCTCGGTGCCACAATCGGATCATGTCTGCCGTGTATCTCAATCTCAACCTTTTTCCCGTCCCGGCTGACCGTCTGCTGCGGCCTTGCGATAGACGGAGTGGGTTTGCTCGCGCATCGGATCACAATATCCGATCCGTCGCTGATGCCTCCCAGGATTCCGCCGGCATGATTGGTCTGTTTCGTGATTCTGCCGTTCTCATCGATGGTAAAGTCATCATTGTTCTCCGCACCGGTTGCCTCTACAACACCAAAGCCGTCGCCGATTTCCACTCCCTTTATCGTTCCGATCGACATGATCGCCTTCGCCAGATCCGCATCCAGCTTGTCAAAGACCGGTTCCCCGACTCCCGCCGGCATTCCCTTCACAACGCATTCTATCATCGCACCGGACGAATTCTTCTCCGACATACATTTTTCCAGGTATGCGGAAGCCATTGCGGCCGCGGAAGCATCCGGCATATACAGCTTGTTGTTCATGATCTCCTTCTCATCAAAACTCCGGATCGGTATCGGCCCGATTTGTCTGACATAGGTAGTGATCGTGATTCCCAGCTGTTTGAGCAGAAGAGAAGCGATTGCTCCCGCGGCAACCCTTCCGATGGTTTCCCGGCCTGAGGACCGCCCGCCGCCCCTGTAGTCCCGTATGCCATACTTGCTGTCAAATCCGTAATCCGCATGTCCGGGGCGGTATTTATCCATGATGCTGCTGTAATCCCCCGAGTGTTGATCGGTGTTATGTACCATCATCGAAATCGGCGTTCCTGTGGTCATCCCCTCAAAAGTGCCGGATAAAATTTCAATTTTGTCGGATTCCGCACGCTTCGTTGTATACCGGCTCTGGCCGGGTTTCCTCCGGTCCATAAAGGGCTGTATATCCTCCTCTTTAAGAGGAAGCCCCGCCGGACATCCGTCCACGACAACGCCGACTCCCTTGCCGTGCGACTCTCCCCAGGTAGTGACGCGAAAGATTGTTCCAAAAGTTGATCCCGCCATGCTTTTTTCTCCTGACTGAATGGTAAAAATATGAGGCGGATGGCCGCGAAACAGTCCATCCGCCTCCAATATAAATCACTTTAGCACAGGGGAGCTGTCCTTTCAATCCCCCGCACCTCCTTCACCGCTTCACACACGAACCGGAAACGAACCGCTTTATTCCTTATTGCAGTTCTTTTCCAAGTGCATCTGCAGCCAGGATTGCGTCATACAGCTGCTCCGCCGTAACATCCGCAACCATGTTGTGAATGGATTCCCCTTCAACGCAAGCCAGCTCTGCAATCTTTCTGACCTGTTCATCAGTAGTTACACCGAGCTCTGCAAGCGTAACCGGAAGCCCCGTCTCACGGCAGAAGTTCTGCACTTCATCGAACTCTTCACGGGGAGCGCCCTCAAGCTGCAGCTGAACCAGCGTACCGAATGCAACACATAATCCATGCTGCGCCGGATGGTTCTCGAGACCGGTGTACCCATTGTAGAAGGAATGCGCAGCTGCCAGCCCGGCATTGTCCGCACCAACTCCTGAGAGATAGGTATTTGCCTCAATGATCGCATCCAGTGCGGGTGTTACCACATGATTCTCACACGCGCGAATTGCTGCTGCGCTGTAGTCACGCAGTGTCTTGTAGCAAAGCTCACAGAGCGCCATGGCAGAACGGGTGATTCCACCATTTTCAAGGCTCGGCGCATCGGTACGAACGCAGGCTCTTCCCTCGAAATATGTTCCGAGCGCATCACCAATGCCCGCAATCAGAAAACGGGTCGGCGCGTTTGCGATAACTGCGCTGTCCACTATTACAGCATCCGGGTTTTTCGGATAGAAGAGATAGCTGTTAAACGAGTGATCATCGTTGTAAATAACTGAAAGTCCTGTGCAGGGAGCATCTGTCGCGCAGACAGTGGGGCAGGAGACGTCATGGATCTTCTCATAATATGCGGTTGCCTTGGCGGTATCAATCGCCGATCCTCCGCCTACACCTACTACCGTATCGATGCCTTCCTCACGGACAATCTTCCGCATCTTTTCAATCTCGCCGATACTGGAGATACCGCTGAATACTTCATAATGACGGACGTTATCTGTTCCCTCAAAACTCTTCTCGATTTTATCATGGCAATTCTTATATCCGCTGTGTGAACAGATAAAAAGCCATTTTGATCCGAGATCCTGCAGCTGCTCACAGAAATGAAGCAGCGAATCCTTTCCCTGAACATACTTTAGCGGTGCTCTCATTAAACGTAATCTAGCCATAGTATCCTCCTTTATGGAATCTGTCTTGCATAATTCTCTGAGACCGTTCCGGAATCCTTTGTGATTCCGATGTTCTGTCCTAACCCCGGCCTGAAAAGTCCTAATATCCGCCTTCATCCAACCGGGATTACAATTCCATATTATGTCATTTTGTTAAATTGTTATCAACGAAGAATACGAGAAAGATGCGTCAAATATTGCAGACAGCCAACGCCAGGGCTGAGGCATTGTACGACGCCAGGGCTGCGGCATTGTGCGACGTTGACAACCCTTCGGCTGCCCCTTATAATTGTAGAAATTAACAAGAGAGCCGGCTATATCGTATCACCGGATGACAGGATATTCTGTTTCACCTGACATCCGTCTTAATACGGGAAAGAAAGGACAGGATCCATGGATTTTTTACACAAACTGGAACGGAAAATCGGAAAGTATGCAATCCATCATCTGACCATTTACATCATTATGACCTATGTAGCAGGATATATCCTCTACTTCATGGCACTCATGAATCCGGAATATGGAACGGTCTTTAACTATCTGACGCTTTCACCATCTCTTATTCTGAAGGGACAGGTGTGGCGTCTCGTATCCTGGTGGCTGATTCCCCCGTCATCTCTGAATATCTGGACCATCATCATGCTGATCTGTTACTATCAGCTCGGAACACTCCTGGAGCGGACCTGGGGCGATTTTCTCTATGACGTATACATTTTCTTCGGCCTGATCATGACCGTCATCGGCGCATTCGTCCTGTACGCCATCACCGGTGTGGATTATGGAATGATGTTCTCCACGTACTATGTCAGTCTGTCCATCTTCCTCGGATTCGCTCTGACCTTTCCCGATCAGAAAATGCTGTTTATGTTCATCATACCGATCCGGATCAAATACCTGGCCATCGTCGACATCATTTATCTGATCTATGACGTCATCAGTTCCCCCGCGTCAATGCGTCTTCCGAGGATCATCATGATTGTCTGCTCACTCGCCGGCACGATTATTTTCTTCTTCCTCACACATGGCACGCAGGGGATGAGCAGAAGCCAGCGGCAGACGCGGAGAAATTTCCGCCGCTACATGAACGGCTACAACACCGGCCGGAACAGTTCTCCCTACAATAGCGGGCAGAACAGCTCCCCTTACGGAAACAGCGCAAACAGAGGAGATAAAATTGACCGCAGCACCTTCGGCGCCGGCCAGGGCAATCCGAACAGCGGCCGACGGCCGATTCACCGCTGTGCCGTGTGCGGACGAACAGAACTCGATGACCCGAATCTCGAATTCCGGTTCTGTTCCAAATGCAACGGAAACTACGAATACTGTCAGGATCACCTTTATAATCATAAGCATATCCAATAAACCCTTATATAAGTCGTGCCACATACTGTATAAGCTACGGATTGCTCCGTGCTTCGCGCGTGACGATTCTGTATGCGTTTTCGAAGAGCTTATACAGTATATTTTAGCTTTGTAAAGTCACAAAGTGTTTTACATTTTAATCAGAGTATGTTTTAATGGTACAGGAAACCCGGTGTCCCGTGAATGGGGCTCCGCATACTGTATAAGTTCACCTCCGATCTGTTTGCCGGAGTCATTATAAGGAGATCTACCCATGAAGAAAACGCCTTTTGTCACAAAGGAGAAACTTGAAGAGATCATTCGCGATGTACCGACTCCTTTTCATATTTACGACGAAAAAGGAATCCGTAAAAACGCACAGGCGGTGAAGGAAGCATTTGCCTGGAATCCCGGCTTCCGAGAATATTTTGCCGTTAAAGCAACCCCGACACCCGCACTCATCAAAATTTTGAAAGAGTACGACTGTGGCTGCGACTGTTCCTCTATGACCGAACTGATGCTTTCCGAGGCAATGGGGTTTGACGGAGACCATATCATGTTCTCCTCAAACGACACTCCGCTTACGGAATACAAGAAGGCGAATGACATCCATGCCATCATCAACCTGGACGACTTCACCAGCATTGCGGATATCGAGGAAGCACTGGGATATGTCCCGAAACGTATCTGCTGCCGCTACAATCCCGGCGGGCTGTTCGAGCTTTCCAATGGAATCATGGACAATCCCGGGGATTCCAAGTATGGTATGACGACAGACCAGCTCTTTCAGGCATTCCGTATTCTGAAGGAGAAGGGCGTCGAGGAATTCGGCATCCATGCTTTTCTCGCAAGCAATACAGTCACAAACGAGTATTATCCGAAGCTTGCCGAAGTCCTGTTCAATCTCGCCGTAAAACTTCAGAACGTAACCGGCGCGCACATCGGATTCATTAATCTGTCCGGCGGTGTCGGCATCCCTTACAAGCCATGGGAAGAGCCGAACGACATCCATGTCATCGGCGAAGGTGTGCACAAAGTCTACGACAAGATCCTCGTCCCGGCAGGAATGGGCGATGTCAAGATCTTCACCGAAATGGGTCGTTTCATGATGGGCCCCTATGGAGCCCTTGTCACCCGCGCGATTCACGAAAAACACATCTACAAGGAATATATCGGTGTGGACGCCTGCGCGGTCAACCTGATGCGCCCTGCCATGTACGGCGCGTACCATCACATCACAGTGATGGGCAAGGAAAACGCGGAATGCGATCACAAATACGATATCGTGGGTTCGCTCTGCGAGAATAACGACAAATTTGCAATCGACCGCATGCTCCCGGAAATCAAGAAGGGCGACATTCTGTATATACACGACACAGGAGCACATGGTTTCTCCATGGGATACAACTACAACGGAAAGCTCTGGTCTGCGGAAATCCTTCTGAAGGCTGATGGCAGCTACGAGATGATTCGTCGTCCTGAAACGCCAAAGGATTATTTTGCAACTCTCGATTTCACCCTGGAATACCGTAAAATGTTCGGAGAGAAGTAAACCGTCATGCCCCGCAGGCGGGCATTGTGTGTCAGCGACGAGCGACGAGCGACGAGCTGTGAACTTTGCATTGATTTTAAATACCCGATATGCTACACTAACAGAGTGCCCGAAAAAGGCACTCTGTTTTATTTTCTGACAAACGCCGGTGTGTCGGAATCGGTAGACGAGACAGACTCAAAATCTGTTGTCAGCAATGGCGTGTGGGTTCGAGTCCCACCACCGGCAGTATAGTAATCCCCGGAATCCCTTTATTTATAAGGGTTCCCGGGGATCTTTTTTCTTTTCATCTAGCAAATATCTAGCATTTTCACGGATTTCAGCTTTTCGGCATCACTATTTCTCATCCGGTTTGTCACATGCATGTATACATCGCGGGTCACGCCGCTGTTTGCGTGGCCAAGTCTGCGGCTGATCGTTTCGAGCGGAACCCCTGCCTCTGCCAGAAGAGCGGTATGCGTATGTCGCAAGCTGTGGGGCGTGAGCCTCCGTCCAAGAAGATGTTCCGTGTTTTCCCGAAAATACTTTGCATACGCATCATAATTGACGTATTTTCCGTAATCGTCGGATACGAATAGATCTGTCCGATATACATACATCAGCTGCCGTTCCCTCTCGAATTTTTTGATTCGCCGGCATACGTCCAAAAGCTCGTCCTGAATAAACACGGTCCGTTCCGACATTTCGGTTTTTGTCGTGCTGATCTGCCGAATTTCCCTGGAAAAGGTTTTGGTAACAGATATTTCCCTGGTATTCAGATCCACGTCCGAATCATTCAGGGCGATAGCTTCGCCGATCCGCAGGCCGGAAAGAATCAAAAATTCCGTGAAGAGCTTCCAGCGTTCGATTTTCATGCCTGACAACAGCCTGTCTATCTCGTTGTGCTCCAGATATTTTTCCGCATCCCGAACGCGGGTAGATGGCACGCGCTTCTTCTGGATCCGGTCCAGATAGGCCACATCATCCACATAGCCGGCACGATAAGCCCAGCGCATGAGAGCCTTATAACGAGTAAGCCTCTCATTAAACGTAATATCATCTCCGGTATACAGCCTGTCAGCCACTACAGGCGCGCTCAGATGGCTTGCAATGGTATCGTGGCCAATTAATCGAATAAGAGTAGAAACACGTCTCCTCGTGGCTTCTGCGCTCTGCAGCTTCAATTCCTTATGCTGATACTCCACATACTTTTCACACAGATCCTTAAATGTGATGCTGTTGATAACCGGGTCTCCGGATGCCATAATTTTTTGTAATTTCTCCCGAAGGACATCCTCGGCCACTCTTGCATCAGACTTCCGTCCGGTCGGTTTCAACGTCACTGTAACTGTCTTTGTCTTCCCTGTCAGCGGGTCCTTGTACCGTTCGAAGTAACAGATGCTTCCCGATTTTAATTTCTGACTCCACATGCTTTCTCCCTTCCGGGATCAATGCTATAATTGAGTTGCGGGTGCATGATCCCTTGTCTTTCATGCTTCCCTCGGGGTATGCCAGTGCCCCGAGGTATTTTTATATGCAAAAAAGAGCCAGTAGCATAGGCTACCAGCTCAAACCGATAGAAGATAAGTGGATGGGCGGCGTATCCATCATCTCAGGTACCATTGCGGGTGCGTCGGGAACCTTTCCGACCTCAAATATCTTCTGGTAGCCATTATGAAACGCTATTTTCCCTGGGCTTGTCCAGGGTTGTTCGATCAGAGTTTTTACTACTCTTTCCCCAGGGAGAATGCAGACCGTCAATATGTTCAAATAAGCTATCTTTGATATTCGCCTGCATTGGATCAAGAATAAAATCAATCCCTTCTCGACGCGCCAATTTGGAAGCGGGTACAAAGTCGCTGTCTCCCGCAATCAAAATAATCTGATCAACTTGACGCTTGTAAGACAGCGACGCAATATCTAAACCGATTTTCATATCAACGCCTTTTTGCTGAAAGTTCACTTGGAAATCATTCTCGGTAAGATCCGCTATGCCGATTTTGCCGGTTAGTAGATTTTTAAGCTTTTCATCATTAAGCCTATAGCTCGCATTTTCTTCCGATAGTTCACCAAGCCGCAACGCCACTTTGCGTTGCATTTTTAATTCATCAAAGAAACTGTTTGTCCAACCAAAAGTTTCGGAATGGCGAAAGTCAATTCCTCTCTGTAGCAACGGATGATAAATGGTTTTATCCAACGGTGGACAGTCATAGTAAAAAATACGGTATAGAGTTCTCGAGGGCTCGAATCGTTGTTCGTGTTTCAGGTGAGCGTTGCAATATGCGATGAGTTCACTTGCTCTTCTGTCAGGCTCTTTTTTACCCCATAAATAAGAGGCCCGCTTTCTGTAGAATCCCCCATCGACTAAAATAGCAGTTTTCATATATTACCTCCAAAAACGAGTAAAGCCCTAGGTATCGGCAGCTCCCGTATCAGTGGGATGCCTAGCACCTAGGGCTTGTTTATGATTTTAAGATAGCACCCAAGGTCAAATTTGTCAATATGGTATAACGCTTAAATACGTGTATATGCGCCATGATGTGTTATGGTGATAGGTAGTTACAGCTTTCCCCTCACCTCCGTAACCCTTCCAATAACCTTCACTGGCAGCTCCTCAACCTCCTTCCGGGAGAAATACATCGGTGCAATACTGGCATTATCCGACAGCAGGGCGATGCTGTCCGCGTATCTCTTAACTTGCTTTCGGTGGAATCTGCTTATTCCAACCACAATATTTCTGGTGCTCTTCTTTACATGATTTTAATTGCTTTCCGCGTTTGCAAGCCCATTATAAAAATCCGCATCAGCTTTTACCCCTTTGTATAACTGGGTGAATTGTGCAAGAGGCATATCAGATAAATCCTTCATTTTAAGTTTTATTTTACTATAATCGTGATTAACACTATATGAATAACACGTAGTTTTGTGGTATTCGTTTCCTTTGTATGTGTATGTATCTAGCTGTTCTGCATTTATATCAAATGACAATTCTGCATCTGTTAGTGCATAACGACATTCATTGTCATAATCAAAAAATATGAAATAAAGATTATCGTTATCATAATAATCAGAAACTTTAGGAACGGATTCAAATTCAATATCATTTTTTTCTGAAGTAAGATAGCAATCAGCCGTCAATGGATTTGTTCCATCATCACGGTTAAGCAACCAATATAAATCATCATCATTAATTTTTGACCTATCTATCGTTATCACTGCGGCAAAAGAATAAGGATGCCCCTGCTCCGAAGAACGATTTTGATATAAATCAATTTTAGTTACTTTCATTTCGGTTCCTTTTAGCGTGATATCTGACGGAAGAGTGTCTACATCGATCATATTAACGCTATTTTCGGAATTTCCCGCACACCCAGATATTAGACAAGCAAATGATAAAACAGACGCAGTTACAAGCGGAATTACTTTGTTCATATTATTCCTCCTCATTTTATATCCTATTAATAAATCTTTACATTGAACTGTGATATGTCCCGATAACCTTTCCTATAGAATTTACAGCTTACCTCTTACCTCCGTAACCCTCCCGATGATTTTCACCGGCAGCTCGTTCACTTCCTTTTCCGAAAAATACATCGGCGCATAATTCGCATTATCCGACAGCAGGGCGATTCCATCCGCATACTTCTTGATCCTCTTGCAGGTGGCGTGATCCCCGTTTACAGTAGCGATCACTACATCCCCGTCTTCCCATCCCAATTCACTATCAAATATTACGGTATCCCCGTTCTGGATCCGCGGGATCATGCTGTTGCCTTCGATCCGGCAGGCCCTGACGTGTGCGCCCGGTTCCTTGTCGTAGTCGATCCACTCCAACACATCCTCTTCAGCAAAGATCGGCTTTCCTGCTGCCACAGTAGTCAGGACAGGGATGCGGTAATGACCGATCGGGATATCAGTGCGGAAGGCGTCGGATTTGCTTCTTTTGGCGTCTAAAAACTTGGCCTCGTCTTCGGATAGGAGCCTCGAGATTTTATCCCAATTCCCATTTAAATATTCCATGTTTACATTGAAAAGATCACACAAAGCCTCTCTCATTTCCATTTTGGGTTGTTTAACCCCACGCTCCCATTGAGACACAGCAACATTTGTGACTCCAAGTTTTTCGGCAAGCGTTTGCTGAGACCAACCTTTCGATAAACGTAACTGTTTTATTCTGTCTTTTATTTCTGCATATTCACCCATATTTAAACCCTCGATTAAATAACAAAGAACTTTGGGATTTGTTATTGACAATTATAAACCTCTGGTTTATTATAATCAACGTAAACCATAAGTTTACGAAAGGAGGATGAACACAGAAAATGAGCAATACAGCTGAGAGGATAAGAGCTCTAAGGATCGAACACAAGGAGACGCAGGCAGACCTCGGAAATGCGATAGGAGTCACGTCAATGGCGGTTTCAAAGTATGAAAGTGGGTTGTCAGTCCCGAGCGACGATACAAAAGTTAAGCTGGCAAGACATTATAACGTTTCTGTGGAATGGCTGTTTTTTTGTCCGCAGAAGTAAACCAAAAGTTTAACTATGAAATAGAAAGAGGGCGATCACGATGAATGCGGCAATGTCAGGCTCTCTCATAATTTACGAGAGATGTAAACGGCACATTAGCCAGAACACACTGGCTCATTACCTGGGCATCAGCATCCCGGCTCTACGGAAGATCGAGCGGGGCGAGAAGGTGCTGGATGAGGCAGTGAAGGCGAAGCTCTGCGAGGAATTCGGGGCGGAGCGGTTTGAAGGATGTTGGGAGGTGAAAGAGTAGAGATGCTTTCGACAATAGCGGCAGTTTTATTCGCAGCATTAACAGTTATTTTTGCGATACGAGCATTTATTTACAAAGTAGCAATGCATAAGGCAATTATGGTTTTTAAAGCATACATTGACCGGCACAATTACGATATTCCGTCAAAGGAAGAAATTGACGAATGCATTGCCTCTATCGATAACAACGATTTAGCTTCTGCTGTTTTTGGAAAAGTTTTCAAAAACTTCTGAAAGTTCGGAGGCAATTAACTGCGAGGCGATAGGGGAAACTAGATTCAAGGAAGAGGATCCAATAATTGCAAGAATTTTTAATACCTTTTTCCATCGAGGCACAGGGCGAATACTATCAATGAACTGATATCCATCATACGTAATACGAAAAACGCAGAGTTCATCAATAGAATCATCACCATAATTACCGATCGTTTGAATAAATCCGGCTTCGTCAAGAACTTTAAGTGTGTTTATTGTTTCCGGAATAGAGATTTTAGTATCTTCAGAAATTTGAGTATAGTCGATTTCCTCGAATCCATTTTCGGAAACAGCCAGGTTTTCCTCGAGATAGAGAAGGAGTGTGCGTATTGTATCCAAGTTTAGCTTCATACGAAATGTCCTTTTCAAAAATTGAAATTATTCAAATTATACCATCAAAACAAGATAGGGAGGGAATAAATACATGGATTGGAGAGATTGGGTATATCCAATTATTAGTTCAGCTGTAGCGGCGATCATCGTATCGCTGATTTTTAATCCGCGTAGGGGGCAATAAGAAGTGAAAAAGAGAGATGACAAAGACGACAAAGACAGTATTTGGGACGATATAAACATAGCCTATATCTGCGCAATTATCGCCATAGCGATAGACGCATTCGGAATAGGTCTCGCGATCGGAGCCCGCTTCTTCTAAAGGAAGTGCAGAACGATTGAAGCTATTATGCCAGATGCACTAATTACAAGTGCAACGATTGAGATAATCTTTGCTTCGCGGGCTTGTTTCTTTGCCTCTGCGTTTTCTATACGGATATTACGGACGTTTTCAACATATGCTTTGCCATTGTTCGTAATTTTGTAAGGGGAACGAACGGCAGAAACTCCCCAGTAGGAGTCATCGTCTTCATAGTGAAGATGAGAAGATACGAAGCCGAGTTCAGAGAGCGTATGCATGCAGTCCTCGTAATGAGATTCATCCAGAACATTCTCAGGGTGATCGTACATAATTTCAAGAAGTTGAACACATTCCTTATTAAGTAACATGGCACTGTCCTCCTAATGTGATTATACACAAAAGAGGAAAAGCCAGGAAGGGGAAGAATATGAAAACATACGAAAGCAAGAGACAGCTTGCCGCAAGATACGGCATATCGGTATCGACCGTGAACGGTCTGCTCAGCCGGATCAGGGATCTGATCGGGGTAAGGTATCCCAGGGACGCGGTGACGCACTGTGGAAGAATCGTGCGGATCCGGTCGGACGTGTTTGATGATCTCCTGGCATGGGGAGACGCCATAGACTGTGGCGTAGCTCCGCCATTCCAGGACAAAGAAACAAGAGTTATCTGGGAGCGGTTGGCATGATCAAAGAGATTTACAGAGGCAGAGGCATGACAGAACTGATCTGTATAGAGGGGGAAAATGAAAATGCTGTATTTGAAGATCATGAGCAGGATACTGGCCGCTTATTTGTTCCTGCTGCCAATATCAATGATCGGGATCGAGCGGCCGTCAAAGGCTATTATCGTGGTCGGGGCGGTGTCATTTTTTTATTTGATCACCTGCTCAGTTGCGGACGGAAACCGGGAGGATGAAAGTGATTAATCCGGATGTGAAACTGGTAGAAGAATTGGAAAAAATCACCGCCAAGGTCAGGGACCTGAGCGGGAGGATCGAAGAAAAAGTCGAAATAAAAACCTGCATAGGAAAAGACGGAGAAGTCTCTGCAACGGCAGCGGTAGGAGAGTATTCGTATGAGATCTTTTTCAACGGGGATACCTACCTGACCTACAAGAACGGGATCCACGGAACAGTAAAACCGGAAACGGTTAGATGGGGAAAGAAACCGACAGATTGGTAAAAGGAAAAGGACGCTGCGGAAGCGGCGTCCTGTGTGGGGTGGTACAAATTGGTATAAATTTATCTGCAATTAAATTGTATGCCACATCACACAAAAAGTCAATAAAAACAGGGGCCCGAAAGGCCCTTTCGAACTCGATTAGGTTATTAAAGATAGGTACAGGGCAGTGGCATACAGACAACGGAAATATGTGTTCCGGAATGCGATTGAGGTGGAGCAGTACCATTCACAGAGATACGGACCTCCCGGAGGGAGAAGCCCGAAAGAGAAACCGACACCGGAACAGATGGAAAAGATAAACCACCGGCTGAAGGTGAAGACATGCCGGCATAAACTGAGACAGAATTTTGACATCAACGATTATTTCGTCTGCTTGTCCTACCGGGTAGAAGAAAGACCGGAGAGTATGGAGCAGGCAAAGAAAGACTGGCAGCGGTTCATAACCAAAGTCAGAAGAGAATATAAAAAACGGGGAGAGGACCTGAAGTGGATCCGGAACATAGAGGTGGGAAGCCGGGGAGCCTGGCACACACACCTGATTATGAACCGGATCCCAGACACGGACATCATCATTGCGAAGTGCTGGACACACGGAAGGATTTGGCACGAGTTGCTTCACGACCGGGGAGAATTCCGGGAGCTGGCCGAATACGTGACAAAAGATGAAAAATCGGATCCGAGATTAAAAGAGGCCAGTTATTCAACCTCGAGGAATCTGCCAACGCCAGAACCAAAGAAAAGAGACTGCAAGAGGAAGACCTGGCCGTCAAAGATGTGGTGCCCGAAAGGATTCTACATCGACAAGGACAGCATCGAAGAAGGGATAAACCGGATGGGTTACGAATACCGGAGCTATACGGTATTGCGGACGAGGAGGATTTAAGTGGACATAAGAATTTACATAGGGGTATCGACCAAAAGCCCGAAAAAGTCGCAGCGGAAGATCTGCTATCTTCTGTCCTGTGAAAAAGACGGAAAAGAAGAAACCCGCGGAGGAGAGCCGGAAGAAGTGACCGAAACCTATCACGGTGCCACGGTGATAGCCGTGAGCCGTGCGCTGAAGCGGATCACCGGGCCGTGCCGGGTCACGATCTACGCGGAGGATTCCTGGACAATGAACATGATCACTACACAGATGCCGGCATGGGCAAAGAACGGATTCCGGGACAAAAAGGGGAAACCAATGCATCTGCAGCAGGAGTGGATGCAGATCTGGCTGATATCCAAGGAACATGACCTGAATACAGAGACCGGGACACATAAGTTCACTGAATGGATGAAAGAGCGGATGGAGGGATAAACATGTATGACATTTTCGGAGAGATGGGATCCGCGGAAGAACTGAATACTTTGGCGGAGAATCTGGTAAACGAAGGAGATATTGATTCGTTAAAGAAATTAGCGGAAGAAAACGGAATCGAAGAAGAATATGCTCTCGACTTCGCAAATGGTGACAGCGAAATCTTCGTAGACGCCACAATGGCAGCGGAAGGAAAGCTGTTTATCGAAGGCGAAGCCCTGAAACCGAAAGGAATTATGCAGGACTGGCTTTCCTACATCGAGGCCGAGGCGTTCGAGGATGAAGAAATGGCAAAGGCAATACGAAAAAACGGGAAGAGCCTGAAAGGATGCATAGCCGCATTGATGGAACTGTCATTCAAAAACCGAAAGCAGGTAGATAAAGAAATTATCGAAATGGTGAATTTAAAACCCAAGCCTTCACGCGTGGAATTCTATGTACCCAACATGCGCGAAGCGAAAGAAATCATCAGAAAGTACTATCTGGGGGATCGGAAATGAAAAAGAAAGAACTCCTCGCGGCGCTTCCCGATCAAATGCCGGACGACAACACCGCAAAGACGATAAAAACCACGGAAGGAAAAGCGCTGATGATTCTCCTGCCGGAGCATAAAGCAACATACAACTTTAAGAATGTACATGGAATCATACATTTTGTGTGGAAGAACGGGTATCTGACATACTATCCGGAAGTTGGTATCTGGACACGGCAGGCATACAGAAATATCCAATCTTGGTTCAAAAAATACGGATTCGGTGATAATTCCAAAGAAGAAGTTTCCCGGTTAACGGGAACGGAATGCATAGATGTAGAGCGCGAGATCAGAGAGTACGAAACAAATATTGATTACAAAAAGTGGAAAAAGTCGCAAAACCGAAGGGCGGAGAAAATAGCAAAAGAAGCAGAAGAAGCGCCGGCGCTTCCAAAAGGCTTTCGGGACTGGTGCAGAAAACAAATTCCAACGCTGAAAAAAAGGCAGAGACACCTGCACGGGAGGAAATATGTCCAGATGTTTCAGCCATGCGCAAATGGAATGTATGTCGAACGCAATTTCAGAATCGAATTTGACGTAACGAAAGAGGAGACATCATACAGCCTGACAGAAATCATCCGAGCTTTCAGCTTTGTGCCGATCGGGAAATGGGAGATGTGGTATTACGGAGTAGTTCGGGGGAAAATCGGACGCGAACAAATATGGTGGGACCGGAAAGGCGGGACGCAGGTAAATAATTGTCCGAATCGGATGATTTTATACAAAAAGAACCTGCCGGAGCTGGGCCTGCCGGAACATGTCGTGAAGACCCTGCAATCAATGAATATACCGATGGATTACGGACAGCTTGCGGTCACAGCTGACAATTATCCGGAGATAGAGCGGCTGATAAAAAACGGACTGGAACAGTTGACCTATGACATTGTAATGTACGCAAACGGAATGAACCGGGAAGAAAATCTGAAAGCAATCAAAAAACTTTCCACTCAGCAGAGAAGGAGAATTGCCGGGGTAAGCGGAGGAATATACGAAGCGGAAACTTTGCTCGACCATCCGGAAACCACAGACAAAACACTTGATGTTCTGACATCAATCAAGGACACAGAAAAGAAAACACTGATCATCACGGCAGCGGAAGGCCTGAACCTGAACCATATCGTAACACTACTGGAGAAAACAGAAGCCATGAAGACAGATGAAATCAGGGAATACCGGGATTACCTGAACATGGCCAAAGCAAGAGGAATGAATATTTCAGATGAGATTGTTTACCGGAACAAGAAATGGCGAACCTACCACGCGAAGTACATAGAGGAAAAGGAAGCGGACGAAGACAAAGAAATCAATAGGAAATACCAGAATATTATCAACGATTACGAAGAAAACTGCCGGGAGTTCCAGGCGGCAGCGGGAGACTATTTGTTCCTGGTTCCGCGATCCGCCTCAGACATCCGGAACGAGGGAAGATTGCAGCACCATTGCGTAGGCCGCGCCGGATACATCGAAAAGATGAATAAAAGAGAGAGCTTCATCGTTTTTCTGCGGAAGACAGCGGAACCAGAGGTTCCATATTACACCATCGAAACCGACGGAACCAGGATCATCCAGGCATACGGTGCATATGACCGCAAACCCGACTGGGACACGGTAAACAAGCTCTTACAGAAGTGGATCCGGGAAGTGCGAAAGCGAAAGGCGAGACTGGAATTGAAGACAGCGGTCGGATAAGGAGAAGAAATGGAATATGTGCAGATGACGCTCGACGACTGGGCGGAAATGAAGAAAAAGCTGGAAGAAGATCTGAACGGCGTCGCGGTATCCTTCGTGAAAATCGGGTACACGCTCCGGAAGATTGAAGACGGGAAGTTCTACGAGCGGGATGGCTATTCTTCCATCGCAGAGTTCGCAAAGAAGGAATACGGGCTTTCCCCTTCGACCGTTTCGCGGTTCATGTCGATCAACAAAAGATATTCGGTTGACGGATATTCAGAAAAACTCCGGCCCGAGTTTGACGGGCTGGGAAGCAGCAAACTGACGGAGATGCTGGCTCTGCCGGAGAGCGATTTTTCTATGATCACAACAGATACACCACGAGAAACCATTCGGGAACTGAAGGATTTCAACAAATCTGAAGAAGAGGGCACCGCGGACCGGGATAAATTCCTTGCTGAATTTTTTATCGGATGCAGTGGAGAGTGGAAATACACAGACCTGTCGGCCGATCAGATCAAAGAGGCACTGAATCCTTCCGGGAGCCGGGTATACCGGAAAGGAAAGTTCTTCATGGCTTTCTACGATTACGACGTAAAGATCAAGAAATTCGGCCAGGATCCAGAGACGCTGACCTGGGACCAGCTGTCTGCCTGGATCCAACAGCACCTCGAAGAAATCAAAGAAGTGCAGAAAGAAGAAACAACAGGAGGACCAGAAGAGAAGACCGTTGCGCCGGCGCAAAAACCCGCGGGATACAGGAACTTACTGTATCCGGAGGGCTCTGAAGAACCGCAGAATACGGAAGAAAAGGTGCCGGAAAACGCGGGGAAATACCAGGAAAATCCGGAGGATACGGAAAAATCCGAAGAAGAGGCAGTTGCGCCGGCGCAAAAGCCCGCGGGATACAATAACTTACTGTATACGGAGGGCTCTGAGGAAGAGGAAGAAAAGCAGGCAGACAACGAAAAAAGGACTGAAAAAGCGGATATTTCAGAGGATGAAGCTATTCCGAAGACCACAAAAGAGCCCGAAACGGCAGCGGATCCAGATGAACAGACACAAAAACCCGCGGGATACAGGAACTTACTGTATCCGGAAGGCTCTGAAGAGGATGAAAATCCCGCAAAAATTGAGGAAGAAGTACCGGAAAACACGGGAAAACACCAGGAGGAAGCTGAATCAACCGACAACGCGCCAGTTGCGCGGGCGCAAAAGCCCGCCACATACAATAACTTACTGTATACGGAGGCCTCTCGAGAAGAAGGAGGAAAGCTGTCAGACAACGAAGAAATAACTGACATCCTCGAGTTGGATAGCAGGCTGACGACTGCAATTTGTGACAAGAGGTGGGAAGGCGCCCTGAAAATCATGGAAGAGATGATGGAAGCCGTAAAAGAAAAGATCAGAAGGGAGGCTATAGAATGGATGAACAGGAAGGAAAACTAAAAGAAAATTTCGGAATCTGCAGGTTTTGTGGACAGGTGATTATGGTAAAGGCAGAGGAAGACGCGACCGAACAGGAACTGAATACCCTCGCCACAGATAAATGCGAGTGCGAAGGGGCAAGGAAATGGCAGGAAATGCAGGATCAGAAAGCATTCGCAGAAGCAAAAATAAAGGAAGTCTGCGCAAACGAAACCGTGAGGGATGTGCTGATTAGCCAGGTCGAAAACATCCAGCGTAACTCCTTCAGGAGCATCCAGATCACAACAGAGGATGGCGTAGCCTTTGCGATTCGAAGGACAACGACAGGTAAGTTAAAAATCAAAGCCAAAGAGATTACGGTGGTGGAGGCAGAGGCATGATCTATCCAAAGCGCCCAAGGAAAAAGCGACGGCAGCGGCACGCAAAGAGCATATTTATTCAGGCTCCGGGGACATGCTATTTGTGCGAGCTGGAAGGAGATTATTCACAGAAATACACCGAACTTCACCACATATTCGATGGACCAAACAGAAGAATCAGTGAAGCAAATGGCCTGACAGTAAGACTTTGTCTGAAACACCACAGAGAAGGGAAAGAAGCAGTCCACAACAATGCGGAAAAAATGCGGCTGCTGCAAAGAACCGCACAGACGAAGTTCGAAGAAAACCATTCGAGAAAAGAATTCATGCGCCTGATTGGAAGAAACTACCTGGAATAGCCGATTGGAAAGCAGAGCAGGAGGAAAGTATGACAAAGGCAGAAGCGTGGGACGTTGTGTCTGGAATTGTGGAAAACATAGATGCAGATGACATGACACAGCTGATTGAACGTTTGGACGATTTATTGCGGAAACAAATTGACACAGAGAAGAAATTAAACAAAGCAGCAAAGGAACGGCAGGTCATTGTGACATGGTACAGGCCTGCGGAGAAGGATCCTCCGGCAGACTATAGCGTAATAATCACCTTTTCCGGGAAATTGCAGAATGCTGAATACAACCACGCATTTGGCATAGCTTCGTATTTTCCGGGAGAAGGATGGATGATTGATGGTATGGATGAGAACGCATCAGACAGAATGACGATCGAAGCCTGGGCGGATCTTAATCCATATGGATTGGAGTGAATAGAGACGATGAATGACACAAGAGAAGAAGAGCTGAGAGCAGCGGCACAAAAAATGAAATCTGCTTGCAGGGCATATTACGACAGCGATGATAGCTGTAGTGAGTGCCCTGCATATATCGAGAACAGGTTGACCGGAGAAACAAGGTGCTATTTTTCTGAAACATGGACAGATCCGTGCGATTGGGATTTGTGAGGCCGGAATTGGCCCAATTATCGTTCAAAAATTAAGCGAACCCGTTGGAAAGTCTAACAGGTTAAACTGTTCGGAAATACAGAACGATTCATTAAAAAACGCCAGGGATTTAAGATCCCCGGCGTAGAGATAAAGATTTACGCAAGACGCTGAAGCAGTCCTTCTTGAAGCACCTTAGAGCAGTTGATATTGCGCTTATCAGCCATAGCGGCCATCCATGCAGGGAGAGAAACATTCTTCCGTACAGAACGGTCATCGGTCTGCGCGCGATATTCCAATGTGTCAATTTGGATAAGCGATTTAATAGCTCCGCTCGGAGCATCGATCATATCCTGCGGCGACGGCGGATTAATGGTGTCACCGTTATCTTCGGCGACAACAAGCCAGCCGCTTGCCGCATCAGTGATTTGATCAATGGCGTCGCTGAGGCTGTTCCCGGTTGTAATACACCCGGGTAGATCAGGAACACGAGCAAAGAATTTCGTTCCGTCATCGGAGGACATAAAAACAGCGGTATAGATATATTTCATAAACAACACTCCTTTCAGGGAGGAGAGCCTTTCAGCTCTCCTGATTGTGTTTGATTTCTTTCTTGATGTATCGCAGGTCGTATTCGTCGAAATCATGACGTTTCAGCGGAATTGTTTTTCTGAGTTCAGGATTTCGGTACTGATCATGATTCTTTCCGTGCCTGGCGAATTCATAACCGGCTTCCTGCAATGCTTTTACTGCTTTATCATGTGGCGTCATCTTTATCTCCTTTCTGATTATATTATACACACTAATACACAACGAGTCAATAGTAATACACAATATTACACAAAATAGGAGAACAAAATAAATGAAAGTCGTACTAGATGAAGGGGCTCATATACCGGAGAAGGCACACAGAGCCGATGCAGGATATGACCTCAGAACACCAAAGAGAGTTGTACTTCGCAGACACGAGAGTGTTTGCATCGATACCGGAGTGCACGTGCAGATTCCGGATGGATGGTTCGGCCAGATGTTCAGTAAATCTGGGCTGCATGTGAAGCATGATATTGTATCACTCGGCGGAACAGTGGACAGCCACTACACCGGAAGCATTGTTGTGAAGCTCTACAATCTCGGCAACGAGGACTATGTGTTCGAAGCGGGAGACAAGATTGTACAGATCGTATTCATGCCTTGCGGAAGCTTCAGCCTGACACAAGTGGATGAGCTGGAAGAAACCGAACGGGGAGACCGTGGGTTTGGGAGCAGCGGGAAATGAAAGAACCAAGAAAATATGAATACAACGGTATGATGCTGACGCAGAAAGAAATCTGCATCCGCACTGGAATATCACAATCAACTATGTCAAACCGACTAAGGAGCGGGATGACAGCTGCAGAAGCAGTTGCGCAGGGAATTAACCCGGGAAAAATCACACACAGGTCGACAGAGGCCATTAAAACGGGAGCGTTCATCGAATCCACAAAACGAGGAACTGACATGCAGCGGGTCATGGAGGTATTTGAGACCGACAGCACAGGGCAACGGAGAAAGAGGTGGAAATTCCTCAGTGAGAATGAAATTTACAAAATTAAGGAAAATTGCCGAAAATGTGAACACGCCTCAATGACCGGAACAACGGTATCAGGATGCAGCTATTATGATAATGTCGGACATTGCAGGAGGTGCGATCCCCGAGATTGTAAATCACTAGGGTTCTTTGAAAAAAAGAAGCGAGGCCCGAAGCGGCACAAGTTACCAGGTGTATTTCATTGACAAAGCGTCCCACGCATGGAAACCAACAAAAATTCTGGAGCAAAAATAAAAACAAAAAGTAGATGTAATTGTGTGCCTGCAACATGTTGACAAAACCTTTCCCTGGGCGTGGGCAGGGAGAAAGGAGGCACATAATTTGGGGGGAGAAAGATGCCAAAAGCAAGAGCCGGATGGAAACGCGGAGAGTATAAGCTGGAGAATCATGAATTTTATATGGCTCTTCACTTTGCTTTGCAATACAACAAATGGGTCGATAGATACAACGCCATTGCCGACACGTCAAAAGCAATCACATATGACACTGATCGGGTGCAGACAAGCCCGAATCCGGACGAGGTTGAAAATACAGCAATTGAGCTTGCAGAGCTTAAGGAGAATATTAATGCCGTCGAGGAGACGGCAAAGGCAGCGGATCCGTGTATCTGGATGTATATCTTAAAGGCTGCCACAAACGAGGGAATCACTTACAATTACTTGAAAAATGTAATGATGATTCCATGCAGCAGAAATTATTATTATGATCGTCGGCACAAGTTTTACTATCTTCTTTCAAAAAAAATCAAGGTAAAAACGTAAAGTGTGGGACTCAGGGGACAAGTCAATATGTTATCTTTATAGCATGGTAGTCTGGAAAGAGTGATGACGGCACTTTTTCCGAGATGCCGCGGGGCGTCGCGCATGGCCAAAACTATTGTTCCTCCGAACACATAAATGAACCCATATGATTCTTTTCTTAATTTGACGCCCCGCTTAATAAATACTGAACTTCTTTCTGATAATGCTTGACATACGTTAACGTATATGATATTATAATATCAGAAAGGAGGTAAGAAGATGGGAAAGAAAAAGAAACACAAAAAGAGCCTTATCCAGATCATTATCAAATTGATGTTTGCGACCGCCGCAATCATCACATCGATAGCAGAACTGATAAAGGCTCTCAAGTAGCGGAGGGGCGCAAGCCCCTTCAAAGGAATTATACCCCATCTAAAGAAATATGAAAACCAGATTTAATGTAATTTTTCTTGCGGCATCTGCATTCCTGTTTTGCGTCACAGACAAAAGCGTTGCATCGTGTGTTCTTCTTTTATCCGCTGGTGTCAACATGCTGATATCTGCATTAAACGAATTAGAACACTGGAGGGCGGAAAATGGAAGAAAGTAAAAAGCAGCGGCCACAAGACAAATGGGACGCAAAGGCCGGAGTGAAGACCCGTGGATACAAATTACACACAGCGATAGCGGATCAGTTTCGTGACGCGTGCAAGTCAGCGGGGATCAGCCAGGCAAGAGCACTTGAGGAACTAATGAAAGAGTTTATTGAACAACACAAGAAGTAACAAAGAAGGGACAGCTTAACCGGCTGTCCTTTTTCATGCGCAAAAGTGAGGGAGAGCGAATGGTTGGTTTTATTATCGGGCTGCTGATCGGGGCGGGTGGAATGCTGTTTAGTATTGCGGTGGTACAGTCTGGTGATCATTGAGGGCGAAAAGATGAACGGAGAACGGTATAGGGATCCGACAGCTGATGAGGCAGTGAAGCATGCAGACCGGACACCGGAGTCGGTGATGAAGGTGATCTACCTGCTTCGGGATATTGCAGGCCTTGCCGGGTTTGAGATTGTCGGGCGGATCTGTCTGAAGGACAAGAGCAGCGGGAGAGAATGGCGATGATTACAAAGCAGTGTAGCTTTTGCGGCAAGTGGATTCCGGTTGATCAGACATGCAGCTGCAGGGCAGCGGTGATGAAGAAACGCAACAGGGAGAGACACAAGGACTACGACACCCATCGGCGGAATAGAGAGGCGACAGGCTTCTACCAATCGAGAGAATGGAAGTGTACACGGGAGGCTGTACTTAATCTGGATCAGGGTATTGATGTTTATCGGTATATGACAGACGGAACGATTGTGCCAGCCGACACGGCGCATCATATCATTCCTCTCCGCGATGATTGGAGCAAACGACTAGACAAGAACAATCTTATGAGCGTCGCCGGGACCACGCACGGACGGATTGAAGACGAATATAAGAGGCTTGGCAAGCATGAGATGGAGCGAAGATTGACGGAAATGCTGCGAAGATATCGGAAGGAAATGGTGGAGTAATACCCAAGGGGGTATTGAAAAAGTTTTCTGACAATTCCCAAAAACCGCACGTTCCTCTCAAGCTTACGCAAAAATCCAAATGGAACTCTTTCCGGAAGGAGGTGAGCGCCGATGAAAGGGAAGGCAAGGAAACCATTATCCTCGCAAAAAGGGCATATTACCCGCGAGAAAATCATTCAGCTGCAGATGGAGCAGGAAGCGGTCCAGACAGAGTCGGACGAAATCGAGCGCCCGCCTGTCTGGCTTGTAGATAAAGAGGCCAGAAAAGAGTGGAGACGCGTAGTTCCGCAGTTAAAGGAAATTGGAGTTGTCGGAAACCTGGACCGTGCAAACATTGCAGGATACTGCAATGCCTACGCACAGTATCGGTACTATACGGAGGAGATCAAGCAGATCCGAACGCTGGAACGACCGCTGAACGACTATGAGCTGAAAGTGATTGGGGCTGCAGCAAATATGCAGATCAAGTACGCACAGGAGCTCCGGAGGTTTGCTGATATGTGCGGAATGTCCGTCTCGAGCCGACTGAAGGCGGCGGCGGAGAAGACCAACAAGACAGAAGACCGGATTCAGTCCGAGTTCGGAGCGATCTGAGGAATGCCATGTGACTATATTAGACGAAATCACACAATATGCAGAGGACTGCATTGACGGAACAATAGTTTCGTGCACGAAACACAGATATGCCTGTCAACGGCTATTGAACGACCTTGAAAAGACAGAAAATCCAGAATATCTCTATGAGTGGAATGAGCAGAAGGCAAAGGAAATTGTAGACTGGTTCGCCCTGTTTAAGCACAGCAAGGGAGTGCTTGCCGGCACCCCGATCATCCTGACGACATGGCAGAAGTTTATGGTCTGTCAACTGTACGGATGGAGAAACAAAAAGACCGGAGGAAAACGGTTTACAAAAATGTTTGAAGAGGTTGCCAGGAAGAACGCAAAATCGCAGACGCTTGGTGGTATTGCTCTGTACGAATTGGCTGTCGAAAGTACCAGACATGGAGAGGTGTACGAAGAGTACACTGCCGGAGTGAAACGGGATCAGTCAAAGATTGTATTTGACGAATGCGGACTGATGTCTCGAGGCTCCATCCTTCAAACAAAATTCAAATTCAACCGAAATGAGATTGTGCATATCAAATCGGGGTCGTTTTTGAAACCGCTGTCGAAGGACGATGGAAAAAGCGGAGACGGAACAAACGGAGCCGTGTACATTCTGGACGAATACCATCAGCACCAGAACACGGATTTTTACGACCTGGCATTGGGATCCAACACAAAAGAATCTCTGCTAATGATCATTACTACCGCTGGGAAAGACCTGAACGTCCCATGCTATCAGCAGGAATACACATACTGCTCAAATGTACTCAATCCGAATGTTGATGTATGGAATGACGAATATCTGATAGACATCATGGAGCTTGACCCGGAAGACTACGCAGATCCGAGCCATATCCCAGAGGAGACGTGGATAAAAGCGAATCCGATCCGGATGACATATCCGGAAGGCCGAAAGAAAATCCGGCAGGAATATAAGCTTGCCTGTCAGATCCCGGAAAAGATGACCGCATGGCTCACAAAAATGGGGGATGTGTGGGTACAGGCAAAGAAAAACGGCTACATGGATATGGAGAAATGGAAGGCGTGCGAAGTGAAAAGGCTGCCGATCGATTTGAGGGGGATGGATGTATATTGCGGAGTGGACCTGTCAAAAAAAATCGACCTAACTTCCGTAGCGTGGGTTTTCCCATACAGAAACGGGGAAGACGTGAACTATATTGTTTCCGAGCACAGCTTTATTCCAAACAGGGAAAAGCTTATGGAACATATAGCTGTGGACCATTTTCCGTACGATGCAGCGGAGCGGGCCGGGCTGATTACAGTTACGAACACGCCGATCGTTGATCAGTCCGCGGTTATGGAGTACATCAAAACAGCCGCAAAGGAAAACATGTGGAATGTTGTATCTGTTTGTTACGATCCTTCCGGAGCCTCAAAGTTCGCTATGGATATGGCGGCGGAAGGGTATGACATGAAAGAGGTATATCAGTCGCAAAAAAGCCTGAACGACGCAACGCTTGGATTCCGCGAAGCTGTGTATTCCGGGAAGGTCATTTATCTTCCGGATGCGCTGCTGAATTTCTGCATCTCGAATGCTGTCACGCGGACGGCAAACGGAATGATAAAGATCGATAAGGACGCAAGCCGGCAGAGGATCGACCCTGTTGATGCGGTCCTTTGTGCTTTTAAGCTCGCCATGTATTGGCAGACAGAACAAACGAAGAAACAGGACATTCTTGACGGAATAGACCGGTTTCTTGCTGAGGATTGGTAAATGGGAATATTTGATTTTTTCAAAAAAAGAAGATTGCGGAATCTGGCAGCAGCACTTAATGATTCAAGGATCCTCGAATGGTTGGGGATTGATCCAAAGAATACTCCGGCTATTCAAGAGGCCACATATTACACCTGTATCAAACTGCTGTCAGAGACGATGGGAAAACTCCCCTGGAAATATTATCAAGACACCGCAAGCGGGAGGATCAGAGCAGATCCTACGGAAATGACTGCGCTCCTTACAACAAGGCCGAATCCATACATGACACCATCCACTTTCTGGCAGACAATGGAGATGCTATGCCAGGAATACGGGAACGCCTTTGCTTGGGTGCAGTCGGACATTACAAAAACGGGAGAAGTACAAAAACCGTATCGCTGGCACTGGAGAGGACTGTGGATCATGCATCCGAAGGATATAACGATCTGGTATGACAATGCCGGGATCTTCGGGAAGAAGAACCAGATCCATTACCAGTACACCAACCCGCAGACGGGAGAGACCTTTCTTTTCGATTCATCGGAAGTGCTGCACTTTAAGACCTGGTATTCCAGGGATGGAGGATTGACAGGAGAACCGGTAAAAGTAATCCTGAGGGACACCATTCGTTCTCTGAGTCTGTCACAGCAGGCTATTACGAATAATTACGAACATGGTATGACGGCATCGATGGTGATGTACTACACGGATGAGCTGGACGATGACAGGATAAATAAATTGCAGGAAAAGTTCGCCAACCGCCTCATAACTCCGCAGAATGCCGGAAAGGTTGTGCCAGTCCCGCGAGGGCTGAAGCTCGAAAAGCTGAACAACAGTTTTGTGGATTCGCAGTTCTACGAACTGAAGAAATACAGCGCCTTGCAGATTGCTGCTGCATTCGGAATATCTCCGACGTTCCTGAACGACTATGAGAAGGCATCATACAGCAATTCGGAATCACAGAACATTTCGTTCCTTGTGAATACAATGCTTCCACGCGTGAAAATGTATGAGGAAGAGATCAATTATAAATGTCTGCTCCCGAAAGAACAGGAAGCAGGCTATTTTTATACCATGAATACAAACGCTCTACTCCGCACAGACGCAAAAACACAGGAAGAAATTGTTACCGGATACGTGAACAATGGCATTTACACACCGAACGAGGGCAGAAGAATGCTGCAGTTGCCGGACAAAGAAGGAGGAGACATCCTGATGTGCAACGGCAACTATATTCCGATCACACAAGTTGGAAAACAATATGGAAAGGAGGGAGACAATGGCGAGGATTGATATAAAGGGCGACATCATCACAAATGATGATGCATGGATTTATGATTGGATAGGATGGGATTACGTATGTCCGAAAGCGGTCAGGGACGCGATTGATTCTGCGAAACCAGACGAGACCATCGATGTTTACATCAACAGCCCCGGAGGTTATGTGAGCGCTGGACAAGAGATTTATTCCATGCTGAGAAATGATGCGCGGACGCGGATCCACATTGAAGGGCAGGCGTGCTCTGCGGCGTCAATTATTGCGATGGCGGGCCATTCGGACATTTCTCCGGTTGGCATGCTGATGATTCACAATGTGCAGGGGGCCGAACAGGGCGATTATCGAGACATGAAAAAAATGTCCGATGTACTGAAAGCCTTCAACAGCGCCCTGGCAGCGGCTTACGAAGAAAAAACCGGAAAAACCCATGAAGAAATCCTGAAAGCAATGGATAACGAGACATGGCTTACTGCGAACCAGTGTGTCGAGCTTGGCTTCATTGATGAGATTTCGGGGCCTTCAGGGCCTACCGGTATGATGATTAATGCAGTGGGCGGCATCCGACTGACCGAAGAAATCCGCAAAAAGGTTTTAGCAGAGAAAGCCAAAAAAGAGAGCGAGGAAGCCCAAAAGGCGGAACTCAACGAACTAATCAGCGATCTTGATGCGTTCGGCATCTGATCACATATTTTTAACATGGAGGTAATGAAATGAACAAAAAAGAACTTCTTGAACTGCTGAACAGCATCGAGACAAAGAAAGTGGAGGTAAAGAACCTCGCGAATGCCGGAAAGCTTGAAGAGGCAAAGAAGGCAAAAGAGGAGCTGAAAGCAATGCAGGAGAAGATGGATCTTCTGAAGGACATTGAACCTGCGGAGGATATCGAGAACCACGCAACACCGGTTCCGGGAGCAAATTTCGCCGGCGCAAAAGATCCGGTCAAGGATTTCGCCGACGCCGCGCGCCACGGATTCCGCAACTACAACAATGAAGGGACTGGAGCGGATGGCGGTTACACCGTGCCGCAGGACATTCAGACGCAGGTTAACACCCTTCGCGAGGCACAGTTCTCTCTTGCGTCCCTGGTATCTACGAAAAACGTCAGCACCTCTTCCGGCCGCAGGACCTATAAGACTCGTGCGCAGCACACCGGTTTCGAAAAGGTAGGCGAAGGCGGGAAGATCGGAAAGAAAGAAGGTCCGCAGTTCAGCATGATGAAATACAACATTTCCAAATATGGGGGATATCTTCCGGTAACAAACGAGCTTCTTTCTGATTCTGACCAGGAGATCACATCTATGCTGACACAGTGGCTTGCTGACGAAGACCTTGCAACCAGAAACTCCCTTGTGCTTGAAGCAATCGCAAAAGCACCAGAGGTCGATCTGAAGAACCTCGACGGAATCAAGAAAGCTGTAAATGTAACACTTGGTTCCAAGTTCTCCGGGCTGATTAAAATCGTCACAAACGATGACGGACTTCAGTATCTCGACACCCTGAAGGACAGCTCCGGAAGATATCTGCTTTCTGCGAATGCAAATGCAGCGGATCCGATCAAGAACGTGCTCGCGATCGGAACCAACAATATTCCGGTTGTGGTTGTTCCAAATGAGGTCCTTGCCAGCACAGCAGCGGATACCGCAAAGAAGATTCCGTTTAAAATCGGATCCTTTGCGGATTATGCGAAGATCTTTGACCGCCAGAAGATGAGCATTGCTGTCTCTTATGAGGCATCTGTCACAGACTTCAACGCATTCGAACAGGATATGACCCTGTTTCGAGCTATTGACCGGCTGGATTGCGAAGTCCTGGACGACAAGGCGATTGTAAACGGATATATTTCTGTGTCGGGGGAATGATAACCGCCGCCGAAGCTGACACCGACTCTGACGGAAAGCTTTCAGAGTCGGAATTATCCGCCCTGACGATCAGCCAGATCAGGGATGTGGCGGCGGAAAGAGGCTGGACAATAACGAAGACGAAAAAGGCTGACATCATAGCGGAGATTCTGGCACAGGAGGCGTAACCTATGACATTGCTCAATCTGGTAAAAATGCGCTGTGGGATTCCGGAATCAATTACCGCTTATGATAATGCGGAAATTATCCCACTGATCGAGGACTGTATCGCCGATATGAGAGGAGGAGGAGTTCAAAATAAACTTCTCCCCGACTCAACCGATGCAGAAAATACGGACTCTAGAGTAGTGACAGCGATTGCTCTTTATGTTCTGGCCCACCACGGGCAGGACAGAAGTGATACAGATAAATACCTGGATCTTTACCACCGAAGAGTATTTAAGCTTTCCCTGGAACCGGAGGAATGACATGTACGACAGAACAATAAGCCTTCCGGCGAAAGTAGAAGTAACAAGAGATTCGGAAGGGTACAGGAAAGAAACGATCGTCTGGGCATCCGGAATTCCCGCAAGTAGAAGAGACGCAACGCGAAACGATGAAATAATCGCACAGCAGGATGGATATACCGCAGATGTTGTTTATCGGATCGCATCCATTTGCTACAACGGAGAAAAGTACCTGAAAGATGATACCGATGATTATATCTATGACATTAAACGGCACTATCATGGAGATAAGCGGATGTATGTGGATCTAACGTGCCAGAGGAGGGAACGGAATGGCTAGGTTCGGCATAAGCGGTTTTGATGATATCTTGAGTCAGCTTGATTCTATGGAGAGGGAAGAAATTGCCCCCAAGATGCTGAAAGCCGGAGAACCGATTCTCGAAAGAAAAGTAAAAGCGGCGGCATCCTCCCATCGGAGAACCGGCAGCATGGCAGGATCCATCAAATCAACCGGAGTAAAGAAAAACGGAAGCGGACACTACCTGGTCGTGCGGCCGACAGGACGCGATGGCAAAGGCGTCCGCAATATGGAGAAGATGGCATACATGGAATTTGGAACGTCAAAGCAGACAGCAACGCCGGTATTGACTCCGGCTGTGCAAAGCTCTGAAGAACCTGTTCTTGAAGCCATGCAGAAGGTGTTCGATGAGGAAACGGAGGGGATGCAGCTGTGACGGCTCTTGATAAAGTTGCAGAGATTGCGGACGCTCTGGGGATTGATTCACAGCCTGATGTTTATACCGGTTCGGCAAAACAGTGGATCGTTTACAATTACACTTACCAGAACGGCAGAGAATTTGCGGACGATGCGCCACAGGCCGACGTGTCTTCGGTACAGGTGCATTTTTACGCACCGGTTGGCGAGAGCACCACAAAATTGCAGAAACAGATCCGCAATGCCCTATTTGACGCGGGATTTACCTATCCGGATATAACCATAGAACGCGAAGAAAAATACAGACACATCATCTTTGAGTGTGATATCGAAGAAGAAAGAGAGGCTTAAACAATGGCAAATATTGGACTGAGAAAACCGTTCTTTGCACCGTTTAAATCGACAGGGAGCGGCTACGATGCACCGACTGCTCTGGGACAGGCGGTCAGTGTAAAAATTTCCGTAAACAAAGCAGAGGGTGAGTTGTATGGCGACGATGTAATGGTTGAAAGCGACTCTGAGTTTTCAAGCGCAACGATTGATCTCGGAGTAACCACCATTCCGATTGCTTTCCATCAGAGCATGTTCGGCCACACTATCACTGAGCAGGAAACTTCCTACAGCGTCAACGATACTCCGCCGGAAGGTGGATTCGGCATTATTGGTGTGGAGAAGGTTGACGGCAAACGAAAGTATGTTGCGAACTTCTTCCCGAGAACCAAATTTTCGGAGCCGGATTCCGAGTATGAGACAAAGTCCGGATCCATTTCGTACAAAACTCCGTCGATCAGTGGCAAGGCTATGGCGGACACCACGGGAGTATGGAAGAAAGACAAAATCTGTGAAACCGAGGAAGATGCTATCAAGTGGATCAACACACAGTTCGGAGTCACTTCCGGATCATAAACGACAATAAAGTGGGAGGGGAAACCCTCCCGCTGATAACTGGAGAAAACAATATGTTCGAGAAAGAATTACCAAAGATGAAAATAAACGGGGTAGAGTACCCGTATAAATTTGATATATGTGTCTTGGAAAAGGTCCAGCAGAAGTATGACGATGTGATACAGTTTGAGTATGGCATTCGCGGGATGATTCCGGCATTCAAGGATGGTGTGCTTGATCTGAAAGAGACAAGGTGGACGGTTCCGAATATTGACATGACATGTAATGGAATCGTATGGATGATTCAGGAAGGGCTTGAGATCTCCGGATCGGAAGAGAAAGCACCCGATGCAAAGGCAATTAAAAGGCAGGATGATTACACCATCACCGATCTTGCAAAGATCGTATTTGAGGGGTACCAATCCTGTTTTTTATCAAGGACCAGCAGGACGAAAAAAGCGGAGAGCAGGAAATAACGGATGATCCACTGACCTTCGATTTTGCTGAAATCCTGTATCTTGGACTGCGGTTCGGCCTTCGTAAGAATGAAATCGGATGCCTTACCTATCGGGAATGGACGGATCTTTATAAGCAGTATCGGACAGAATGGAACATGAAGGCCAAGAAGATGATTTACTCCGAAGATGAAAAAATATCATCGTCCCTTGATCTATAAACGAAGAAACGGGTGTGATATATTAAATAAAAGGAGTGATCAGAATGAAAAAAGCCATAAAAAAAGTCTTCGTTGTTTATTTCCGGCTGCTTAAAAAACTCCCGGCAACAACTGCTGTTTCTACGGTATTTATTGTTATGTGCTTTGTACAAATGGACTTCTACATACTACTATTTCTATTGCTTTTTATTCCGGGATTGCTGCTTGCTGATCTGATTATAAAATTGCCATTCGTGGCATACCATGACGCAAAACACACGGCTGAACTGTATGGATATTCTGAAACACCTTTAAGAAGAGCAATAAAAGAAATTTTTAAATAAATACGATATTTCAATCCGTTTGCGAGAGCAGACGGATTTTTTGTGCAGAAAATTAGGAGAAAGATATGGCAGCACGCAAAATAGGCGCAACAATAGCGCTTGATGGCGAGAAAGAATTTAAGAGCGCGGTTTCAAATTGCAATAAATCACTGAAAGAAATGCGCTCAGAAATGAATCTCGTAAAAGAGAAGACCGCAGGTCAGGCTAATTCTCTTTCGACACTTAAAGAGAAGCATGAAGTGCTGACCAGAACCCTCGAAAAATACAAAGAAAAGCAGACTGCGGTTGCTTCCGGACTGGAACATGCCAGATCCGATTATGAGCGCGTCGGAAAGACACTTGAGAATTATAAAACTCAGTTATCAGAAGCACAAAAAGAACTGGACGACATGAAAGCTTCCGGGACGGCGTCACAGGAAGAAATGGACAAGCAGCAGGCCAAAGTAGACGAGCTTGCCGCAACGGTCAGCAATGGCGAAAAGGCATATGAAAAAGCCGGAAACCGCGTAAAAGACTGGCAGACCCAATTAAACAATGCAGACGCTGAGGTTGTAAAAGCCAACCGCTCCCTGAGCGAGAATGATCAGTATATGGCGGAAGCTGAGCAAAGCACGAATAAATGCGCAACCTCTATCGATAATTTTGGGAAGAAAACCAGCGGAGCTGTCCAGCAAATAAACAAAGTTGGAGATGCAGCTGTTAAACAATTCAAGTGGGATTCTCTTGTAAGCGGAATCGAAAAGGTGTCGGGAGCAATTACCGAACTTGCGAGCAAATCATACGATGCCGCAAGAGAATTAGATAAAGGATACGACACCATCACGGCAAAAACCGGAGCGACCGGCGAAGCTATGCAGAAAATGAGCGGGATTGCCAACAGCCTGTATTCGTCTATGGCGGTTTCTATGGACGATATCGGTTCTGCCGTGGGCGAGGTCAACACCCGGTTCGGCCTTCAGGGCGATCAGCTAGAGGAACTATCTGGACAGTTTTTGAAATATGCGGAGCTAAACGGAACCGATGTATCCAGCTCCATCGATACGGTACAGAAATCACTGTCCGCGTTTGGATTGTCAGCAAACCAGGCATCTGACGTTCTCGATCTATTCAACAAAGTGGGACAGGATACGGGAATCTCTGTTGATACCCTGTCGAATGATCTGGTATCAAATGCGGCATCGTTTACAGAAATGGGGATGTCCATTGATCAGGCCGCAAATTTCCTTGGAGCTTGCGAGAAGTCCGGAACAGATGTTTCCGTAGTTATGCAGGGCTTGAAGAAAGCCATGAAGAACGCCAGTGACGAAGGTGTTTCACTGGACGATGCATTGTCTTCTTTTTCCGCTACCATGCAAAGCAATGCATCTGACACGGAAAAACTGCAAGCCGCCTATGATCTTTTTGGATCCAAAGCGGGCGCGGCAATCTATGGCGCGTGCAAAACCGGATCGTTATCACTCAGTGATCTGACCGCATCAGTGGAAAATTACGGGGGGAGTGTTGCAAGGACATTCGAGGAAACAGAAGATCCGTGGGACAAGGCACAGGAGGCTATGCATTCACTTCAGATTGCGGGTAGTGATCTGACACAGAGTGCTCTTGGAGCTTTGACACCGGCAATCGAAAAGGTTGCAGATGTTGCGGATGGCGCAGCGGAAACCTTCGGTAAATGGCCAAATTCCATTAAGGCGATCATTGGAGTTAGCGGGTTAGCACTGACCGGAATGGCAAAAGTTGCCCCTACGGTTTCCGAGATAATCCGAACATATTCCGCGTGGATAGCGGCAAAAGGAACATCTACTGCCGCAACCGCTGCAGAAACGGCAGCCACGACAGCCCAGACAACAGCCACAGAAGCGGCAACCGTAGCGCAGACGGGGCTAAATACCGCAATGGATGCAAATCCCATCGGGTTGGTGGCATTGGCGATAGGCGCAGTTGTTACGGGACTAACCATTTATGCGAATGTTGCAGGAACGGCGACGGATAAGTCGAGCGAATTTACATCTTCTCTTGACGCGGCAGCGGCAAAATCTGAAGAATCAACAGCAGCGCTCCGAGATGCCACAAACGCATTTAATAGCAATTTATCAGAAACGTTCAACAGTGCAAACGAGAGCATAAGCGGAGCTGTAGCGTCGGCACAGATGGCGGGAAGCATTATTGATGAACTGGATGCTTTGAACCAGCAGGAAAGCCTTACAAGCGATCAGCAGCAGCGGATGGCACAGGATGTGTCTGTGCTAAATACACTGTATCCAGGAATGGGCGCAACGATTGATGAGACGACCGGTAAGCTAAATATGTCCACGCAGTCTATGCGTGATTTTGTCGAACAGGCAAAACAGACCGCGATGATTCAGGCGTATGTGCAGGCATACAAGAGTGTTATCGAAGAATCGACTGATGCACTGGAAAAGCAGATCAAGGCGCAGATGGATGCTAAGCAGGTAACGTCTGAAGCCGCCGATGTGCAGAAACAGCTCGGCCCAATCCTCGAAGATTACAACACAAAGCTGAACCGCGAAACTGAATTACAGGACAAAATGCAGTCGGGGCAGAGTCTGACCAATCATGAATTAAATGAGTACAACCGTCTGACGAATGAGGTCAGGGATGGTCAGATCAAGGTAAACGGGGAATGGGAAAACGCCTTCAGCCTTCAGCAGCAGTACAATGATGCTCTCTCAAAATCCACGAAGGCACAGAAGGATTACCATGATGCAACGGATGCGGCAAAAAGCGCAACATCGCAGATGAATAACGAGATGGAAGCGCTGAAGTCTGTTGCTGAAAAAAACGGTGTCTCTTTTGATGAAATTAATGATGCCATGAATCAGACCGGAAAAACAGCGGAGACAACCGGCGAATCATTAAATGGTCTTACGGAATCAGCTGACGGGCAGTCGGACGCCATCGACGGAGCTGCCGAATCAAATGAAGCCTATGCAGGCTCTGCCGATGCTGTGACGGGAGCCAACAGCGTACAGATACAGTCGTTTGCGGAATTGCGACAGGCGGCGATTGACGAACTGTCAAGCGCGTCGGATGCCTTCAAAAAATACGAGTCCGATTCCGATGTGTCCTTACAGTCTATGGCGGAAGCTCTCCAGTCACAGGCACAGGCGTACAACAACTATGCGGACAATATCAACACGGTAATGTCCGATACCAGGTATCAGACAGACTCAAACTTCCGCGCGATGGCCGACAGTATCATGAATATGGGGATGGACGGTGCGGACTATCTGCAGCAGTTTTCTGATGCTGTGAGAAGCGGAAGCAGTGATGTGGCGAGCATTACGGCTGACTATGGCAACATGGAGGCCGCAAAAGGAAGGTATGCATCCAATATTGCCGCAATGGAATACTACACGCAGGACGGCGTTTCCAACATGGTGAGCACGATAGCCGGAGCATCCGGAGACGTGGCATCTGCCGCAGGAAGCACGGCACAGGCAGGCGCAAATGCGGTGAAGGGAAAAGAAGGACAGTATACAAATTCCGGAAGACAATCAGCATCCAATTATGCTTCCGGTATCGGAAGCCAGAGGGGAAATGTATCCGGTCAGGCGTCGGGAGTCGCGAGCGGAGCGGATCGGGCGATGCAGCTGAATAAGACATACCAATATGGCATAAATATAGGAGTATCTTATGCGTCTGGTATTGCAAGCCAGTACGGCAACGCCCGGTCTGCGGCGCAGGGACTTGCAAATGGTGCGAGCAGTGCGCTATCGTCGATCGGAGGCAGCGCCTATACATGGGGCTCACATCTTGGAGCGGGATTTGCATCCGGTATTGCAAGCCAGTATGGAAACGTTGCGAGCTCTGCAAACGCTCTTGCACGGGCGGCCGCAAGATATATTCATCACACAACTCCAGACGTCGGCCCTCTTGCGGGGGACGATAAATGGGGCGCTGAGCTGGCAACACAGTTTGCGGCGGGAATGCGGCAGAATATTGGGGCGGTTGCATCAGCATCTGAGGCGATGGCCGGGGCTGTGGCCCGCCCAGAAATATCGGACTTATATCGCTCGCAGAAATACGGATCAGCAGCAGGAGAATCGAGGACTATCAATCTTTACATAGACGGAATCAAGTACAACACCGACAGTTATATCGATGGAAAGATTGATGATTTTGTAAAAGATATTATTCGAAAGGGGGCTATGTACAGTGGCTGAACTGGCAGATGGAACGTATGTCGTATTGACAGCGCTAAATACAAACTGCGCACTTGAGTGTCGTAGGGCATCTGACGCCGATTATGAAAATGTTCGCATCTTCACAAAAAACAACAGCGACGCACAGTTCATAACTGTTGTCACAAACAGCGACGGCTCCCGACGAATGTTATTCACAATGTCTGGAAAATCCATAGATGTAAACAAAGGAACATTCACAAACGGTACAAATGTACAGCAGTTTTCAAATAACGACAGCAGGGCTCAGAAATGGGACATCGTACCAGATGGAAACACAATTACCGTGGGCAGCACATCGTATTCTACATATGTAATCAAATGCACGGAAAACAAAAGCTTTGCAATGGATGTTTCCGGAGGTAAGGGTGCATCTGGTACCAACGTCCAGATTTATTCTGTAAACGGATCGAATGCACAGAGATGGGTATTCATTCCGAAAGATCCTGTTCCCCTTGGTACGTACCTTATCCGGTCGGCATTGGACACAAATGCTGTGCTTGATGTATGCGGTGCATCCAGTGCTAACGGAGCAAATATACAGCTGTATGGAGAGAATGACGGAAACAATCAGATCTGGCGTGTTCAGGAATACAGCAGTGGGCTCATGACTCTTTACTGTGTTGGAAGTGGAAAAGTAATGAGTGTTGGTGCCAATGCTCCAAAAAATGGCCAGAATGTGCAGCAGTGGGTTGGCTACCAGGGGCATCCGTTTAAATGGTATGCAGAGCCTTCTGGATCTATGAGCATTAACGGAGCAACAGTTCCAACTTATCGGCTCCATTATCTTACATCACAGGGTTTTGTACTGGATGCTGCCGGAGGAAAGTCAACACCAAAGACCAATATACAGGTATATGCAAACAACGGTTCAAGGGCTCAGCTATGGGCCTTTCAGCCGTTTTCGATTCTTACAAATAATTTACCGGTTCCAGAAAAGTTTGGGATTTCGGTAAAACAAGGAACATCGATCGCTGATCATGAGATAACTGCCAATGGAGTGACCTCTATATATTTGTCGTGGCAATGTTCTGGTACAACTTACCAGATCCGATACAGGTCAAGACAGCGGAAACCAAATCAGGCAATTGGTGATTGGAGCAGCTGGATGTCATATCCTGACGCGAGTACAGCAAATTCAGGATGGGGAGATATTGGATCTGCAAACTGTGTAACTGAAAACACGTCCCGCAAATTTGCTCCAAAAGCAATCGCAATGCTACAGCCGGTAGACGGAACAAATGTCGATTATAAAGAACTTCAGTTTGAGATCAGAAGATATGAAGCAAACTATAATGGAACATCTGGACTACATGCACACGGTAACAGCATTATTGAAACTTTCAGATTGACTTACACTCCGACGCTTACGATTAATTCGTGCAAGTGGTCTCCTGACGGACTCGATATTAGTTACACCTCGGACTATCACCGTGACGGAAACATTATTACATTTTCATCGGATGGTCTTTTCAAAGAATGCCGTTTCACAGATCAGCCATATACCGGAAATGTCATGATTCCTCAGAGCGCTCTTTCGAGGATACCTACAAACGGTGAGAGGATCACGATTCATTCCGCTATTATGTCAGATATCGAATCGAGTACGTCCGATCGTCCTGTGACGGTAAGTTATGTAAGCAGTCCAAGCCTTACAGTATCACCAAAGACTATAGACGATACTGACAGTTACACAACAACGGTTACATTTACTCCGTCAACAGATGATCATGTATATCTCTCTTACCCAGGCAATCTCATAGAATGCGAGGGAAGTAACGGGAATTATATTGTCACACCTCCACTTAATACAGAATGCACAATTTATGTGTTTACATCAAATGGATCTGCATGGGGAATGGCGTCTATAAAGAAAACCATGAAGGGAAAAGTATATGTATGGAACTGGAAGGGAAAGACGGCTGTTATCAAACTGAATGTAGATAAATCTCCGGAGTATTCAGATAACAGAGACTCTGATAATTCGTCTCAGGTGACAACAGGACGAGTTCGTCCCGTTTACACTTTTGGAAATACGATCACACGATCCCTGGATGTAAGCGGTGTTTATACTGACATTGTGCCAAATGGTAAAAGAGAAAATATGGACGAGCTTACAACGGCAGAACACGCAACATTTCGAAATCCACAGGGTGAGGTTTTACACACGGCGATATTGTCTGTGAATTTGACTCCAAAAGGTAACAGGTCGAGAATCGGAGAGTGGGGAGAAGTATCTGTTAAGCAAATGGAGGAATCATTATGAATGACCTTTCCGATTGGTCAGACAGATCAATCAAGAGCGAGATACGAGTCTTTATGATTGATCCTCACAATTTAAATATTATTCGTGGAGAATTGGAGCATCTGGTATTGTCCGGGTGCTCTGTTTCTTTTGGTTATGATACCGATACAAGAACATCTGCAAATCTGGAAACACTTGGAAGTAATTATATTTCAGGATCATGGCTGCGGATCGTTCTTTATCATGGAGACTCTGTGATTGAAATTGGTACATATGTCCTGAAAAATCCTCCGGGAATGACAATAAAAAACGGAGAGAAGCACTACACCTATGAACTCCAGTCTGTATTGTGGGGGTTGTCAGAAGATTATTGTGTCGGATATTTCTCGATAGGTTCAGGAACATATGCGGTTGATGCATTTGAAAAAATCTGCACTACCTGTCAGAAGGAGTATTTAATCAACGGGGCAAGAAATTACAGATATACAGCCACAAAGATTTTTGAAGCCGGAGAAAGTTATCTTTCTTTTCTTTTTGATATTTGTGACATATCAAGCAATCGACTGGATGTTGACGGGCATGGAAGAATTACTTTAAGTCCATACAATACGCCGTCTTCAATCACTCCTTCCTGGACCGTTGATGAAGAAGATCCAAACACGATGCTTTTATCGTCAGATATTAAAGAATCAACCTCTTCAGAAGATGTACCAGGACGGACGATCGTCATATACAGCAATGGGGATCAGGAAATTATTGCTTCGGCAGACAGAGATTCTTCTTCCGAATTTTCGTCTCAACGAAGGGGATTCATGATTTCCGAAAAATACCAGGTTAACGATCTGTCTCCTGCGACAAAGGCGAGGGCACAGCAGCTTGCAGAAGAATACCTGAAAAAATCTGACAAAGTAATTACATTGGAATGCAGCATGTTGTATTTCCCGTGCAAATGCGGGGAGACAATAAATCTTATCCTGGAAAACAAAAAGAAGAAATATATGATCCAGTCCATCAGCGAAATAAAATATGACGAGATGACAATGAATTTGACACTCAAAGAGGTGTAACATGGACAGTTTTGAGCTCGCAAAAATATTGTTAGGGAAAAAATCTAACGAAGGCACAAACGAAAAAGCCAAATCTACGGTCATGGCCACAGGAACGGCAACGTCCGACAGTTCAAACGGAAAAGTCATGGTTGATATGGGTGGAGACACAATCAGCTATGACGATGGGCAATCCGTAGAGATTGACACAAACATTTCTGTAAAGACCGGAGACATTGTACAAATTTTGCTTACCGGTGCTGCTGGAACGTCTAAGTATCCGGTTGTAATTGGTGTTATTGGACGTGGCGATGAGCAGAATGCTGAAATCCAGGAAGCCAAAGCAACCGCGGATCAGGCAAACAGTAATTCCGAAGAAGCAAAGAAAAAAGCAGAGGAAGCAAGTGAAAACGCGAATTCAGCGAAACAGAGCGCTAGTGCTGCATCTGAATTGGCCACTTCTGCAAACACGAACGCCAATGATGCAAAAGTCCTTGCCAATAGCGCGAACACAGCATCCAATCAGGCAAATGCAAAGGCAGAACAGGCAGAGACAGATGCGGCAAATGCAATCAAGACCGCCAATACAGCACAGAGCGGTTTAGCTGACGCAAATAAAGATATTTCGTCTTTACAGACATCTGTAAATGAAATGAATAATGATATTTCCGATGCCCAGAAGAAGGTTAAGGAAAACGGAGATGCCATTACCGGTATCAACCAGAACCTTGCTGCCAATTATGCGACAAAGACAGATGTTAGTGACACCAAAGCGGCTATTGAGTCTGATATTTCTACAACAGCAAGCTCGATTCAGGCAAGTGTAAAAGAAACATATGCTTCAAAGAATGATGTAAGTGAAATTAAAGGTGAACTTGAAAACAAAATTCAGGTCAATGCAGACGGAATCGAGTCCACAAGTAAGAAAGTCACAAGTCTTGAGTCAGATACACAGGACATATCAACAAAACTGAATGCTGCTTCGAAAACAGCATCAGATGCACAGGCTCAGGCAGACACCGCTGTTGCGAATGCCAAGGCAGCGCAGGAAACCGCAGATACTGCTGTTGCCAATGCCAAGGCAGCGGACGATAAAGCAAAAACGGCACAGGGTCAGCTTGATACAGCAAAGCAGAATGTAGCGTCTGCGGATGCATCATTGAAGACAGCAAAACAGAATTATGATTCTGCACTTAGTACATACAATAGCCTGACCTCAAGCACGACAGCAACGGAAGATCAGATCAGCGCCGCAAAAAAGAATCTTGACTCTGCACAGGCGGCATTAAATAAGGCTCTGGCGGATGTATTGACCGCTAATCATAATGTGACAGAAGCACAGACAGCAGCAAACGACGCTTTGAAGAATGCAACGACGGCATACAGCAATGCATCTACAGCCCTCACCAACGCCAAAACAGCGCAGGATACAGCAGACAAGGCGGTTGCGGATGCTGCTAAAGCGAACAAGGATCTGGCAGAGCTGACAAATACGGTCAATACGCAGGAAACAAAAATCACGCAGAATTCAGAAACTATCAGTTCACTGGCAACACGAACAACGACTGTTGAGAATAAGTTTACTGGATATTACACAAAAACAGAAGCTGATTCTAAAATTAAACAAACCTCTGATTCGATCACTTCTGAAGTCAAGAAGGTAGACCAGAAGATTGATGATTTGCAGGTTGGTGGAAGAAATTTATGGCTTAAAACAAAAGACTATGATGCTTCTGCTTACACTGGATGGGTTGATAATAATGGCGGAACTAGAGTGCAGACTACAGCGCCATATACAATTGTAAATGGATTTGGTGTTCAAAGGATTAGTGAAGCGTGGAGAGACATTAGTCAAAGAGTTGCAATAGAACCTAATACTGTATATACATTATCGGCATGGATTAAATGGGAATCGTCTACCGGTACTATGCATTTTTATACAAATACAGGTAGTATGTCAGGCACGAATATTACTAGTCAAGTCGGAACTGACGTTTATAAACGAGTATCCGTTACGTTTAATTCTGGAGATGCTACTATATCAACATGTAGATTTGAATGTGATTCAAATACTCCTTATTTAATATTTGGTTTAAAATTCGAAAAAGGCAATACCCCCACCGACTGGTCTCCTGCTCCGGAAGACCTAACTTCATATACCGATTCAAAAATCAAGCAAACCTCTGATTCGATTACTCAGCAGATCAGCTCTGTCAATAATGGTAAAAACATTATACAGCAGATCAACCTGAATTCCGGAGGACTAAAGATTAATGTTGATAACCTTGAAATTGGAAGCGCGATCTCGAACCTTGTAACTGGAACGGTTAATGAATATGCCATCAATACCTCGTCTTCGACATCCCCAACGTCAGGATGGAGTACCACACAGCCGGCATGGGCAGATGGTAAATATATCTGGATGAGAACAAAGACTACAAAGAATGATGGAACCGTGTCCTATTCCAATGCTGCATGTATCACCGGAGCAACTGGTGCAACCGGACCTAAAGGTAAAGATGGAAATTTCTGGGTTAGTAAACAAGACATTAACCTTACTTCGTCTTCGTATAATGTCAATACTTGGTATCCGGTTGTTGGAACCAGTATTCCATATGATGGGACTCACGAATTTAAAGTAGTTTCAATACTTAGTGGAATGTCCCATCCGTCGTGGTCGACGCATGGAAACGGATTTTCTGTTACGTTTGAGGTTGAAGATCAAGCATCAGGTTGGGGAACTACGAACCGTGGAACCAGAATATTAACTGACGATTACAGATGGGGAACTGGAGAATCGCCGGTCAGTTATACACAATTGATCACAGCGTCGTTTCCAGTTTTCTGGTTAAGAGGTGGTGGATATTATTCAATATATTCGACATATAATACGACATGGTCGATTAAGACATCAACGTATATAGCAAATAATGAATCGATTGCACCGTTATCATATAGGCCGGCTCCGGAAGGGGTTAATATCCTGTCAACACTAGGCTCCAAAAACAAAGTAATTTATTCAACATCCGACCCTTCGTCTACTTCTGGATATGCATCAGGAGATGTATGGTTTAATCAGTCAACCGGGGGCATCTGGCAGTTCAACGGATCAGCATGGACAGTACATCAGGTTGGGACAGTGAGTATCAAGGATGGTGCAATAACCGCAGATAAGATAGTAACACATGCAGTGACGTCAGAGAAAATTGGTGTTGGCAATCTTGCTGCTATCAGCGCAGACCTTGGTACGGTGACTGCCGGCGCAATCAGAACACCGGATGATGGGAAAACCTTCACGCTTGATGCTACCAACAAGAAATTTACTTGGAATTTACCACAGACAAGTATGTCTGAAGATGGAACAATTACCTCAACCGCCATGACTGCAAAAGGGGTAGAATACTTTTCTCAATTCGGTGCTGGAATGTTACATAATTATTCTTCATATTCAGGATATGAAACAACTGTAAACATGCACTCCGATAGAATTGAAGTAGTACATCATCTTACAGCAAATGGTGCAGATACTTATAATATGAATGTTATTGACGATACCGGCCTTCTCGTTAGTAAAAATGAAGTAGGAGGTATAGAAAAATTTATCTTTACAGCCCGCGAGCCTAATAATGGCGGATTAACCTACATGGGCTGTAAAGTCCCGGTAGTCGTTGACGGAACTGCAACTGCGTCTGTTGGTAGGACGTCATGCTATCTCACATCCTTATCTTCCTTACAAACCGCCGGATTGGATGGAAATCACATTATTGTTGTGGCAATGCTAATTACTGCAGGCAATGCAACACATATAGAGGGGGTTCAGTATTTGTCGTCTAATAGTTCATACTATGCTTTATTTAGTGGAGGAATAACAAGTGGAACATACGTTCGGTGGATGGCAATATCATATTTTTAACGAATGAGGTCAAAGATGGAAATATATGATGAATTAACAAATGAAAAGATCGATTACGAAGAAGCAATGGATATTGTCAACTCCGGAAAAGGTGCAATTTCATCCATAAATATGCAGATTGGAGTTGAAAAGAAATCGACCCCTTGGGGTGAAAGAGATATTCCAATAATGGGACAGAGAAATTTTCTTCATAAGTTTTCAGTCGAAGAAATTGAATTTCAAGAATCCTGCAAAAAAGAGTCCTTAATTCCGACAAACAACGACCTTTCCGACTCTGCTGTAGATCTTGGTCAGGGTGTTTCCGATAACGAGGATGCTCTTGCAGAGCTTGGAGATTATGCATCACAGTTAGAGGATCGTATCAAATCACAGGACGATACTATTGTGGAACTTGTAAACAGAATTAAAGCACTGGAGGGTAAGGATAATGGCTAAAATTTATTACAAAAGAATCAAAGCTGGTCTGATGACAATTGAAGATGTCCCGGACAAGTGGAGAAAAGCAGTAGAGGAAATGCTTGAAAAAGATGGACAGGAGGACAAGTGACACAAGTGGGACCATTTCAGGACACAATTTTTGGCGGGATATTGGGCGGTACTCTAGTGGGTGCCGTCCTTTTATTTATTCAATTTCTGATTAACCGATCAGATAAAAAGAAAGAACGAAACGATAAGATTATTGCAAAGCTGGAGGAGTTCAGTAATCAGTTAACTGCCTTCGGATCTCGAATGAACAAAGAAAATGCAGATGATGCCAGGAGGAGGATACTTTCCTTTGACGATGAGCTACGTCGTAATGTTGGGCACAGTGAGGAATCATATAACCAGATACTTGACGACATACGAGAATATGAGCATTACTGCAAGGCACACGATGATTATAAGAATTCAAAAGCAGTAGCCGCTACGGCGAATATTAAGGAAACGTATGTAACCGTAAAGAAAAACAACGATTTTATTTGAGGGGGTAGAGAAATGATTAACTGGAAAGTAAGAGTAAAAAATAAAAACTTCTGGCTGAGCCTGATTCCGGCGGTTCTGCTGCTGATTCAGGTGGTCGCGGCCCCATTTGGTTACAAATGGGATTTCGGCGTGCTCGGGCAGCAACTGACAGCAATCGTCAATGCTGCATTTGCTGTACTGACGATCATTGGCGTAGTCGCCGATCCTACGACAGAGGGCGTGTCCGACAGCCCACAGGCCATGACCTACAACATCCCGAAAAATACGGACGATAAGTAAACCAAGCGATAAAAAAAGCAGCCGGAGGCGGTGCAAGCCATCGACTGCTTTGAAACATGAAATACATTGTAATTGAATAATAGCACCCGGACAGTCTCCCAGTCAATACGTGTTATTACATACAGCTGTTGACACATTTATAAACGAAAAGGAGTCTCTTCGGGGGATCTTTTCATGCAAAAAAAGGAGGAAGTGAGCATGGAGCTGAATGGAATAGATGTATCTGGTTATCAATCGGATATTGATTTGTCGAAGGTGGCAGCGGATTTTGTGATCGTGAAGGCTACGGAGGGAATCAGCTACGTTTCTCCTTCGTGCGATCGACAGTACCAACAGGCAAAAAAGCTTGGAAAGTTGCTCGGGGTTTATCATTTTGCACGGCCAGAATACAATTCTGCGTACTCTGAGGTAGAGTTTTTTGTTAAAAACATCAAAGGATATTTGGGACAGTGCGCTATTTTTCTTGACTGGGAATCAGCCGGAATGTGGAACGTGTCATGGGCATTGCAGTGGCTTCAGTATTTCAAACAGAAGACTGGCATCACTCCGGTATTCTACACATACCAAAGTGTATTGCAGTCATACGATTGGTCGCCCGTTGCAAAGGCAGGGTTTAAACTCTGGGCAGCAAAGTATCGTGATTACGGCATTGATCGCAACTATGATATGTCATTGGCAGGATCAAAACCACAGATAGGGGCATTCAGCAGTATGATCATGTGGCAGTGGACATCTGTCGGACGGCTCGATGGATATGGCGATAATCTGGACTGCGATCGTTTTTACGGATCAGCTGACGATTGGCGTGCGCTGTACGGCAAAATTGCGCCGGCGCAAAAGACACAGACAAAAACAGCAACTACTCCTGTGTATCGCCTTTATAATCCAACAAGTCAGGATCATTTCTATACGATAGATCCTGGAGAGAAGACTCAGCTTGTCGGAACTGGATGGAGGTACGAGGGTATAGCATGGATGTCTCCTTCTTCGGGAACTTCGGTTGCTCGATTCTTTAATCCGAAGACCGGAGACCACATGTATACTGCATCAGAAGCGGAACAAAATAACATTGTGCGATCCGGCTGGAACCGAGAAGGAACGGCTTTCTTCGCGAAAACTTCCGGAACACCTGTATTCAGGCTGTATAAATCGAAAACCTGCGACCACCTGTTTACAGCGAGTGCACAGGAAAAACAGTCTGCACTTTTGATTGGATACAAGGATGAAGGTACGGCATTCTACGTGTAATAAATACAGAATGCCAATCCAAGAGCGACGTAATTCATCTAGCAAACATCTAGCAAAATGTAGCGTAATGGTGTATCATACCATAAGAAGAAGTTGCGTAACGGGTCTGTTTGTACGGAGGCGATAGGCTTATAAGGTCCCACCACCGGCAGTATATTAATCCCCGGAAAGCCTTTAAATTGATATGCTCCCCATATGGTAGACATTGGAAACATCCAAAATCTATCATATGAGGAGCATTATCATGTCTAGAAGAAAGTATTCCAAAGAATTTAAGTTAAAGGTACTGGCAGAGCATGAAGAGAAAGGTCTCTCCTTCTGGAAATTAGGAAAGAATTATGGTATAGAGGAGAGTATCATCAGAGGCTGGTGGCATGCTTTTGATGCATACGGTGAGAAAGGCCTTGAAAAACACAACAGCGATCTTTGCAACTTCTCTGCGGAATTCAAGGAGATGGTTGTAAAAGAGTACCTGGATGGAGGAATATCTCAACAATCGCTTGCAAAGAAACATGGGATTTTAGCTCCAAGCACTATCGGATGTTGGGTTAAAGCGTATAATAATCATGAGGAATTGACCGAGTCACGGCCGAAAGGGGAATATCTCATGATTAAGGAAAATAAGAGCAGGAAGACAACTCTTGAAGAACGCCTTGCTATAGTTGAGCACTGCACTGCTAATAACAATAACTATGCGCTTACAGCAAAGGAGTACCATTGCTCCTATGAACAAGTGTATTCCTGGGTAAAAAAATATGAAAAAAAAGGCATCGAAGGATTATACGACCGGCGCGGTCGGAGTAAGCCAATAGAAGAACTTACAGAACTGGAAAAGCTCAAAGCAGAAAACCGGCTGCTTAAGGCTCAGGCCAAACAGCAGCAGATGGAGATTGACTTCTTAAAAAAACTCGATGCCGTCGAGAGGAGGTGACTCTGAATCGAACACGGCATCTGGATATCTATATCACAATAAAAGAGCTTATTGAGGAACATCCTGATTATCCGGTAAACCGTCTGTGTAAATTTGGCCATATCACCAGAGCTTCTTACTACAAATGGAAAAATCGAGTGGATAATGAAAATGATGTTCTTAATAAACGAATAGCTGAAAAAATGGAGCAGATCCATGATGAACATCCAGACATGGGATACAGACGTATCCGTGATATTCTGGAACACGACTACAATATCAAAGTCAACGATAAGCGAGTTCTTCGTATATGCCGGAAAAAGAAAATCCGATCCATAATAAAACACCGTGGCCTATGTAGCAGAAAACATACTGAATAGGGAATTCCATGCCGACAAACTCAATGAGAAATGGGTTACAGATGTCAGCGAGTTCAAATTTGGTACTGGTGAAGACGAACGGAAGGGAAAGATATATCTGAGCGTTATACTGGATTTGTGTGACAGGCGACCGGTTGCATATGTTTATGGCGATCATAATGATAATCCACTTGTATTTTCCACATTTGACAAGGCCATGGAGAACGCTCCTGGAGCAACCCCGATTTTCCATAGTGACTATGCCGAAGAAAAAACTATGCCGAAGTTTTTCTTTGTTGCTTGAGTTTTCTTCGATGTCGAAAGATTCTTCGGCATAGTATTTTATACTTGAAGCATCAATTCTAAGGAGGTGCTTCAAGATGGATATAGATACTGTCTGCATGTTACTTATCAATGCCTTGAAAGATGCCGGATATAATGATTCCACCATTTTTAATTACCAAGGTGCTGTACGAAGGTTTAAGACATTCTGCAAAGAACACAATGCTGCGGAGTATAACCATGAAATCGGCAAGCTTTATGCTGATTCTGTAATCAGTCCCAAAACCGGAAAGTTCAGTAAAGAGCGTTATCATCTTCAAGGCCGTTTTATCAGGCTTATTGACTCGTACATCAGGACCGGTCAGTTTGTTTTTACGACCACTTCAAGGTCAAGATTGCAACCGGAGAATGCGTATTATCGAAAAGTCTACACGGATTACTGTTTCTATCTAAAAGATGAGTATGAAAACGAGAACACTCGCCATTTTTATGAGTATGGAATGTATGCATTCCTTTCTTTCCTTGAGGGAAAAGAGGATGTGGTCCCATTAGAAGATCTCACAGCAGCTATCTTCCTTGACTACATAAAGAATTCGAAACCCGAACGGCAACGTGGAATTCTTTGTGAAATCAGGAAAATCTGCCGATACCTTGAGCGGGATGATCTGCTGGCGGCACTGTCAGGCATTCACGCCCTGCGACATCATCGAATCATCCCGGTTCTCGAAGCAGAGGAACAAGAGCGTATTAAATCTGTTACTGATGATGATACTACACCATTGCGTGACTCCGCCATGATTCTCCTGGGATTATCCACAGGTATCCGTGCATGCGATATAATCAAGCTTCGACTAACAGATATCGACTGGCGGAACGATACGATCTCATGGAGACAAAGCAAAACGGGAAATCTCGTTTGTGTTCCCTTAACACCGGCCGTGGGTAATGCGATTGCCCGATATCTGACCACGCAGCGTCCAAAGACACCAAATGATTACCTGTTTGTGAGACTTATTGCTCCGTTTGATCCGCTTTCATGTCATTCATCCTGCTACATGATGGTCAAGCGTATTCTTGAGAAGGCAAGTGTATCTACTGATGACCGTATTCTCGGAATGCACATGCTTCGGCATAACGCTGCATCGACAATGGTCAGGAATGAAGTTCCTGTTGAGACGATCGCTGCCATACTTGGGCACTCGGATCCCGATACTACCGGAATCTATATCACAACTGACGAAAACCGGCTTAAAGAGTGTGTCCTTCCTTTTGATGGTATTTCAAGGGAGGTGCACACATGACGACTTTTGTTAGCAGGCTCGGCCCTTCAATATCTGACTTTCTGGATTACAAGCATGCTTTGGGTATTAAATATACATCAGCGTCCGTGTATCTTCGAGAATTAGACAGGTACAATGCCGCACACGGAGATCATCACACCCTTATCAAAGAGGTCGTTGATGGATGGGCACTGGAACATGCAGAAAAATCAACTACCAGCGACAGAAGCTGGGTCTCACCGATCCGTGAATTCGGCAGATACCTTGTCAATACCGGCGATATCAGCGCATATGTATTGGATAATTCATTTATCATCCAACGCTATCGTCCGGAAGTTTACCTGATGACAGAGGCTGAAATCCATTGCTTTTTTAAAGAATGCGATCAGTACGTACTCAGAAAAAAAGTCCCGGGCAGGGCATATGTCCTTCCAGCGCTATACCGTTTTATGTATTGCTGCGGCGTCAGATCAGCAGAAGCAAGACAGTTAAAGTGTCAGGATGTTCATCTGGATAAAAGCTATGTCGATATCCTGTGGGCTAAGGCACACCGTGACAGGCGACTTTTTTTATCAGAAGAACTGACGCAGTATCTTATAGATTATGATGCTGCCATACACAAGGTATTCCCGGAAAGAGAATACTTTTTCCCTGGTGGGCGTGGAGAAATCTGTTCCAGTACTGCTTTATCTGCTAACTTTAGAAATATCTGGCTGTCAGCAGGCTTAAAAAGAGACGGCAAAGTCAAGCCTCGGGCTTATGATTTTCGGCATCACTTTGCATGCGCAAATATCATGCGTTGGGCGTCGGAAGGCAAAGACATCCACGCAATGCTCCCGTATCTGATGCGGTACATGGGGCATTCTTCATTGGAAAGCACTTATTACTACATACACCTGATACCAGATTTCTTTCCCAAATACCGTGGCATGACTGCCTCCACAGAAGAATTGATACCGGAGGTGGATGCCGATGAAGTATAAGAGGAAGAAAGATAAAGACTTCTGGCAGATGGCACGGGCATATCTTCATGATTTTATGCCGGCGGTGCGCAACCAGTCGGATAAGTCTGTAGCAGCTTACAAACAATCCCTGAATTCTTATCTTACCTTTTTGGAAAGCAAGAAAGGGTTAAAGGAAAATCAGGTGACATTTGATGCATTCAGCCGAAATAACGTCAAGGATTTCGTTGAATGGCTGCATAAGAAGAAGTACGCTCCCAAAACGATAAATCTGAAGCTGACTGCAATCCGCTCTTTCCTTAAATACTGTGCTGATGAGGATTTTGAACTCCGCGGCATTTATAATGATGTCTGCACAGTCAGAAAAGTCAAGGAGGAGAAGAAACCAATCGAATACCTGCAACCGGAAGCAACAAAGGCCATACTGACGTCATATGATACCAGAACAGCCAAGCATCGCCGGAACCGTATGATCCTGATACTCCTCTACGATACAGGAGCTAGAGTACAGGAACTATCCGACCTGTCGATCTCATCGCTTCATCTGGATGTGCCCCATCCTTATGTTACGCTGATCGGAAAGGGACGAAAAACCAGAAATGTACCGGTTATGAATAAAACAGTTGCTCATTTAAGAAAGTACCTTAATGAATTTCATCCCGACTTGAAGGAAGCTCCGCTGTTCTATAGCCGACTTGACGGAAAGCCTCATCAGCTTTCTACGGACAGCATAAGCCTGATTCTAAAAACGGCAGCGAATGCAGCGCGTGTTACTTGTCCGGAGGTTCCGAAAAACGTTCATTGTCATTTGATCCGTAAAACAAAAGCAATGGATCTATATCGCAATGGAGTGCCGCTTCCTTTTATCATGCAGCTGTTGGGTCATGAAAGTATGTCAACAACATCCGGCTTTTATGCGTTCGCAACCCTTGAAATGATGACAGAAGCAATGAATAAAGCCGCCCCGGCATTTGAGGATGACGAAAAAATCTGGAAGAAAGCTGCTATAAAGAAGCTGCTCTATTCTCTGGATTGACCCGAAATACTATGCCGAAGAATCTTTTAACATCGAAGAAAACTCAAGCGACAAAGAAAAACTTCGGCATAGTTTTTTCTTCGGCATAGTCTGAATTATCCTGAATTCGGCATAATAGTGACAGAGGGTACCAATACACATCAAAAGAATTCCGGCAGAAAATCGTGGATGCAGGAATGACGCAAAGCATGTCAAGAGTGGCTCATTGTATAGATAATGGCCCCATGGAAGGCTTCTGGGGAATCATGAAACGAGAGATGTACTATGGACATAAGTTCAAGACGAAAGAAGAGCTTTTGCAGGCCATTGAAGAATATATGACCTACTACGCAACCAAGCGCGTACAGAGAAATCTGAACGTTATGACTCCAATGGAATACCACGAAATTAAGTTGAAGGAAGCAGCATAAAAACTGCCCGGCAGTAATACCGGGCAGAAAAAACTTTTGTGTTTTTTGATTGTCTACTTGACGGGTCGCACACCAGGATAATGACAATTTTGACTTTTTATTTGTCTCAAAAAAGCAAAAATCCGAGGCGTTGTGCCTCGGACTTTGTCTACAGTCTGAAGAGAGCCCGTTTTGGGCTCTCTTTTTTACAAAGTGTCTTCCTGGAGATGGTCAGACTCTGCAAAGAACTGGCTTTTTACTGACCATTTGCCGCAAGTAAACCAACTGCAGTGCCAAAGTAAGTGATGGTCTGGTCTGCATCCAGGTACTCCGCAGTGTAGGTAGTGCCATTCTGATCATAGAAAGCAGCAGAGCCGTCGTCTCCCTCAACACATCCGATGCTGAAGCTATTACCGGTATATACATCTGTTCCGTCCAGTACCGTCCACGTAATTCCGTCATCGCCGGATTCCTTCTGGGTTGCAGTGTACTGTCCGCAGAGGACGTCTCCGGTACCATCTGTATCCACAGTGATAAGTGCTACATAATTATTTGCATCCGGTCCCTGGAACAGAGCGAATACAAGCTCATTTCCGTTGTCATCCTTTGCGTACAGGCCAGTCTGAATCATATCAGCAGTAATATCGCCAAGAGAGAAGGTACCGTCCGAAGAAGTGCTTGCAGTATCCACGGAAGCGCTTGCGGACGCAACGGAGTCACCGGAAACATCTTCATAGCTGCCGGAATTTGCATAGCTGCTTGCGTCTTCTGTATAGCTGCCGGAGCTTGCAGATGCGCTGGATGCATTGCTGCCGGACCCGCATCCGGCGAGTACGGAAACGGAAAGTACACCAGTTACAAGAATCGTGACAAGTTTGTTTTTCATAATTTCTCCTCCTGATATTGTGGGATAATTCCCGGATTTATTAGATTTGCTGTGGGACGATGGCTTCAGGATCTGTCTCATTTCACCAAAAGCCTTATCATCTTTTTAGGGAAGAAAGATGATGTGTTGTCCGCAATATCTTTAAACACATTATGCATGAACAGCGGCGTGTGAAAAAGTACAGCTTCTCGACAAAAAAAATCAAAATTGGTACTTGACAATAGAAAAGATGATAGAAAAGGCGATAAAAAAGGCAGGAGCTGGGCAGAAGTTCAGACTATTGATAAATTTGCAAAATAAATAATTATATTATATCTCAAAATAATAATCAATAACCGATTTTACCGGCTGTATCCGATTTTCTGTACTACAAAGAGCCGATTAACTCTGACATAATGGAATCGAAGCAAGGAGATAGGAACGCAGCAAGGAATATTGAATTCCCTGAAACCAGACAAAGCGTTCCCTCAAACGAGATAAAACACGCTGCGCGAGTTTTATCTCGCTATCGCGACGCTCGCCGCACACGAATACTTCGCATTCGGCTGCGGCTCACTGTTCGCGTAAATAAGAGCTTTTATAATACTTATATACTTATGAGGAGGTTACAAAGATGCTAGGAGTAAAAATCAAAACAGTGAAGACAAAGAATGAGTACACCATCGAGGAGTTCTATGATGCGATTAAGGACAAGAGCTTCTCCGCCGGAGCACCGGCATTGACAAAGCATGGATTCAGCACCATCGTAACATTCCCGCCGCTGGATCGCAGAAATCAGATCTGGATTGTTCCGGTATTAGGCGTCGGCAAAAAGAAAGCAAGCAAATTCCAGCTTTCCAAGCAGGAGATCGCAGGAGCAGGCAACGCCGCCGTCAATATGGCATTAAATGATCTTACAGGCGGACTGCTGGGACTTCGAGGCATTGCCGGAAAGAATACAAAGACAGCGGAGAAACTGATCGACATCACGGTTGAAGAGCTGAATGCATTAGGACTTTGATAAACAGGTAATTCCTATTATGGGAAAACATAATTCGCTGAAATAAAAGGAGAAATAATTATGAACCAGAATGCACCCGCTCATGGGAAAGCCATAGCAAGTTTAATATGCGGTATTGTAGGATTTATTTTCTGCTTCTTTGGTTACTCGGCGATTGTCTCCGTCATTCTCGGAATCGTTGGAATAGTTCTTTCAAGGAAAGCTAAGGAGGAAGGCAACGATGAGGCTATTCGCAAGATCGGATCTATTATTTCAATTATCACAGTGATCGCGGGAATTATCGGCATTATTGTTGCGGCGTTTGTTGTAGGTGCTGTAGTAAGCGGACTTGGCGCTATAGGAAGCAGTATGTAATACAATAAGCAGCAGGATTGCCTGGCTGCGCAAATAACAGCCCTGGAAAGGAACGGTTGACACATGGAGCAGCTTCGGGTGGGTATATGTGAAGATGATAAGGAATCGCGTATCCGGCTTCTGGGTATGGTGACGGATTCCGCAGAGAAAGTTACCGCAGAGGCATTTGAAAGTGCTGAAGATCTGCTGGATCATTTCTTTCCCGGAAAATTCGATCTTCTGATACTTGACATCTATCTGGGAAAGATGACCGGAATTGACGCTCTGGAACAGATCCGAAGAAAGGATACACGTGTGGTGGCGGCGATTGCCACAACCAGTCAGGATTTTGCGCTGGAATCCTATCGTCTTCGTGCCGCCCGTTATCTGGAGAAACCTGTAAAAGAGGATGATATCCGGGACCTGATCCGGGATGTTATTCACAAGAAAGAATCTGAGCCGCATTTCGAAGGTGAATCGGGAGGCAAGAGGATACGGGTGCCTTTTGACTGTATTCTCTTCGCAGAACAGAGAGGGAAAAACATATGTCTGCATATGGATGACGGAGAAGAACTGGTCTTCCGCGGAAAACTGGATGACGAGAAGAGCAAATTTTCGGAGAAATATTTTTTTCGCTGTCATAAGAGCTTTCTGGTTAACCTCTCGAAAATTTGCGGTATAGACCGCGAGCTGCTGACCTTTGTCATGCAGGGGGGAGAACAGGTTCATATTCACCGACAGGGATTTTTTGCCGCAAAAAGAGCATATGAACATTATCTGTTTTCCATTGTTGAAGGGTGGAAAGATGAAGGACAGGGGACGGACAAGTAAACGAATGCCGGGAGGTAATCATGAAAAACGTTCTGAAAAAGCTTTGGCAGGCACTTTGCATCCTTTGGGAAGACGTCATGATCGGTCTGAAAATACTTTTTTACGTCTTGGTTATCATATTTTTTCTGTTCGGTGTGATTGCATTGTTTTCAGGAGGTCCTGAACTTGGTATCGTTCTGATAATTGTTAACTTTTTACTTTTTCTGCTTCTTCGTAAACTGGACCATGTCGCAGACTTGAAATTTGAGGAAGAGTTCAAGGAAATCACACGTAGAAATCGTGAAGAGTCAGGTGTGCAGGAACAGCAGTGCAAGGAGAGAAAAGACCTTGGGGGATGAAGATCCGAGCGATGGATTCTTCCTGTATATGTATGAGACAACAGGTATTTTTTAACATCAATAAACAATAACAGTTAAATTCTTATAGAACAAGGAGGTAACGAAATGAATCTGGAATTAATCGGTGATGCAGGATCTCAGCTGGCGAAAATTCACCTCGGAAATGGCGAGGCCGCTAAAATTGAAAATGGCGCAATGGTTTATATGCAGGATGTGAAGCTTGAAGGAAAGCTGAACAGCAGCAAGAAGGGTCTCGGCGGTCTTCTCGGCGCAATCGGAAGAAGTCTTGTCAGCAATGAGAGCATGTTTATTACGCAGGTTGTTGGTACGGCTCCGGAAGGCGTTGTTGCAATTGCCCCCTCAGTTCCCGGAAAGATTGCAAAGCTTGAGGTTGGTGCAAAACAGTACCGTTTGAATGATGGAGCATTCTTTGCCTGTGATGATTCCGTAAACTACAAGATGCAGAAGCAGAATATCAGCCAGGCGGTATTCGGAGGATCCGGCGGACTGTTTGTTATGGAGACAGAAGGACAGGGAGATCTGCTGATCAGCGCATTCGGCGATCTTATTGAGCTGGAGTGCACACCTGCGAAGCCGATCACCATTGACAATGAGCATGTTGTAGCATGGGATGCAAGTTTGAATTACAGTATCGAGGTAGCGTCCGGAACCTTCGGTTTCACAACGGGCGAGGGACTGGTTAATAAGTTTACCGGGAATGGAAAAATCCTGATTCAAACCAGAAATATTCATTCTCTTGCAGATGCTGTTAAGCCGTTCCTGCCGGATAAGTCGGATGGAGATTGAGCGTTAGAAATTGTTAAACAAAAGCCCCGGTTTCCGGGGCTTTTTATGTTGCAGTTGTAATTTACGTGCATTTCCCTTTATACTTAGGATTACAGGGACCTGTAACAACAAGATGGCGGGGAACTTCAATACAAAAACCGCCGCTTGAAATTCTAGCTCTGCCCCACACATTAAAAGTCCTATTGATTTAAGCGGTTTAATGCAGTATGATATAGAATAATGAATCAACACCGGCATATTACTTACCCGGAAATCTGTCGTATCGGATTTTCGGGTATTTTCATGGAAAACGAGGAAATGTAAAGCAATCATGATGAGTCTGGAGAACCGAGAAAACATGTATGATACGGACGAATTCTACCACCTTGAGAAAATTTTTGTCGGACTGATTATCGCAGCCGCGATACTGATCGGCGTTGTTTTCGGTTTTTTTATCGACCATACCCGGATACCCAGAATTGTGTTCGGGGCAGTCGGAGCCACTTCTGTGATTTCCTCTCTGGCGGGAATCATTCTGATCAATTCTCTTCAGCTCGGTTACTGCGATAACGCGCTGCCGGTGAGAATTCTTCTAATTGTATCAGCTGGTCTCATGGTCTGTTTCCTGGTTCTCGCAGTGATCGGCCTTTGCATCTGATCTCACCTGAACCTGTGGCTTCATCCGCAGGGACTATTTCACCTGAACCTGTGGCTTCATCCGCAGGGACTATTTCACTTACAGCTGCGTTTCCAGCAGAAAGAGGCAAAAGAATGAGCAAAATCGGACTTGTAGTCGAAGGCGGAGGTATGAAATGCGCATACAGCGCCGGCATTCTGGATAAATTTCTGGACGATACGATCTGCTTCGATTATGTGATCGGCGTGTCCGCTGGATCGGCGAACTGTGCCTCCTTTCTGGCAGGCCAGCGAGAGAGAAATCTTCGCTATTACACCGAACATCTGAAGAGAAAGGAATATTTTGGATTTAACAGTTTTCTGAAAACAGGTGATCTCTTCGGGTTGGATTTTATATACAGCACAATGACGAACCACGACGGCGACGATCCCCTCGATTATCCGAAACTTTCGGCGAATCCGGCCGAATATGAAGTCGTCGCTACCAATGCGCTCACCGGCGTTCCAGCCTATTTTTCCGGGAAGCAGATGTCCCAGGACAACTATGAAATTATCAAGGCGTCCTGTGCCCTGCCTGCCGCATGCAGACCCCGCTTTATCAACGGTACTCCGTATTTTGACGGCGGCGTCTCCGACCCGATTCCTGTCGACCATGCTCTTCGTCAGGGCCGCTGTGACAAGATCGTTGTCATTCTCTCAAAACCCAGGGATTTTCAGAAAAAGCCAGAACATATGCGGTTATTCTACTCTCTGCGTATTATGAAATATCCAAAAATCGTGGAAGCGCTGAACAACAGGCACATCAGCTATATGCAGCGTTTCCGCAGAGTCTTTGAGCTCGAGAAGGAGGGGAAGGCTTTTGTATTCGCGCCGAGCAGGCATCTTGAGATGAGTACCTACGCGATGGATCCGGAAGAAAACCGCCGCCTCTATGATCTCGGAATAGAGGACTACCGGAATGAGAAGGATCGTCTGGGTGAGTTTCTGACTCATTGACAACGGGTATCTGTTTCAACTGACAGGTTGCTGTAAACTATATCAAATATGTTTCGGAGGATGATATGAATATCAAGGTAATAGACGAGGAATTTTCCGTCTGCAAGGTAAAGGATTTCAGTGAGACAAATCTGGAGAAGAATTTCTGCTTCATGGAGCGTACCGATGAAGAGAATTCTCTGGTCTGCCTGACCAGATATATCCCGGAAAACGCCACCGATGTCGACTACGGATGGAAGGCTATGAGATTCGAGGGACAGCTTGATTTTAATCAGATCGGTATCCTTGCAAAGATCTCGGAAATACTCGCAGAGAACAGCATCAGTATTTTCGTAGTCTCTACCTATAATACAGATTATATCATGGTCAAGAAGCAGAACATCGAAAAAGCGCTCCACGCGCTGGAAAATGCCGGCTACCATATTGACCTGTAATGTTAAAAACAGACTCCTCCGGCACCTGTTACCGCAATTTCAAGATGATTCCGGCTGTTGCTGCCGGGTTTTCCAGATGATTCCGGCTGTTACCGATGGAATCTCCAGATCATTTCGGTCATTATTCCGATATCCATCCACGAGCGAAAGGATCTATTATGAAAATCTATCTTCTGAGGCATGGCGAAACCAGGATTAACGCGCTCGGCGGCCGGTTCCAGGGTCAGATTAACACCCCGGATGCCGCTCTTACCGAAAAAGGCAGGAGGCAGGCCAGGGAAGTCCGGGAAGAATTCCGGACAATGGGACTGCATTTTGATCTCGTATACACAAGCCCGCAGGAGCGCGCGGTGGAGACCGCCATGCTTGCGACAGGTCTTCCGGCCGAGCGGCTGACCATGGATGACCGGCTGAAAGAGATCAGCTTCGGGCCGTTTGAGGGACAGAAGTGGGAGAAGATGAACCCCAAAACCCTGCACACCATGTTGTATGACTTCGGCAACTATATTCCCGGTCCGGGCATGGAAAGCGGAATCCGTCTGATCCAGCGGGTGAGCAGTTTTCTCGAGGATTTGAAAAGAGAAAAACCGGCAGAAAGCATTCTGATATCCACTCATGGAGGCGTGATCCGTGCCGCTCTCGTTCACATTCACGCAGACCCCCTGAAGACCTTCTGGGAGAATCCTGTCGGAAACTGTGCGTGGTTCGAAATCACATGCGAAAATGGCGTCTTAACCTTGACAGGCTGCGACAGGAAAGAAAACTAAAGAAGACTGACCGGTGCGCGACATCACGGCGAGACCAGGGCAGTAGCGCTTCCTTACATTTTGTGATATAGTAATAAACTATATATTATTCCAACATATAGAGGAGCATCATATGTACACTATCAGAGATTTGTATGATCTGGATCATACTCTTGCAAAGGACTATCTCAGCCGTTTCACCTATCCCTGGGAGGCTCTTGCAGGAATTAAGGACCTGATTCTCTCCCTTGGCAGGGATCTCGACAAAAATGAATATACAGAGGTTTCCGAGCACGTCTGGGTTCATCGGACAGCACGGGTTTTCCCGTCTGCCTACCTCGGCGCACCGTGTATCATCGGACCGAACACAGAGGTCAGGCACTGTGCCTTTATCCGTGGCTCCGCCCTTGTCGGCGCTGACTGCGTAGTCGGAAATTCGGTTGAATTGAAAAATGTCATTCTCTTTGACCATGTTCAGACGCCGCACTACAACTACGTCGGGGACTCGATTCTCGGATATTTCTCCCATATGGGCGCAGGATCCATCACCAGCAACGTCAAATCCGACAAGCTCCCGGTGGTTGTCCACGGACAGGATGAAAATATCGAGACCGGTCTCAAGAAATTCGGAGCCATGCTCGGAGATCATGTGGAAGTCGGCTGCAACAGCGTCCTCAATCCGGGCACGGTCATCGGAAGAAACTGCAATATTTATCCGACCTCCTGTGTCAGAGGAGTTCTTCCTGAGAATTCCATCTGGAAGGACAACGGAACAGTAATCAGAAAAATTATCCCGGAGGAGAAGAGATAATGGGAAGATATTTCGGTACAGACGGCATCCGCGGCAAGGCAAACGAGGGTCTCACGGCGTCCCGCGCTTTTGAGGTTGGCAGATATCTCGGCTATTATTACAGCAGGAACGGCAGAAGCAAAATCATCATTGGAAAGGACACCCGTCTTTCCTCTGATATGCTGGAGAACGCGCTTGCTGCCGGCATTGCTTCCGAGGGATGCGACGCATATCTGGCAGGATACTGCCCGACCCCGATGATCTGCTACCTCACGGTTCATGAAGATTTTGCCGTAGGCGCCATGATCAGTGCCTCCCATAATCCGTTCTATGACAACGGAATCAAAATTTTTTCAAAGGACGGCATAAAGCTCCAGGGCGAGGTGGAAGCTCTGATCGAGGATTATATCGACGGCAAGGAGACCATTCATTTTGTGACAGATGAAAAAATCGGACGTGTAATTCCCTACCCGCAGGGCATTGAACATTATATCGATTTTATCTGCCGTACATTCCCGACAGACCTCACCGGAATGCGTGTTGCCATGGACTGTGCAAACGGATCCAGCACCTATACGGCAGAAAAGGTTCTGACCCGTCTGGGCGCATCCTGCACGGTTATGAACAACAAGCCCAACGGTATTAACATCAACAACAACTGCGGCAGCACCCACCCGGATGCTTTCCGCGAATTTATGAAGACAGGAAGCTTTGATCTCGGCCTCACCTTTGACGGAGACGCGGACCGGCAGATCCCGGTACGGCCTGACGGCGCACTTGTAGACGGAGACTTTGTGCTTTATATCTGCGGCAAATATTATCGTGACAAAGGAATGCTGAAGGGGAATACCGTCGTCACCACTGTCATGGCAAACCTCGGTCTCTGGAAAGCGATGGAGCGTGAGGGCATCCATGTGGAAAAAACCGACGTCGGCGATAAGTATGTCTATGACTGTATGCTGAAAAACGGCTATATCGTCGGCGGAGAGCAGAGCGGTCATATCATCTTCAGTGAATACGAGACAACGGGCGACGGACTTGTCACCGCCCTCGCGCTTCTGAAGATCATGAAGGAGACCGGCCGCACGATCAATGAGCTCTGTAAAGGACTGAAGATCTACCCGCAGCTTCTGGTAAATGTAAAGGTTACCGATAAGAATCAGGTCATGGGCGATCCGGAGGTTCAGGATGCCATCGATCAGGCGAACAGGAGCCTTAACGGCAACGGACGAATCCTGGTGAGACCGTCCGGCACGGAGCCACTGCTCCGGATTATGGCAGAGGCAGAAACCGACCGGATCTGCGAAGATGAATGTGAGAGAATAGCCTGCATCATCCGCAGAAAATACGGGGCCTGAGAACTCTGCCGGCTGTCTCGGTTCATGACATTAATTTCACAGCTCTGCTGTATTCACGAACCGGCAGACATTTCACTGCCCTGCTGTATTCACGAACCGGCAGGCATTTCACAGCTCTGCTGCATTCACAAACCGGCAGGCGCTTCAGATATGGCGGTCCGTGCCGCCCGGGTTGATTTTCTCCGGGTACTGATGTATGTTAGATTATATGCAGGCGGAAGGGTCTGTTCCCTTCCGCCTTATGCAGATTCATATGAAGAAAGACAGGAGATATTTATCATGTGTGGAATAGTAGGATATACCGGCGACTGCCAAGCGGCTCCGATCCTTCTTGAGGGTCTGACACGGCTGGAATATCGCGGATATGATTCCGCCGGAATCGCCGTACGAAATGGAGACAAGACAATCATCGTCAAGGCTAAGGGCCGTCTTTCCGAACTGAAGGACAAGACCGACAACGGCGCTGCTGTTCCGGGCTTCTGCGGAATCGGGCACACCAGGTGGGCAACACACGGTGAACCCTCGGAGATTAATGCCCACCCTCACTGCAGCGATGATATGAATGTCGTCGGCGTCCACAACGGAATCATCGAGAATTTCCAGGAGCTCAAGGCAAAGCTTCTGCGCCATAACTACACCTTCTACTCCGAAACCGATACGGAGGTTGCGATCAAGCTGATCGACTACTATTACAAGAAGTACGAAGGTACCCCGATCGACGCCATCAACCACGCACAGGTTCGTATCCGTGGTTCGTATGCTCTTGCCATCATGTTCAAGGACTATCCGGGTGAAATCTATGTAACCCGGAAGGACAGTCCCATGGTGCTCGGCACCAACAAGGACGGCTCCTTCCTCGGTTCCGATGTTCCTGCCATTCTCAAATATACCAAGAGCGTGTATTACATCGGAAACATGGAGGTCGGACGGCTTACCAGAGACGGAATCACCTTCTATAATCTGGACGGCGACGAGATTCAGAAGGAACTCAAGACCATTGAATGGGATGCGGAGGCAGCGGAAAAGGGCGGCTACGAGCATTTCATGATTAAGGAAATTCATGAACAGCCGAAGGCGGTCAGAGACACGGTCAATGCCTATCTCAGGGACGGCCATGTAAACCTCGAGGCACTTCATCTGACCGAAGGACAGCTTGCGGATCTCACCCGCGTATACATTGTGGCCTGCGGTTCTGCCTACCATGTCGGAATGGTCGCGAAATACGCGCTCGAGAAGATGACTGACATATGCGTAGAGGTTGACTTCGCCTCGGAATTCCGTTACCGGAACCCCAAGCTTCAGAAGGAACATTCTCTCGTTATTATCATCTCCCAATCGGGAGAAACCGCCGATTCACTGGCTGCACTTCGCCTGGCCAAAGACCGGAATATTCCGGTTCTCGCCATTGTCAATGTTGTCGGATCGTCGATCGCACGTGAAGCCGATCACGTGATGTACACCTACGCCGGACCGGAAATCGCAGTTGCCACTACAAAGGCATACAGCTGTCAGCTTATTGCCAGCTACCTCCTCGGCATTGCAATCGGTACCGCACAGGGCTCTATCTCTGAGGAACGGGAAGCACAGTATATCGACGCCCTTCTGGCGCTCCCGGATCACATCGAAAAGGAGCTTGAGGACAAAGAGCGCATCCAGTGGTTTGCGGCAAAATATGCCAGCGCCCACGATGTCTTCTTCATCGGCCGTGGTATTGACTACGCGATCTGCATGGAAGGCAGCCTTAAGATGAAGGAGATCAGCTATATTCACTCCGAGGCATATGCTGCAGGCGAACTGAAACACGGAACAATCAGCCTGATCGAAGACGGGACTCTTGTGGTCGGTGTCTGCACACAGCAGGATCTCTATGAGAAGACCCGCAGCAATATGGTCGAGGTCAAGAGCAGAGGCGCTTATCTCATGGGGCTTACCACCAATGGAAATTACAGCATCGAGGACGTCGCGAACTTTGTCGTATACGTTCCGAAAACGGAACCGGCTTTCGAAGCAAGCCTTGCCGTAATTCCGCTTCAGCTTCTGGGCTATTATATCAGTGTCGCAAAGGGCCTCGATGTTGACAAGCCGAGAAATCTAGCGAAATCCGTAACCGTAGAATAACCGCAGAATAACTTCAAGTGGATGTAAAAAAACGCCTGCAAACGCTGCCATCGCCATATGACAGTGCGCAGACGGTTACAGCCTGATCGTGCAGATTATTTACAGGTTGTTAGCGCAGACGATTACATCCCGATAAGGACTACAAAGCCGGGAAAAGCGGCACCTCCACGGTGCCGCCTTTCCCGGCTCTATCTTTTCCCCGATATTCTAACCATTCATCGGAATTCTCCGTTCTGATTCAATTTTTCGTTTCGTTCTGATTCAGTTCATCGGGATTTTTCGTTTACTTCTGATTCAGTTTCCAGATAATTCCCAGTCCTTTCAGAAGCAGTTCATTGTCTACAATGATCGAATGACGGCAGAACGGCGCGATCAGCCGTCCCATACCGCCAGTGGCAAGACATGTAGGTGAAACCTCTCTTCCCTCAATATCAGAAAGTTCTTTCGTGAACCGGTCCAGAAGACCGTCTATCTGTCCGGCAGAGCCGTAGACGATACCGCTGCGGATCGCGTTCACAGTATCTTTTGCTATTGCCCGGTCCGGCGCTATAAAATCAACGGCGGGCAGAAGAGAAGTATCCGCAATCAAGCCCTTCAGAGCAGTTCCCGGCCCTGGAAGTATGCAGCCTCCCAGATAAACTCCCCTGGACGAAAGAGCGGTCATCGTAGTCGCCGTTCCCATATCGATGATCAAGGCCGGCATCGGATATTCCGCCTTTGCGGCGACAGCGGTTGCCAGCAGATCCCCAGCAATTGCCGACGCGGGAATTCCGTTCATATCAAGTTCCAGACCGACCTCGACGCCTTCTCCGAGGATTCGTGCATTCTCACCGGTCAGAAGCCTTACTGCCTCAGCCACCACATGGGTGACAGACGGTACAACCGATGAAATCAGACACCCCCGGAATTCCTTCGGGTCTATCTTCTCCAGAGCAAGTATTCTGCTGATTTCGGCGGCATATTCATGGTAGGTCTCGATTTTGTTGGTACTCATCTGAATGTGACGAATCACTTTATTATCCGACTCACGGATACAGCCGAGAACCATATGTGTATTTCCGATGTCGATTGCGAGAATCATTTGTATTCCCCCGTTTACGCTCAGCTTCTGTCTTTCTTCACAATCCGGAGAATGCGGATGATTACCGGGGTGAGTGCGACATTGATTATGAACTCAACTACGAAGTTTAGTCCGATAAAGGTTGTCAGAAAAACGCCGAGCAGATTCTGGTCTGTTCCGAGCGCACCTGCAATGAGTCCGCGGAAAATCGTAAGCGCGGTGACACTGAAAATTCCCGTATTTATGATCGGCGCGATAATCGCCGCCAGGACAACTCCTGCGTAGAAATTGATTCTGGAGAACAGACGGAAAAACAGTCCGCTCACCAGACCGGCAAAGGTTCCCTTCAGGATGCAGACGAGAATCGTAGCCACCGGCTGGTACTCAAGCATCATTGTCGAAAAAGCGCCTGCCGCTCCGGTAATAACCTGAATCGATACCACGACCCCGAATACTGCTCCCAGAAACGCTCCGCCTGCCGGGCCATCAAGAATCGCTCCGATAATAATCGGAACCAGTGTCAACGTGATGGTGAATGGCCCGAGCGGTATGCTTACTGCCGCCTGCAGGATGATTACAATCGCCGCCAGGATCGCAAGCATGGTCATACGCTGAACCCTGCTCCTTGGTTTGTTTACAGAATCCTTTGTTACTGCTGCTGTATTCATTTTTTTCCTCCTTGCTGCTGTTTTGGTCAATCCAAATATAGCGCAGAATTACTGTAACATACTTTTCCCCGCATGTTAACCTTTTGTCAAAAAAAATGCTACAATGTACTGTATAAAGCCGTCGTCAAGCGGGCAGTTTTTGGGCATGCGAAGCATGCACAGAAAACTGCATGCTTGAACGACGCTAACATGTATGAGCATGGAGCGGTGTGAAACACCGCGAGAATGCGAATATGCGCGGGCAGTGAGCCACACCCGCTCACACAAAGTGTGAAGCGGTGGGGCGAACGCCGCGACAGACCGACGAAGTCGGTCACATGTGGCAGCTGCGAGAGTTGCGAAGCAACGGAGCAGCTGGCTTTATACAGTATCGTAGTCTCATCAGCTCTTCGAAAGCGCATACAGGAGACATTCTATGACCATTCGTCTGTATATATTCGACAACAATTGCCCCATTCAGAGAGAAGATCGTATCCGGGCTGCTGTCCGTTCTTTTACGCACGACTCTCAGGGCAGCCTGACCGCATCTATTAAAATTTGCAGGACGAACAGGGGCCGCCCATATCTGGTTCAAAACGGAAAAACATCGGAAGAGGACCCGTCTGTTCCGGAAATATCTATAACGGACAGTGGTTCCTGCTGGATTGTTGCTGTCTCGGATCAGCGAATCGGCATTGATCTCCAGGAAAACCGTATACGAAGACAATCCTGCCCGACGGATGACGCCGAACGCTGCCGAAGACTCGCGTCACGGTATTTTCACGTTTCAGAAAGTTCCTTCATTCTCTCTGCACAGACTGACGAAGAAACCATCCGTCGATTTTTTCAGGTATGGACCGCAAAAGAAGCTTACGTCAAATATACAGGCACCGGAATTGATGGCAACTTTTCCTCCTTCGCGGTAAATACCGGAACAACATATGCCAGCCGTGATCCCGATCACCCATTTTTCTACCTGAATCCGGAGCTTGACTGTGCGTTTCTCTATCCCCGCACTGACAGTTCCCGCACCCTCTGCGTCTGTACCGGCTGTTCCTGCAGGATTCCGGGATCAGTGCCGCCCGCCGACTTCCGGCTTTATTATTATGATCTCAAACAGAAAGGATTCCTTCTTTATGATTAAAATGATCGCTTCTGATCTCGACGGCACACTGCTTCTGGATTCCCGGACTGTCAGCGCACGCAATCGTATGGCCCTGACCCGGGCTGCAGCATCGGGCATCGAGGTCGTCATCGCAAGCGGGAGAGTATTGACCTCCCTTCCGGAGACAGTTTTCGGGATTCCCGGAGTGCGCTATGCCATCACCTCGAACGGAGCAGCAATCTACCGGATTCCTTCTGATGCAGATGCCTCATCTGGTGCAGATGCCTCATCCGGCGCAGATACTTCATCCGGTACAGATGCCTCTTCTGGTGCAGATGCCTCATCTGATGTTTCCTCAGCTCCCGCCCGGATACTCCCCGGCTTCCAGCCAGATAGACGGAAGAATTTTTACACAAAGTCGTATTCTGACTTTCAAAGTATTCTGGCCCGCAATCCCCAGAACTATTCTGACAGTTTCCGCGGCCGACTGTTGTCTTCGAAGCGAATTTACCACCGTCCCCTGTCAGAGAAGGCTGTACTCGACCTGCTGGAGCTCACCGCGGCATATCCTTCAGACCGTTTTCCACTTTCTTATGAGACCTTTATTAACGGCGTCGCCTATGCCTGTACCGCCTACATCAATGAACCCGGAAACTTCGGAGCGTCCTCAGCATATGTCAATTATGTGCGGACAACCCGTGTCATGAAGGATGATATCCGCGGCTTTATCTTTCAGCACAGAAAGGAGCTTGACGGACTTGATCTTGTCATCGGTGACGATGCGCTCTGCGAGCAGCTGCGCAATAAAATCCACAGCACGCTCAGGAATATCTATACCACCTCTTCCGTATCAAACCGCATTGAAAATTCCTCCCCTGAGGCGGGTAAGGGAGCAGCGCTTCGATTCCTGTCTTCTCAGTTAAAAATACGAAAGGAAGATATCGTCGCCTTCGGAGATGCAGACAACGATATCGACCTTCTGACCTCCGCAGGTACCGGAATTGCCATGGAAAACGGCACCGAGCGATGCAGAAAATCGGCCGACTACGTAGCCGGCCGCTATGACAGCGACGCAGTAGCAGAAGTTCTCCAATCCCGGTTCGCGATCTGACATCACATCCGAATTACAAGACTAGCCCGAGATCCTATGACGAAATCTTAATATTCCTCGTCGGGAAATCCGATCCGGACGAGGAATAATGTCCGATTGTGATTTGAGCGTTAATTTTTTGTGAAAGTTAAGGTCTTTCTTTGCTCTTCTTCCTGCCTTCTTTTGTGTCTTGGGAAAATATGTTAGAATACTCTGGGTGAAAATGAGAGCGTCGGCGGAGAATGCAGTTTGCTATGTGGGCGCCCGGCTGTGAAGCAGAATGCCAGGCTGTTGTCCGGCTATTTGAAGGAGTGATATGGGCTGGAGAGATTTTTTTCAGAGGTTATTCTAAAAAAGAGGCTGGATCTTTATAAGAAGAAAAGGGTTCTGGGGTTCAGCCGGACAGATGATTCGGCCATTGCCAGGGTTGCAGACGGAAGAAATTACCAGGTGACTGTCTGGTACAGGGATGAAAAACTGGCCGGAAGGTGCAACTGTGAACCTGCCAGGAATGGGCGTGTCTGCAAGCATATGGCAGCTGTTCTGTTTCAGTGGAAGGATATGACTGATCTGGTGGATAAGGTGGAGAAGCACGAGACGCTGCAGCTGGGAACCAAAAGCGCGATCTCCTTTGCCACGGACACCTTTGTGGACAGTTCTCTGCCCTTCTACCGCCTGATACGGAGCGAGGTTCGTCTGGGGGAGAAGCTGATGGACCAGATGATGAGTAAGCAGGTCTACTATTTAAGCGGCAGGGATCTGCTTGTCAAGAACCGGATTATCCTTTCCGGCAGCGGGCTGGATCGTTTTTATACCCAGGAGCTTGGGAAGGATGTGCCGGTGGCCGGCGGGGATGCCGAGCAGCTGCTCCGCCGCGACAGAAAAAATGGTGATGGATGTCGTCAGGCAGTCAAACAGAGAGTCCATCGCCGTGGCATGGAGAACGGTGGAGGAAATTTTTTTGCCGATTGCGTTGTAGAAAAAATACAGCCACAGCTTTGCCAGCACGGCAATGACCAGCAGCACCATCAGCACCGCGGAAAAACCCAGATTTTTCGGGTGAAGGATGTTCTGAAAAGACTCGCGGAAGAAGCTGATGCCGGAGGAAACCGCGTCGGAAAGGTTGTTTACGGCGTCCGCCGTTACCGCCATGGGAGAGAGCAGGATGCCGATGACAAGTTTGACCGCGAACAGAACCAGGTTTGTGCCGATTCCCACAATGCCGGCGGCGGTTCCGTAGGCGGCGCGCACGCGGACATCCTGCACATCAGAGCTGTTTTTAATCATTTTATCAAGAAATTTCCCATAGAAAGAACCCTCTTTCAGATTTTCCGCCGGATTCCTATTCGGTCTTTACTGTTCCCGTGCGGCATCTTTGTTTCCACCGATATTTCTGCCTGTGCTATACTGGCAGAGACGGTTTCCGGGGCTGCCAAGGCCAGGCCGGATCAGCTCGTGACGGGAATTTGATGTGGAGACGGTTTCCGGGGCTGCCAGGACCAGGCCGGATCAGCTCGTGACGGAAATTTGGCATGGAGACGGTTCCGGGGAACAGTCGGAAATGGAAATCTGCCGTGCACATTAGGAAAGGAGCAGCAGGAGAGAAATGAGCAGATATATACTGGAAAAAGGAAGGCCGACATCCATGGAGGGAAGGCTCGAAAAGGAAATCAGGGTCTATGATCTGCTGGACAGCCTTCACATGGAATACTGGCACACGGATCATCCGGACGCCCAGGCGTATACCATGGAAGCCTGCCGGGATATTGATGAGGTGCTGGGAGCCACCGTCTGTAAGAACCTGTTTCTGACGAACCGTCAGCACACAGACTTCTATCTGCTGATGATGCCGGGAGACAAAGTGTTTAAGACAAAGGAGCTGTCCGGGCAGATCGGCTCCGCGCGGCTATCCTTCGGATCGCCGGAGGAAATGGAGGAGATGCTGGACTGCCATCCCGGCTCGGCCTCTATTATGGGACTGATGAATGACAGGGACAACCGTGTCCGGCTGCTGGTGGACAGGGATGTGCTGAAAGGGGAATTTATCGGTGCCCATCCCTGCATCAATACATCCAGCCTGAAGCTCCGGACGGAAGAGGTTTTCGGAAAATTTCTGGAGGCGGTGCACCATCCCATGACAGAGGTGACGCTGACCGGGGAGGCCTGAGCGCCCGAAGATGCCTGCACTGCCGGTCAAGAAGAAGGCTGTTCCGGCAAAGAAAGCAGGAAAAACGGGCTGCTTGCGTAAAGGGACGGAATAGACTTAAAATAACCGGAGGATGACCGGCGCCGGAGCGGCCGGCTGCGGTCATTTGGAAGCAACAGGGCGAAATGCGGCGGAAAGCGGAAACAGATTGCGGAGACAGGGGATACTTATGAGGAAAGATCCGACACAGGACAGCGTTTTACAGTATATTGACTCAATTCTTGATACGGACGCGGACACCGGGCAGATTGCCCGGCAGTTCGGTTTTTCTCCCGACCACTTCCGGCACCGTTTTTCGGTGGACTACGGCATCAGCCTGGCCGCGTATGTGCGCAGGCGGCGGCTGACCCGGGCAGTGCGGGAGCTCCGGGACGGGAGCACAGCAGAGGATGCGGCGCACAAATACCAGTTCTCCGGCGTCGCGTCCATGTCCAAGGCCTTTCGGAAGGAGTTCGGCTGCTCCATGAAGCAGGCGCTGACGGAAGGGGACTTTGCCGGCCAGACATTCCCATGCCCGGAATACGACAGGGAACAGGTGCTGGTCAGCATTGCGGAGATCCCGGAGCTGTACATGGTCGGCAGGCCGGTGGAGATCGGCGGCGCGGAGGCGTCGGAGCGCCTGGACCGCGCGGCGTGGTGGATTGACCATTCCCTCCCGGAATTCAGCGAAGAAGAAAAACAGCAGATCGGCGCGTATCAGCGCGACGTGATTGCCATGTGGTATCACCCGGAGGAACTGCCGGAGATCGTCTATCTTGTCGGCCCGGTGGTGCAGCCGAGGCGCGCCGCAGGACCTCTGCCGGAAGGACTGATTGCGGTGCACATTCCAAAACAGCGCTACGCGGTCTTTCAGGTGCGCCGCCGGGTAAAGGCGCCCGGCAGGCAGCCGGAGATGGCGGAGGATATCCGGCATCTCTGCCGCTACATCTTCTGGGAGTGGGTGCCGGAGCACCACGCCGAGACGGACAAGTGGGGCTTTACCTTCGAGCGGTATCACGAGAGCAAGGCGATGATCTACCTGCCCCTGCTCCCCGAAAACGGATAAAAGTCAGCCGTTTTGGACAACGACAAATTCACAGAATTGTGCTACAATAGACACATAAAAGACACAAACATCTGTACAGAGACATCACAATTCAATAGAAGTGTCGCGGCTCCCGCAGACGTTCGCAGAGACAGGAAGCCGCGTAGATGGAAGAAGGAACCGTGAAAGCTTAAATAACAAAGGGAAGCTTTCCGTTTCTGACGTCGCCGACGCTGTGCGCGAGAGCGTTCCCCGAAGCAGGAAACTGTGAGCCGAAAGGCTACCACTGTGAGAGAACTCATGGGAAGGGAGGAGGAACGCGCAGGGGAGAGAAATTCTCCTCCTATCGCTAGTCAGAAGACTTACATTTCTAGTTGGATGTTACGCGGCGGGCGTGCGTCCAAAACAGAGTATACAAATACGGGTATACCGGTCAGAGATGATTGGTGTGCCCGCTTTTTTGTGTCCGGAAAAGCAGTAACAGGGCGAGAGTCCTGCCAAGGCGTACAGAAGCTTCATAAAAACTTTATGCATAAAAAAGGAGGGAAAAACTATGAAGCAGCTTAAAAAGAAACTTTTGACACTTGTATTGTCCCTGGTCATGGTGCTGGGAATGGCTGTGCCTGTACTGGCGGACGACACTGCTACAGCCAATAGTACACCGGCGTCTGTAACAGTTAGCTTTGAGTTTAACGATGTTACATTCGACGGTGATAATTATGACAATGATAAGGTAGATTCAATTAGTACAACTGTTGTTACTACAACTGATGCAACGCTGTATGATACGGTTGTCAAGGCACTGAGTCAGTTAAATATTTCCGAATCGGATTATGTGTTTAAGACCGTAACGGATTTTTATGATACTTCAAAAACACATAAAGCATTGGACAGTATTACTTATCAGGATGTGACTTATGCTACAGACAGCACGCACAATACCGCTAATTACTATCTTGGTGCCGGCTGGACCTATGACGGATCATACAGCAATAACGGCTTTGTCACTTCAACAAAATACAATAGTTACAACTATCTGGATTCAAATACAGTTACCGGAACATCAGCAAACATCAAATTAACCTATGGCGGATATAAATATAGCAAGAGCTGAAAAAGCCGCCTGCATTTATCCAGAATAAAGGACAACGGATACTGACAATCTAAGTCAACCCCCTTTGTTTCAAAAGCAAAGGGGGTTTTTAATAGGAATTAATAATATGCAAGAAAAACATAAAAAAACAGGTATCACAGGCTTCTTAATTTTACTGTTTTTATTACTCGGAATACTGGCCTTTTTCCCACAAAAAGCGTATGCGGATACGACTAAGCATGATGTCAGTTTTACCATATCCGATGCTTCGTCTACGCTGTTAGATAAGAAATCAAATTTATATACAATCAATAAAGGTATATGGACTCTCAATTTTAATCTGGAAATTCAGGTACAGCTTCCAAGCGATACTTCCAAGATCGTTTCAATTAAAAGCACCTACGATTCTATGAATGTGGACTATGACAAGGCAGCCACTATTACCTATGGAGATAATGGCCTGTGTACGGTTCTTTTTGCAAAACCGTCTTCTAATATCGTTCGTTCTACGCTTATAAACGGAAGTGCATATTTCGATTTTCTTGTCGATACGGACGGTGTTCAGACGACCTATCGGCTTTTGGTAGCTGCCGATACTTTTGATTCTCAATTTTGGGGAAATGTTAACAGGATCAATGTGAAAGACATGGAGAGCAATGAAATACTCAGCGACAACATGTCTATTGCAAAAGGAGATCTGAACAGCAAGGTATTATATTTAAGTCCATCGGATTGTTCAGGAAAGCTGGCATTCAACGTGCTGCGCACGCAAGATGATCTTGAGCCGGTGATCAAAGCGACACAATACGGACAGTGGATCAGTATCGGATGCAACTATATTTCGGTAAACGGCGGAGCGCCCCAGCGCTTTGATGTAGATTCTAGACAGTCTCAGAATAATGTCAGCGAAACGGTGACTTTAAAGAAGGGCTGGAATGAAATCAATCTGTTTTTTATACGTGGAAAAGGTGGCTACCTTGGTTCAAAAAAAAGGTTTTCGATATATTTTCCTTTTCCAGATTTTTCCAATCCTCTTGAAAGCAAGCCAATCAGAGATGATACTAACTGCACGGTTGCTACTTATCTGATTCACTGGGATGGAGCGGATGCTGAATCGGCGCAGGCAAGCTCAGATGCTTCTATTAAAGCGTTGGACCCGATCAATTACGGACGGGATGCGACAGACGAAATGACTGTGTACCCATATCAGTTGGGCGATAATTCAGCGGAAATTGTTCTGCCAAAATCTACGACAACAACCGCTATGCTTTGCGGAATTATCCCGAACAGTGCCGGCAGCCAGGTGACGGTGGAAGGACTGGACGAGAGCAAGTATGTCTGTGGGAACTATTTTTTCATAAAATACGCAAACAGCCGACTGTTTGGAGAAGACATAGAAAAAAATGTGGTGCAGAAAGATGACCAGGGCAGGCAGTATTTTACTGTTCATGTTACCGCACCTGACGGAGTGACGAAAAAGGATTACAAAATTTACCTTTTGTATAAATCCAGTGAGGCGCAGCTGAAGTCTGTCAATATCAAGGGAGCAACGGTAGACAATCTGGAGGAAGGGCTTGGAAACGGAGAGGACTCCTTTATCATGAAGCTGGATGCCGATAACGGAGATGTTACACTGTCGGATTTCCAGGTATCGGACGGCGCGACCTTTACCGTGGACGGAAAGACGGTGCAGGACGGAAGCATTACCGTGAAACCCGGCAATATTACCAGGATTCATGTCACGGCCGAGGACACCATTACAAGTAAGGATTACTATTTGGTGCATCAGAAGCAGGACGGAACATACCCGTACTTTACGGTATCGGACGAGACCAGGAAGCAGGCGGAAGCGCTGCTTGGCAACTGGTATGACCGGACGTACAGCAACCTGAGTTCCATGAAGCTGAAGAAAGACCTGACAGGCGATGTCTGGCCGGTGTTTGAGGTCGCCGCCACGGATAAACCGGGAGACGGGAAAAATGATCTGGACGGCATGGTTGTCTCTGATCCGAACGACAAAAATGCAAAGCTTTCGGAGTGGAGCCAGCCTTCCGATTACGCCAAGGTGATCCTCTACCTCTGCATGATCGGGGAGAACCCCTGGAATTATACCGATCCGTCCGGGAACAACCTTGTCACATATCTGCAGGCAAACTGGGACGGACCATACGCACAGCCGGTCTGGTCTCTGATGGCATTAAAGGCAGCAGGAGCGGAGATTCCGGAACAGTGCAAGACAACGGTTAAAGGAATGGCTAAGAGCGCTTCTGTGGATCTGGATATCCGCGGATGGTGCCTGAGCGCAATCGGAGACATGGTTTCTAAGGAGGAACTGGCAAAAATCGTTGAGAGTTTCCGTCCGGCTCTTCTTACCAGCGGTCCGGAGGCCGGCATGTTCTACAACAGCTGGTATCCGGAAGCCAATACAATCTCCCACGGCTGCGTGCTGGAGGGTCTGGCCGGGGCAGGCGTGGATCCGGAGAATATCTTCTCTGTATCAGACACCGCTTCTCCGCTGAAGTCGCTCTGGCAGTATGTCAATGCGGACGGAAGCTACGCATATAACAGAAGCGGCTCCGTACCAAACAACTACATGAAGGACATGATCATTGGTCTGGGCGATACGCTGAACGGCGACAACGTCTGGAAGCGCTACGGATTGACCCTGACCAAATACAATACGCTGCTCACCTCTGTGTCCGCTTATCTGGGCGGAGAGGATGCCAAAACCGCGGACGCGGACAAGCTGGCAGCGCTGAATACAGCTTATGAAGCGGCGAAGACTGCCTATACCGGAGCGGCAAGTCCCTACGGAATCGGGCAGCAGTACTACAATCTCTATGAGGCGATGGCGGCGCTGGATCCGACAGTTGTCGGAAAGCCGGATGTGCGCATCTGCACCATGGAGCAGTCGGATCAGGTGGATGCAGTGATCGAAAAGCTCGATAAGCTTCAGGATCTGGCCAGCGTAACCGACGACCAGGTGAAAGAGGCCAGAGAAGCCTATGACGCCTTGGGCGGCGATGACGAGACACTGCAGAAGAGACTGCAAAGCTATGTCAAAAATGCTTCCAATCTGACGGAGGCGGAGAGCTGCCGCGCCTTTGCGGGCAAGGTGGACGCCATCGGAGAGGTCACCGCGGACAGCGGGGATGCGATCGCGGCGGCGCAGGAAGCCTATGGCAAGCTGGACGAGCCGATGCGTGAAAAGGAAATCGTGCAGCAGAAGTACAGCGTTCTGCAGGATGCGGATGCGATTTACAAGGCACTCACTGCCATTGCGGCAATTCCGGAGACGGATCAGCTGACGGCGGCAGACGCGGACACGGTAAAGGCGGCGCGGGAAGCCTATGACCTGCTAAGCCGCACGCAGAAGGCAAAGATTACAACGGCGTCCAGACTGATCCAGGCGGAAGAGCGGCTTCGCGACCTGACGGCTATTTCGTCTGTGGTACAGGCGATTGACGCCCTGCCGGCTGCGGCGGATGTAACGCTGGACAATCAGGATGAAGTGGCGAAGGCGAAGGCGCAGTTCCAGGCGCTTACGCAGGCGCAGCAGGCGCTTGTGGGAGATGAGAGATCCTCCAAGCTCCAGGCGCTTGTGGCTGCCATTGCGCAGCAGCAGTCGGATGCCCAGCAGGTGGCGGCGGTTGTAAATGCCGTTGATGCCCTGCCGGATCCGGCGGCGCTGACGTTGGACAACTATGAGCAGTACGAGACGGCCGTCACCAATGCGGCAGGAATGTACAACGCCCTGGCGACAGACATCCTGCGCAGCCGTGTGACCAACGCAGACAAGCTGAAGAAGCTGCAGGACAGCATCGCGGATCTGCGCAGCCGGAACCTGCAGGCACAGGCGGAAGCCCTGCCGGATGCCTCGGCGCTGACCGGCAAGGAAGAGGACGGATCGGATGTGCAGGTTACCTCGCAGACGCTGAAGGAGATCGCCTACGCGCAGAATCTCTACGACGCGATGGCGGACGACGACAGACAGATTTTTGCCAACGAGCATCCGGAGCTGAATACAAAGCTGCAGGAACTCTTTAAGGCTGCCGGCGTCTACGACGAATATGTACAGGATGTGCTTCAGCCGCTGGTGGATAAAATCGGTGCGCTGGAGACGCCGCTGACCAGGGAAAATCTGGCGGAGGCAAACGAGCTGATCGACAAGTACAACAGCAATGATGCGGCGAAGACCTATCTGGACAGCATCACCTACAACGAGGGCACCGAAAACGCGTTTACTCTGAAGGACAAAATGGCCGAAGTGCAGAAGCAGGCGGATCAGCTGACCAAGGATCTCGCGGACGCCGCGGAAGTGGACGCGGAGCTGGAGAAGCTTCCCCAGACCGTGACCAGCCAGGAGGATCGGGACGCCGCAGAGAAGTCTCTTCAGGCGGCGGAAGAAAAGGTAAAGGCATTGAACGATCAGGCGCGCGCAAATCTGGCGTACGCAGACCGTGTGACCGCACTGCAGAACGCAATCAATGCCTTTGACGCGGATAAGACGGCGGCGGATGCCCTGCAGGAGAAAATCGAAGCGGCGCAGAACGCGCTGAACGAGAGCCAGACGGCGGACAGCACCGTGGCGGCGCTCAAGACGGCGGAGGAAGCATACAACGCCGCGGAGAGCACGCCGACGGTAAAGGCGCTTCTGACAGATGGGGCGAGAGAATTTATGGAGGCCAGCGCGGACGCGGAGCAGCAGATTCAGGTTGCCAAACAGAAGGCGCTCCAGACCAAGGCGGAGAAGAACGGCCTGCCGCAGCTGGCGGACGGCTCGGCCCTGCCCTGGGATGTGATGCTCACCGTTGAGCCTCTGGCGCAGAGCAATGACAGCTACGGAACCCTGCAGAATGCCATGAAGGGCAAGGACGCGGAGGCACTGAAGGCCTTCACGCTTACCGCAAAGCGCATCCTCGCGGACGGCACGGAAGAGAGCTGGACGCCGGACACGGCCCTGCCCTTTACACTTGACGCGGGACAGGATCTGACGGGAAGAACCGTCTACCTGGCGCTGCTTCCGACAGCCACGCAGCGGACGCACGGACTGATGCGCGCGGCAGTCAGCACAGCCGGCACGACGGATCCGGCATGGGTGAATACCTCCGTCAACAGCTCCCTGGTCAGCTTCTCGGCGGATCAGATGGGAAGCTACATGCTTGGCCTGAAGAACGCCGCGGCGGCGGACAATCAGGAAGAGGAAGACGACAACAAAAACAATAATGAAAATCTGAACGGCCAGGGCAGCGGCCAGAACGGCTCCGGAGGAAATGCCGGAAGGCCGGCTTCTTCCGGAAGCGGAAACACCAGCAACACGGGAAATGCCGCAAAGACGGCAAACGGCACGGCAGGCAAGACGGCTTCCGGTACGACAGCGGCCCTGAACGCAACGGCGGGCGGTGCGTCCGGCGTGCCCCAGACGGGAGATCCGATTCCGCAGGAGACTGCGGCGGCGCTGGCCATGGTGCTGCTGGGTGCCGCGGTGTTCGCGCTTGCGCGGAAAAAGAAAAAAGAGCTGCAGTAAGAAAATCAGGAGGATTGATTCGATGAAGAAGAGAATCACAATCGGAAAAAGGCTGCTGACCATGCTGCTTGCCGTCCTCCTGACAGCGGGGCTTCTGGCAGGGGTATCTCCTGCGCCGGTACAGGCGCAGGAGGCCGCTGCCTCCTCCTATGTTGTGCTCTCGGTGGAGAAGTTTGCCATCGGGCGCGGCTGGATTACGGAGCCGGACATCGTCCCGGTGACGGAGGGGGAGACGGTGGCGCAGGTGCTGCAGGATTACCTGCCGGCCAGGGGCTATCCGCTGGAGATCAAGGAGACGGCGTCCTACGGCGCCTACCTGTCCGGAATCCAGAACGCGGACCCGGACGGTACGCTGATGCTCCCGGAGAGCACAAGAAAGATGGCGGCAAAGGCGGGCATTACCATCCCGTCCGACCTGGCCAATAAGGATGCCCCGCACCTGCGGGAGTTTTCCTATGGGAACGACGCGGCCGGAACCAACACCTCCGGCTGGATCTATTCGGTAAACAATACGATTCCGGGCGTCGGAATCGGCTACTACAAGGTCAGTTCCGGAGATGTCGTCCGTCTGCAGTTTACGCTGTACGGCACGGGCGAGGACATTTCCGGGGAGGTCTACGGAGGCACGCCGGACTATGTCCGCGCGGACAAGTCGGCGCTGCTGACCAGGCTGGCCTATATTAACCAGAACCCGTCCCAGTGGCTGGACACAGAGGCAAAGCAGAGCGCCTATCAGGCGGCCTGCGCCGTCGCACAGCAGCTGGACGCCACGCAGTCCCAGGTGGACGCGGCGCTGAAGGCTCTGCCGGAGCGCGCCATGGTCTGGCCGGAGCTGGTGACGCTTTCCGTATCGGAGCTGACGCTCTATGTAAACGGGGAGTCCGAAAAGCTGACGGCCACCGTCAGCCCGGAGAACGCGGATTTTTCGGAGCTGACCTGGGAGAGCTCCGACAGCAGCATTGCCACGGTTGACCAGAAGGGAAATGTGACGCCCCACGCACGGGGCGACGTGCAGATTTCGGCGAAGACGCAGAGCGGCCTTGCCGGCCAGTGTACCGTGCATGTGGTAGACAGGCCGTACCAGAGCATCACGATGAACACGGCCTCCGTTTTTCTGGAGGCGGACCAGACGGCGCAGCTCTCGGTAACGGGTTCGCCTGCCAACGCCACGGAGGCGCTGCGTCTGACCTGGAGCAGCGACCGGGAGTCGGTGGCAAAGGTAGACCAGAACGGACTTGTCACATCGGTGGCAAAGGGCACCGCGAAGATTACGGCGGTTCAGCAGGGCTCCGGCATCCAGGCGGCCTGCACCGTAACGGTCGGGGACGCCAAGGAAGTGGCGGAGCAGGTGCAGGCGCAGATCGAGGTACTTCCGAAGGCAGGAGATCTGAAAATCAGTGACGCGGACGCGGTACACGCCGCGCAGACAGCGTGGGACAGCTTGAGCGATACGGCGCGCGGCTACCTGAAGGATGCGGACGCCCTGGAGCGCCGGCTGAAACGCTGCACGGAGCAGATGACGCAGCTGGAGAAAACCTACGCTGGCGTACTGGCTGTGGAGGCACAGATCGAAGCCCTGCCGTCCCTGTCTGCCCTGATGCTGGCGGACCAGACGGCGGTGGACGCCGCCCAGGCAGCGTATCAGGCGCTCTCCACCACGGAGAAGGGACTGATGGACGCCAGCCTGCTGCGGAAGCTGACGCAGGCATCCGGCAGAATCGAGGAGCTGCAGAAGCAGCTGGCCGCGGCGCAGCAGGCGCTTGCCGGGGTGGATCCGGACGGGGGTCTTTCCCAGGCGGCTGCGGTGGCGACCGCGGCGGAGGCATACCAGAACCTGGACGACGGGCAGAAGAGCCAGCTGGACGGCGCGCTTATACAGAGACTGAACACAGCCCTTGCCAACCTGACGGCGCAGGTGGAGGCCGCGGTCAACGCACTGGACACCGGGGCGGCCTTTAATCTTCAGGCGCAGACCGTACAGGACTACCTGGCGGCGGAAAACGCGCTGAACCTCTGCGGCGGCCTGCTGACGGTGTCGGATTCCGTCCAGCAGAAGCGCCCGGCGGCGCAGGCGTATATCGCCGGCGGCATTTCCACATCCGGAAAGGTAACGCAGAGCGGGTCGGACTGGTACTTGAAGCTGGAAGCCTCGCGGCTCTCGTCCCTGACAGCGGTCAGCAAGGCGGTGCGGAAAAAGGACGCCACGGCGGATGATGCCGCAGCGGCATGGAAGATCAGCTGGAAGGATCTGCGCAGCGGATCAGAGGCGGTTCCGGATCAGCCGGAGACGCTGACCTTCTCGGTCGGCGGCCTTTCCGACCTGTCGGATCCGGCGCTGTATCTGGTGCAGGACGCATCCTCCGGCGCGGGAAAGACAACAGTTAAAAAACTGCAGGCGCAGTTTAACGCCGCGGCCGGTATCGTAACGGTCCGGACGGATGTGCCGGGAACCTATGCGGTTGCCGGGCATGTGGTGCCGCTTACCGGACTGACGCTGCAGACAACGGCGTCCCTGCTTAAAGGAGAGTCCCTGCAGCTGACGCCCAGACTGGTGCCGACAGAGACGACGGAGCGGCCCTCCTACGTGTGGAGCAGCTCTTCGGAAGATGTGGCGACGGTCAGCAGCAGCGGCGTGGTAAAGGGTGTAAAAAAAGGAACCGCCACCATCACGGTGCGCGTAAAGGGAGACAGCTCCCTCTACGCATCCTGCAAGGTTACGGTGCGCACCGGGGCGAACGCCCTCTCGAAATCGGTCGGCACGATCCTGAAGGAAACGGACGCCTACGTGCAGTCCGTCGATACCAGCCCGACGGTCGGAAGCGAGTGGTATGTGCTTGCCTCCGCCCGCTACGGAAGGAATCTTTCGGACAGCTATTTTTCCACCTACTATAACCATCTGGCCAACTACCTGAAGGAGAAGAACGGCGTGCTCTCGGACACGAAGATGTCGGAGTACTCCAAGACAATCCTGGTGCTGACGGCTATCGGGAAGGACGCGCAGAATGTGGCGGGCTACAACCTGCTGCAGAATCTTGCGGATTTTGACAAGGTAAAGAGCCAGGGGCTGAACGGCCCGATCTGGGCGCTGATCGCGCTCAAGTCCAACCCGGCCTACAGCATCCCGAAGGTGAGCGGGGTCGGCACGCAGACCACGGAGGATGTGCTGGTGCAGTATCTTCTGGACCGACAGCTTTCGGACGGCGGCTGGGCGCTCTCCGGCACCTCGGCGGACACGGATATTACGGCCATGACGCTGCAGGCGCTTGCACCCTACTATCAGAAAGAGGGAAGAGAGAAGGTAACTGCGGCCATCGACAGGGCACTGGACCGACTGGGGAAAATGCAGCTCTCGGACGGCGGCTACGGCACCATGGGCGTGGAGACCTCGGAATCTGTCGCACAGGTGCTTACCGCTCTCACGGCGCTGGGAATCGACCCGAAGACGGACGCGCGCTTTATCAAGGGCGGCAGCTGGACGGTGGAGAACATGATCTCCTACCACATCGACAACAGTGGCTTTATGCATGTAAAGCCCGGCGCGGCCAATAACGGGGGCGCCGCCGCCGGATCGGTGGACGGGCTGGCGACAGGCCAGGGCTTCTATTCGCTGGTGGCCTATCAGCGGATGCTGGACGGAAAGGCTTCCCTGTATGATATGTCCGACGTCACTCTGACGGCGGGAGGACAGGGAGACGGCAAAGGCACGGGGCTGGAGAATACCAAAACCGGCACGTCCGGAACCGGAAGCTCCAGCGGAAAGACAGCAGGAGGAATAAACACCAGCAGCGGCTCCGGCAGTTCCGGGGGCTCTTCCGGCGGAAGCGGTTCGGGGGCTCGCGTCTACAGCGGCACAGCGGCCGCGTCCGGCGCAGCCGGAAAGACGGCGGGAAAGACGGCGGCCGGCTCCACGGGCGCAGCCAAGCCCGCAGAGTCCGTTTCTTCGGACAACTCCGGGAACAGCGGCTGGCAGTTTACCGGAAAGGATATGGACCTGACCGGGGATGAGGACGGAGAGGCCTCCGCGGAGATGGCGGTCGGCAGCACCTCCGGCGATCCGGGCAAGTCCGCCGCGGCTTCCGGAAATGGGGCCGAACAGGGCGTGAATTCCCATGCGGGCGCGTTCCTGCCGTATATCATCTGCATACTGGCAGGTGCGGCGGTGCTCGGTGTGTGCCTGTACCTGGCTTACAGGAAAAAGCGCAGGCCGTAGCGTGGGACAGAGTTTTACATAACGAGATATGTTGGGGTCAAAAGGTCTTTTGCCCCCAAATGATGTCAATAATTATTTATTTTTTGAAACTTCTGGCATCATCAGATAACTTTTGTGGTGAATTTCAAATCAGACGGAAGCCGGACTGCGTGGCGCCTCTTACGGGGTACTGCGCCGGTTTCGGTCTGATGGTTTCGGTCTGGTACCGGGAGGCAGATGATCATGCGGAGGAAACTCAGAAAGGGGTTTGCCGCGTTTCTCGCCCTGTTTGTGCTGCTGGCCTGTCTGGCCGGATGCGGCGGCGTAAACAGCAGTCAAGTAACGCGGATGGACCGGGACGCGCAGAAGACGGCAGAGGAGGTTGTCTCTTCCTCTTCCGGCGGCGCGGAGACACTGGAGCGGGAGACAGAGTTGCCCGCGGACGGCGTGATAACGCAGAAGCAGATGGAGTCCATTGCGGGGAAGCAGGGAGAATACAGCTTCTACGCGATGGACAAGGAGACTGGAATCCTCTATACGTGGATTTACGACGGAGCCAGGATACAGAACCCTGTGGAACAGAATCTTAAAGTCAGCTTCCCGCAGGACAAAACGGAGGAGGTAAAGAAAGCGGCGGATCACGCATCGGTCGGGCTGGGGATCTCTCTGCCCAAGACCAACCTGGCCGCTCCGGCGCGCCTGCGCCTGACGCTTACGGAGAAGTGGGACGCGGACACGGTGATCCTGGTCGGCATGGCGGACGGCTCCCCGGAAAAGGTGACGGATGTCACAGTGGGGGAGACGGAGAAAGACGGCGGCAAGGTGACAACGCTGGAATTCCAGGTGCGAAAGACGGGAGACGTCTTTTATCTGGTCGGCGGGAAGTCCGCGGCCGCGGACAGCAGCTCCTCTTCGGTTTCTTCCTCTTCGGGATCGGCCGGAAGTGAAAAGGGATCACAAAGGACGGCCGCTGGCGGCAGCACGCAGGGAAGTGCTGCGCAGGGCGGCACCGGGACGGCCGGAAACACAGGCGCCGCGAAGAATACGGAAGGCAGCGGCGGCACAGACGGTACGGACGGGACAGGCGGTTCCGGCAGCGGAAACAGCGGATCGGCGCATACCTGTACCATCTCGATCGACTGTATGACTATCCTGAACAACATGGATAACCTGAAGAGCACCAAGACGTCCTTTGTTCCGGCGGATGGGTATATTTTGTACGCCTCGACGGTGGAGTACACCCCCGGCGAGACGGTCTACGACCTTCTGTACCGGATCTGCCGCGACACCGGCATCCAGATGGAGGCTGACTACACGCCGGTCTACAGCTCCTACTATGTGCGTGGCATCAACCAGCTGTACGAATTTGACTGCGGCGAGCTTTCCGGCTGGATGTACAGCGTAAACGGGTGGTTCCCGAACTACGGCTGCTCGAAATACACTATCAGCGACGGCGACGTGATCCAGTGGCGCTATACCTGCGACCTGGGCCGCGATGTGGGAGACCAGTATTATGACAACTGAGAAAGCCGGACAGTCCGCCCCGGCCGGCAGCGCGGGTGCAGAACATAGCACGGGTCCGGAAGGCAGTCCGTATATGGAGGGCAGACCGGGGGCGGGGCGCAGTTTTTGTGCGAAACGCAGGGCGGATGCCTTTTCGTCCTGCCATCCGGCCGTAAATTTTGTGTATTTTCTGGTGGTGCTTCTGACAACGGTTCTGATGACCCATCCGGTACTGCTTGGCATCTCCTTTGCGGGGGCGCTCTGCTATGCGGGGCGCCTGCGCGGCTGGAGGCCGGTGCTGAAATTTAATATTCTTTATTCTATTCCGGCAATGATTCTGGTCGCGCTGATCAACCCTCTGTTCAACCACTACGGCGTGACCTTTCTGTTTTATCTGAAAACAGGGCCGGTCACGGTCGAGGCGATTGTCTACGGCGTTGTCCTCTCCTCGATGCTTTTTATCTCCATCCTGTGGTTTTCCTGCTGCAACGTCGTGATGACGACGGACAAGTTTGTCTACCTGTTCGGGCGCGTCATTCCGGCGCTTTCGCTGGTTCTGTCCATGGTGTTCCGGTTTGTGCCCCGCTTTCACGCGCAGGCGAAAATTATCCGGAACGGGCAGAAGGCGGTCGGCAGGGACGCGGGCAGCGGTAACCTGATACAGAGAATCCGGCACTCGATTACGATCCTCTCAGTGCTGATCACCTGGGCGCTGGAGAACGCGATCGATACCTCGGATTCCATGCAGTCCCGCGGCTACGGGCTGCACGGGCGGACGGCGTTTTCGATTTTCCGCTTCGATGCCAGAGACGGGATGGCCTGCGGTGTTCTGGGCGCGTCCATGGCGGTTTTTCTGCTGGGCGCGTCGCAGGGCGTGACGACGGCGGTATATAATCCGTATATCAGCATCGGGGGCTGGCCGCTTACGCCGGCCGGCGTCCTCTGCTTTGCGGCGTGGGCGGTTATCTGCTTTTTTCCGTCCGTGCTTGGTGCGGTGGAGGATGCGCGGTTCGCCTCCCTTGCCAGGAAGGCGCGGCTGGAGAGGCATCTGCCCTGGTACCTGCAGGACCCGGTACAGCACGGGAAGGAAAGCTCCTCCCCGAGCACCGAATAACATAGACATAAGTACAGATACATGATGACTGCCGCGGTGCTTCCATCCGGAAATGCTCCGCGGCTGCCTGGGAGAGATTAAGACGTGCATATTTTAGAGGTGGAAGCGTTCAGCTTCCAGTATCCGGAGGCTTCGGCTCCTGCCCTGAAGCAGGTAGACATGACAGTAGAGGAAGGCAGCTTTGTGGTGCTCTGCGGAAAAAGCGGATGCGGAAAGAGCACGCTGCTCCGGCAGTGCAAGAGCGTTCTTGCCCCGCACGGGCAGCGCAGCGGCGCGATACGCTACTGCGGCGTGCCGCTGGATGAGGTTTCCCACCGCACGCAGAGCGCGGAGATCGGCTACGTCCTGCAGAATCCGGACAACCAGATTGTGACGGACAAGGTCTGGCATGAGCTTGCCTTCGGGTTGGAAAGCCTGGGGTGCGACACGCCGACCATCCGTCTGCGGGTGGCGGAGATGGCGTCCTATTTCGGAATCCAGGACTGGTTTATGCGCAATGTGTCGGAGCTCTCCGGCGGGCAGAAGCAGCTGCTGAACCTGGCCTCTGTCATGGCCATGCACCCGCGGCTGCTGATTCTGGACGAGCCGACCAGCCAGCTGGATCCGATTGCCGCCTCGGATTTTCTGGAGACGGTGCGGAAGATCAACCGGGACATCGGAACGACCATTCTGCTTACCGAACACCGGTTGGAGGATGTCATACCGTGGGCGGACAGCCTTCTGGTTATGGACAGCGGGCGCATGATCGCAACGGGAACCCCATCGGAGATCGGACAGCGCCTTCACGATATGGGACACGACATGTTTCTCTCCATGCCCACGCCGATGCAGATTTACGCCGGGGTGACGGCGCGGGAGCAGAAAGCGCATGCACTTCCGTGTCCGCTGACGGTCAGCGAGGGACGCAGATGGATGCAGGAGTTGCTGGGTGCGGAAGCGGTGCGGACAGAACCGCAGCCCTCGGACGCGGCGGGCGCCAAAGAAAGAAATGGGAAACCCCAAAATCCGTCTGCGGGCAGAACAAGCCCGGAAGAGACTTTGGCGGCCTGCGGGGAAAGAGAAAAAGGAGCTTCGGCAGCCGCGGAGATGCCGGAACCTGCGGGCAAACGTAATCCGAAGGATGCCCGCGGCGGGGACATCCCGGCGATCCGGGTCCGGGATGTCTGGTTCCGCTATGACCGCGATCTGCCGGATGTCGTGCGCGGCCTCTCCATGGACGTGCGGCGCGGCGAGATTTTTGCGATTGTCGGCGGCAACGGCACGGGCAAGAGTACGACCATGAATCTGATTGCGCACATTCGTTTTCCCTACCGGGGACGGATCTGGCTGAACGGCCGCGACATCAATAAGTATTCCGATGATGAGCTGTACCACGGTTTTCTGGGAGTGATGCCGCAGAACCCGCAGAGTCTCTTCGTAAAAAAGACGGTGCGGGAGGATCTGTACGAGATGATAGACGGAAAACGGCAGAAAAAATCCTCCGCCTATCCGATTGACATGCCGAAAAAGGAAGCCGTGGAGGGTATCGTCTCGCTGACCATGCTGGAGGATCTGCTGGATCGCCACCCGTATGATCTGTCCGGCGGAGAGCAGCAGCGGCTGGCTCTTGCGAAGGTGCTGCTGCTGCGCCCGCAGATTCTGCTTATGGACGAGCCGACAAAGGGTATCGACAATTACTTCAAGCGGGATCTGGGGCAGATTCTGCGCCGGCTTACCGCCCATGGGGTGACGGTTCTGATGATCTCTCACGATGTGGAGTTCTGCGCTCAGTACGCGGACCGGGTGGGGCTGTTTTTCCAGGGCAATCTTGTCACAAGCAATACGGCCCGCGCCTTTTTTGCGGGGAACAGCTTCTACACGACAGCGGCGAACCGGATGGCCCGTCACTTCTATCCGGACGCGGTCACCGCGGAGGATGTGATCACGGCGATGAACCGCACATTAGCCCAGAGCCGCGGAAGCTGATATGGCGGAAGCCGGACGGAAAAGACTGGAAAGGAGAGACGATTCATGCTGGAGGAAGAAAAGCTTGACCGGTTTCTGGATGCTTTTCTGGAAAACAAGCGCCCGCAGCAGCCGGTAGACACGGATTTCCGCGACAGCGAGGCTGCGGCGCAGCCGGAGGATTCTGTTTTTGCGCAGGCACAGCAGATCCTCGTGGCTCCCTTGCACAAGGGAAAGCTGACAAAGCGCACCATTGTCTCCATTTTTATCATCCTGCTTCTGATACCGCTTACCATCTGGGTCGGCATTAATGTGTTCGGAGACAGAAAATATTTGGTCATCAGTCTGGTGATCCTGGTTTTTTCCATGCTGCCCTTTTTTATGGTGTTCGAGGGAAGAAAGCCGAAGGCGCGGGAGCTGATGATTATCGCGGTGATGACGGCTCTGGCGGTTGCTTCGCGTGCCGTGCTGTTCGCGTTTCCCAGCTTTAAGCCGGTGGAGACCTTTGCCATCCTTACCGGCGTGTGCTTCGGCGCGGAATCCGGTTTTCTGGTCGGATCGCTGACCATGCTCTCCTCCAATATGCTGTTCGGGCAGGGGCCGTGGACGCCCTGGCAGATGTTCTCGGCCGGCATCATCGGCTTTCTGGCCGGGATTCTGTACCAGAAGGGATGGCTGAAGGCCAGCCGCTGGTCTCTGTGCGTCTATGGTTTTCTGACCACGGTTTTTATCTACGGCGGCATTATGAATCCGGCGGCGCTGGTGATGAGCTCTTACGCGATTAACTGGAAGAACCTGCTGGCGATCTATATCTCCGGCGTGCCGGTGGATCTGGTACACGCGCTGGCAAACGTGCTGTGCCTCTGGTTTATCAGTCAGCCGATGCTGGAAAAGCTGGAGCGGATTAAGGTAAAATACGGTCTGATTGAATGAAGGGAAAGGAGTGCAGAAAAGTGCACAGTTGTATGGAACGGATTCGGAAATGGGCGCAGAGCCTGACACAGCGTCAGAAACGTATCATCCTTCGGGTGGTGATGGCCGCGGCGGCTGCGCTGATTGTTTTCGGCGCGGCGCGGATGTTCTGGCTGCAGAAGCAGTATGCGGACGCGGATCGGGAGTATGCAAAGGTACGGGAGCTGGCAGGTGTTACCGATCCGTCGGGGGATAACGACTTGGAGTCTGTCGGTACAGTTTCTTCTTCCTCATCGGGAAGTGCCGCGGCGCTTTTGCCCGGGGAGCTGCCGACGGTCGCGCTGGACAAGCTGCAGAAGGAGAATCCGGACACGGTCGGCTGGCTGTATGCGCCGGCGCTGGGAATCAACTATCCGATCATGCAGGATACGGACAACACGTACTATATTAAGCATACCTTTTCCGGCGGCCGCAATGACAGCGGCAGTATTTTCCTGGACGCGGAGGCAGCGGCGGACTTTTCCGATAAGAATACCTACATCTTCGGGCATAACATGCGGAACGGCTCCATGTTCGGGAGTCTGAAAAAGGTGCGGGAGACCGGGCTGGTATCGGAAAATCCGTATTTCTGGATTTACCGTGAGGACGGCTGGCACATGTACCAGATTTTCTCGTATCATAATGCCAATGCGGACCGGAAGGACATGGCCTTTCAGACGTCATTTGAGAATGATCAGGCGTATCAGCAGTTTCTGACCTACCTGCAGGAGCAGTCGGAGGAGGATCTGCATGTGGCGCTGGATGTGAACGACAAGATTGTCTCGCTGTCCACCTGCACCGGGGATTCCGCCGTGCGGCTTGTTGTGCACGGGAAGCTGGTGGACGTGTAAATCCACCGGCAGGTGAAAAGCGCTTACGCACGGACATAGTGCGCGGAGGTGGAAAAAGAGAATCTGCAGGAAGAAGGCCAGGCAGATTTCATCGGAGGAATGCCCCCGGAACCCCGGAAATATCTGCGGAGGCTCCGGCCGCCAGAAAGCTCGTCGCACCCACATCACAAATCTGAAATTCGGGCTTGACAGGAAGGAAAAGAAAGCGGAGAAGGAGAACAGAGATGGAAAATCTGAGCGGAGAAAAAAACGAAGCGGAAATGACATTCCGAAGGACAAACAGCAGCAGTATCTTTCACTTTAACAGCCCCAGAAAGACACTGTGCACCTCTCCTTTGAACGGAGGCATCCGGGAGGGAATTACCACCCTGATGAACATCAACTGCCAGGGCGACGGCTCCTATGAGGTTGTCATGAAAGAGGACGATTACGGGGAGGAGCTGGCGCGGCAGGTGCGGGAAGAGGGGGAGAATCCGGAAACTACGGTGGCCATGAGCACGGCGGCCTGGATCGAGCTGTCTGCGGAAGCAGAGGAAACCTATGAGGATCTGACCGTGCGCGCCGTGGTGTCCGGGGGAATTGAGCACAACGCGGTCAGTCCGGGAGATCCCACCTGGTATATGGAAAAGAACGGGCAGTATATCCCGGCTCCGGACGGCCGGGAGGACTGTCAGAAACGGATCGGGGGCACATCTGTCCGGAGCATGAGCCGGGAAGAACAGGCAGAGAAAGCAGGAAAAAAAGAACAGGGAGAACAGGCAGAGCAGGCAGGAGAAGAAGACCAGGCAGAACAGGAAGAGAAAGCGGGAAAAGAAGGACAGAAGGAGAAGGCAGAAGCGGACGGGAAGGATCCCGGATTTATCGGAACCATTAATATTATTCTGATGGTAAACCAGCGCATGACGGACGCCGCCATGCTGCGCGCGCTGGTTTTATGCTCGGAGGCGAAGGCGGCGGCGGTTCAGGAGCTGCTTCTGGGATCCTGCTATTCCCATGAAATTGCCACGGGGTCCGGGACAGACGGAACGATCATTGCTGCTCCGATGGAATCAGAATACCTGCTTACCACCGCCTCCGGCCATGTAAAGCTGGGGGAGCTGATTGGAAAGACCGTCAAAAAGGCGGTGAAAGAGGCTCTGGTGAAGCAGTCCTCCGCCTGCCCGGCCAGACAGTTCCAGATTCTCCAGCGAGTCCGGCGATTCGGGCTGAACGTGGGAAGCTTCTGGGATTTCTATGAAAAAAACAGGGAATTGTTTCAGAAGGCCGGCGTCTGTTTCTCCGGCGCGGAGGATCTGGTGACCAGGCTCCAGGCAGTCAACCAGTCCTCCACAGGCGTTATCGTCACCTCTCTCTATGTTCATCTGATGGATCAGTTCCGGTGGGGTCTGGTGATGTACCCGGAGGTCATCCGGGAAGGGAAGCGGCTGCTTCAGCAGAATCTGTACTGCGGGAACGGGAAGTTCCTCTGCGATGTCTTTCCGGAAGCGGTCTTAAATCCGGAGGAAGGAAAGAAATTCAATTCCGTGACACAGTATATGTATTTTCTGATGTTATATATGTGGGTTCTGACAGGAGCAAATTTGCACTGACAGACGGCCGGCGCATCGGATTCATCCGGGGTGTCTGAGACATTTGCAGGCATCCGGCCTGGCAGCTGCAGTACATGCCATCATCCGGGTTTTCCGCGATACTTGCGGGCATCCGGCCTCACCTGCGGACGGAACCTCTGGGGCGGCAATGATATCTACAACGGCTGCGACTGCTCCGGCCTGGTGCAGCAAATCTACGCACGGGTCGGTATTTCCCTTCCCAGGGTAGCGGAAGCGCAGGCGCAGGTCGGAACCAAGATCACACCAGCCTCCGCTCAGCCGGGAGACCTGATCTTCTACGCGGAAAACGGCTATATCTACCATGTGGCCATCTACGCAGGGGAGCGGAAAACAGTAGAAGCTTACGGCACGGATTACGGCATCCTCCCGACAACAGCCTTTTCCGGCCGCCCGGTCTGCTGGTGTACCAATGTCATAGACGAACTGAATTAACGCCGGAACGGCAGAAGGCAGAGAATGAGTATTCACAGAAGCTCGTTCTCTGCTTTTTCTTTTTCTGTTTCTGTCCAAATTCTGTCAGTTTCTGATGAGAAAGCCTGGGATTCTTGTCAGCAAATTGAAATGCAGGCAACTGGATTGTGTTTTTTGAGATGGAGGATAGATTTCTATCATTCTATCTGTTCTGCTTTCTTTTGTGAATCAGATTGTGATTGATCATTTTACAGAACAGCGTAGTTATACGGGTTCCCTGAGCGCTGTATTCCGGGAAAGCTTCCGCTGGATCCCTATGGCGGTTGTATCCTTAATTCTTGTTCAGATGGTACTGGGACTTTTGCGTAATTGGATGCAGATGCGTATGTCGCTCAGGGTCAGCCATCATCTGATGGAAAGGTATTCTGAAAAGATTCATCATGTCCCGCTTCATGATCTGGAAAATTATCAGACGGGAGATTTGATCCGAAGAATTCTGAATGGTATCTTTTTTGGATATCCGGAAATGACTTGGCAAGAAAAGCAAGCCCTGAATGACCTGAAATCGCTGAAATGATGAAAAAAGCAAAGGGAGGAAAATAAGGTGAAAGTTAACAATTATTTTTTATAAGCTTCAGATTGACGGCCACCCCGGTATGTGGTAAATTATCTTTTAAATACTTTAATACAGCAACGTGTAACGCTTTTAAGCGTTAAAGCGTTTTGTATGATCCAGCAAAATCCAGCATCAAAACAGTAATATTTAGGGAGGACAAGAAATGAAATTAAAGAAAATCACATCCGTCTGTCTTTCGGCCGTCATGGCAGGAGCGCTTCTCGCCGGCTGTGGAAGCGGCTCTACAGCTTCTTCTGCGGCATCATCCGCAGATTCTTCCGCTTCGTCCGCGTCCGCTTCAGCGTCGGTAACCGCCGCCTCCGCATCGGCCGCAAAAGCATCCGGAAAATATACGATCGGTATCTGCCAGCTCGTACAGCACCCGGCTCTTGACGCCGCAACAAAGGGCTTCGAAGACGAGCTTAAATCCGAACTCGGAGAAGACAACGTAACCTTTGACGAGCAGAATGCCGCAGGCGACGCCGCAACCGCGACACAGATCTGCACAAATCTTGTATCTGAAAACGTAGATCTGATTCTGGCAAACGCTACCGCCGCTCTTCAGTCTGCAGCTGCAGCGACAAGCACAATCCCGATCCTCGGAACTTCCATAACAGACTACGGCGTTGCGCTTGATATCGACGACTTCAACGGAACGGTCGGCGGCAACATCTCCGGAACATCCGACCTTCCTCCGCTTGATCAGCAGGCGGACATGGTTACCGAGCTTTTCCCAGATGCAAAAAATGTCGGCATCCTGTACTGCTCAGCTGAACCGAACTCCAAATATCAGGCGGATCAGGTGAAGGGCTATCTGGAAGACGCAGGACTCACCGTAAATGTCTACACCTTCTCTGACTCCAACGATGTAGCCTCTGTCACCGGAGAGGCATGCAACAACAGTGATGTTCTCTATATCCCGACCGACAACACAGCGGCTTCCTGCACCGAGGCCATCAACAATGTAGCCCTTCCGGCAAAGGTTCCGATCATTGCAGGTGAAGAGGGTATCATGGCCGGATGCGGCGTTGCCACCCTTTCCATCGATTACTACGGCCTTGGTCAGACGACCGGCAAGATGGCGGCACAGATCCTGAAGGGAGAGGCAGACATCTCCGAGATGCCGATTCAGTACTATGACAACCCTGTGAAAGAGTATAACCCGGACATCTGCGAAAAGCTCGGCATCACTGTACCGGACGGATACACCGCATATAAGGCCGACAGCTCCGACAGCGAATAAAATTCAATGATTTCACGCGCGAAAATCAAACATTTATGACACCAGCTGTCAATGTGTGATATACTATTCAACGTGTTCGTGAAACAGATCCATCAATGTTTCCCCACCAGGGTGTGAAGAGCACATGGTGGGGCTTTTACTGTATAAGCTCTTCGAAAACGCAGACAGGATCGTCGCACGCGAAGCGCGCGTAAGAGACTGGATGCGATTTCGAAGGCAACAGGTATGAGCACGAAGTGACGCATAAGCGGCACGGAAGTGCGAATGTGCGCGGGCAGTGAGCCACATCCGCTCACACAAAGTGTGAAGCGGTGGGGCGAACGCCGCGACAGACCGACGAAGTCGGTCACCTGTAGGATTGCGGGAGTGCGAAGCACGGAGCAATCCGTAGCTTATACAGTATGTAGCACGATGTATCTATAAGCTCTTCGAAAACGCAGACAGGCCGCCTGCCGCGAAACGCGGCACATATAATCCGGACATCCGACAGATCTCCGGACACACCTTCGCCAGAAAAGCAACAACAGAGAAAACGAAAACCAGGAGGAACAATTATCTATGGAGGCATATTTCGCATCGCTGAACCCGATGGATCTGCTGGGCAGATTCCCCTCAGGCATTGCACAGGGCCTTATCTGGGGCATCATGGCTCTCGGCGTCTATATTACTTTCCGTCTGCTCGACATTGCAGACCTTTCCGTCGACGGAACCTTTTCAACCGGTGCAGCTGTAACGGTAATGCTGATCCTCGCGGGCTGGAACCCGTGGGCGGCACTTGTAATAGCTTTTATCGCGGGCCTGATCGCAGGGTCGGTCACCGGCCTCCTTCACACGGTATTCGGAATCCCGGCCATTCTCGCAGGAATTCTGACACAGTACGGTCTGTACTCCATAAACCTCGTAATCATGAAGATGAAGGCCAACCAGGCTGTCAGTGTTGACAAATATAACCTGATCATATCCGGGCGGAATGTACCGAATGCTATTCTGGTAGGCGGCATCTTCGCCATCGCCCTCATAGTCATTCTCTATCTATTCTTCGGAACCGAGCTCGGATCGGCGATCCGCGCAACCGGCTGCAACCAGCAGATGGCAAAGGCACAGGGCATCAACATCAATATCATGAAAGTTCTCGGCCTGGCGATCTCCAACGGAATCGTAGCCGTTGCCGGTGGCCTTGCCGCTCAGTATTCCGGCTTTGCAGATGTCAACAGCGGACGCGGATCCATCGTCATCGGACTTGCAGCTGTCATCATCGGAGAAGTGCTCGGAGAAGCGATCCTCCACAAAAAGCTGAATTTCTTCGGCCGCCTGGTTTTTGTTATTGTCGGCGGCATCATCTACTATCTGGTATACACTCTGGTTCTGTGGCTGAAGATCGACTCGAACCTGATGAAGCTTTTCACCGCCATCATCGTCGCCGTCTTCCTTGCAGTGCCATATCTGAAGGGACAGGCAAAAAGCTCCTTCAGCCGTGCCGGAAAAAACTCGAGATCGGAGGGAAGGTAAATGTTAGAGGTCAAAAACATCAGCAAAACATTTAACCCCGGAACCATAAATGAGAAGAAGGCCCTGAGAGGTGTCAGCCTCACGCTCAATGACGGCGATTTCGTGACCGTTATCGGCGGCAACGGTGCCGGAAAATCCACTCTTCTGAATGCCATTGCCGGTGTATGGCCGGTAGATACCGGATCCATCACGATTGACGGACAGAATGTGACGGGGTTCCCGGATTACAGGCGCGCCAGCCTCATCGGCCGGGTCTTCCAGGATCCCATGACAGGAACTGCCGCAACTATGCAGATTGACGAGAATCTTGCACTGGCCAGACGCCGGGGTGCCAGAAGAGGTCTTCGATGGGGCGTAACCGCCGCGGAAAGAAACGAATACCGCGAACAGCTCAAGATTCTGAACCTCGGCCTCGAAGACAGACTCACAGCTAAGGTCGGTCTCCTGTCAGGCGGCCAGCGGCAGGCACTTACCCTGCTCATGGCAACCCTGCAGAAACCGAAATTGCTGCTTCTCGACGAACACACAGCCGCTCTTGACCCGAAGACAGCCGAGAAGGTTCTCAACGCGACAGAAAAGATTATCAACCGCGATCATCTCACAGCACTGATGATCACCCACAACATGAAGGACGCCATCACCCACGGAAATCGTCTGATCATGATGCACGAGGGAAATATCATCTACGATGTGTCCGGAGAAGAGAAGAAAAATCTGACGGTTTCGCAGCTTCTCGATAAATTCGAGGAGGTATCCGGCAACGAATTCGCAAATGACAAGATGATGCTCGGTATCTGACCACAGAAATTCTGAGAACAAAAGCAGGATAAAGCCGTCAGCCAGGCATATCGAGCGTTAAGCACAGCATATGTTAAGCACAGCATATCCTGCTGACAGGGCACCATATTATGAATGACAAGAAAAGAAAAATCGAAATATCCTCCACGGCAGAACAAAAGGTCTTTCCGGCTGCCGGGGAGGATATTTTCCTCTTAAATAATAATAACAATAATATAGAGACCGACCGGACCGCACTTAAGGAGGACCGGCGCGCGGCAGACCGCGCCGCCAAGCAGGTCAAATGGGAGAAGAGAATGCGTCGGAAAAAGGCACAGGAGGACAGCGCCCGAAAAGAAGAAGAACGAAAAGATGCCGAAATCCGGTCCATGCATGAAAAATACATGAGAGCTGCCCTTGAGGAAGCGCAGAAGGCAGCCGCCCTCAGAGAGGTCCCCATCGGGTGCGTCATTGTAAAGCAAGGCACAATCATCGCCCGCGGATACAACCGGCGCAACACTGACGCGAACACACTGTCTCACGCAGAGCTGAACGCCATCCGGGAGGCCAGCCATGCTCTCGGCGACTGGAGACTCGAGGGCTGCACCCTGTATGTAACTCTTGAGCCCTGCCAGATGTGCGCGGGTGCCATCGTCCAGTCCAGAATCGATGAGGTCGTCATCGGCTGCATGAATCCGAAAGCGGGCTGTGCCGGATCCGTTCTGAACCTCATGCAGGTACCCGCATTTAACCATCAGGTGAAGATTACGCGGGGAATTCTCGAGAAAGAATGCAGTCATCTCATCAGCAGCTTCTTTGAACAGCTCCGCTCCGAGAAATCCGGATAAAGAAAATCATTTACTTTTTCTATACGCTATGCTATATTGAGTGAGCATGAGTTTTAACCTTGATTCAGATCCCGGAAACTCCGACCAGATCTTAATCACAGGCGATTAGAAATATTCAGGAGGAAAATGAAATGATTACAAAAGAACTCAAACAGCAGATTATCAAAGAGTATGCAAGAACAGAGGGCGACACCGGTTCACCTGAGGTACAGGTTGCAATCCTCACCGAGAGAATCAAAGAGCTCACAGAGCATCTGAAGACAAACCACAAGGATCACCATTCCAGACGCGGTCTTCTGAAGATGGTAGGTAAGAGACGTGGACTTCTTGATTACCTCAAGAAGACAGATATCGAGAGATATCGTGCTCTGATCGAGAAGCTGGGACTTCGTAAGTAATCGAATCGCTTTCAGGGCGGGTAGGACTCACCTATCCGCCCTGTTTCCGTGTTTACAAGCAATGAGCCGCAGCCACCGCGAAGCGTGACTCATCTCGTTTTTCGGAAACCGGGACAGATGTTCCGCACAAGGATCCGTCCGTTTTCAAAGAGTAACATCCGGCGCCGCAGCATGGCCTGCACGGTCATGGCGGTTCGGAACAATGGCATTCGCCGAGAAGTAAAGGAGTAAAGATGGAAGAAAACAAGACATTCTCAACCAGACTTGAGAACAACTACAAGACCTATGAAATGGACCTGGCTGGAAGAAAACTTTCCGTAGATATCGGGAGAGTAGGCAAGCAGGCAAACGGATGCGCGTTCATCCATTATGGTGACACCACACTTCTGTGCACCGCAACCGCTTCCAAAGAGCCGCGGGAGGGAATCGATTTTTTCCCGCTTTCCGTTGAATTTGAGGAGAAAATGTACTCGGTCGGCAAATTCCCGGGCGGCTTCAATAAGAGAGAGGGAAAAGCTTCCGAGCATGCCGTACTCACATCCCGTGTTATCGACCGCCCGATGAGGCCTCTTTTCCCGAAGGATTACAGAAACGATGTCACACTGAATAATATGGTGATGTCCGTTGATCCGGAATGTGACCCGGAAGTTGTCGCCATGCTCGGCGCGTCTCTCGCCACATCCATTTCCGATATTCCTTTTGACGGTCCCTGCGCCGCCACACAGATTGGAATGATCAACGGCGAATTTGTCATCAACCCGGGTTATGAGAAGAAGGCAGAATCAACGCTTGCACTGACCGTTGCCTCTACAAGAGAAAAGGTCATCATGATCGAAGCCGGCGCGCAGGAAATTCCGGAGCAGAAGATGATCGAGGCCATTTATCTTGCCGATGAGACAAATAAAAAGGTTATTGCTTTCTTTGATCATATCGTGGCAGAGTGCGGAAAACCAAAACACACCTACGAGAGCTGCGCGGTTCCGGAGGAGCTTTTTGCCGCGATCCGCGAGGAGGTTCCGGATTCTGAGATGGAAGTTGCCGTGTTCACGGATGACAAGCAGACCAGAGAGAACAACATCGCCGCGATCACAGACAGACTGAAAGAGAAATTCGCGGACAACGAAGACTGGCTTGCCCTTCTGCCCGATGCTATCTACCAGTATCAGAAGAAGACTGTCCGCCGCATGATTCTGAAGGAGCATAAGAGACCGGACGGACGCCAGATCCGCCAGATCCGTCCTCTGGCAGCCGAGGTGGATGTCATCCCCCGTGTACACGGCTCCGCGATGTTCACCCGCGGACAGACACAGATCTGCGACGTTGTGACTCTCGCTCCTCTTTCCGAGGCGCAGAAGGTAGAGGGACTTGATCCCTATATCACAAAGAAGCGCTACATGCATCAGTACAACTTCCCGAGCTACTCTGTCGGTGAGACAAAGCCGTCCAGAGGACCGGGGCGCCGCGAAATCGGTCATGGCGCTCTTGCAGAGAGAGCTCTCCTTCCGGTTATGCCTTCGGAAGAGGAATTCCCATACGCAATCCGTGCCGTATCCGAGACCTTTGAGTCTAACGGTTCCACCTCACAGGCTTCCGTCTGTGCTTCTTCCATGGCACTGATGGCTGCCGGCGTGCCGATTAAGAAGCCGGTTGCCGGAATTTCCTGCGGTCTTGTTACCGGAGATACCGACGACGATTATATCGTGCTCACAGACATTCAGGGTCTTGAAGACTTCTTCGGAGACATGGACTTCAAGGTTGCCGGAACACATGACGGCATCACCGCAATCCAGATGGATATCAAGATCCACGGCCTTACCCGTCAGATCGTGGAGGAAGCCATTTCCAGATGCAAGGAAGCCAGAGAGTATATTCTGACCGAGGTAATGGAGAAGGCAATCGCCGGACCGCGTCCAACCGTCAACGAGTACGCGCCGAAGATCGAGCAGATCAAGATTGATCCTGACAAGATCGGTGATGTTGTCGGCAAACAGGGAAAGAATATCAATGAGATCATCGCCCGCACGGGTGTAAAGATCGATATCGACGAAGACGGATCCGTCTCCATCTGCGGAACGGACCGCGCGAAGATGGATGAGGCCGAGAAATACATCGAGGTCATCACCACAGATTTCGAAAAGGATCAGGTTCTGAAAGGAAAGGTTATCAGCATCAAGGAGTTCGGTGCTTTCCTTGAGTTTGCTCCCGGCAAGGAGGGAATGGTTCACATTTCCAAGATTGCAAAGCAGCGTATCAATCACGTGGAGGATGTCCTCACCCTCGGCGATGTTGTAAAAGTTGTCTGCCTTGGAAAGGATCGCATGGGAAGGCTGAGCTTCTCCATCAAGGACTGCCCGAAAGACGCAAAGGCGATCAACGAATAATCAGCAGTATACATATTTATATGGGGAATCCCCTGCCATACACCAGAAGGTATGGCAGGGGATTTTTATGTTCATGCCCCGTCGTCGGGACGCCACGATGTGTATAAGCCAACGTGTCACTTATGTTCTTGGCCCACTTGTGAGCAAGCTCCCCGTGGGCCAAGAACATTGCGGCTGGACTTCTACAGAAAAAAAGTACATAAAACGGACAAACCGGTGCATGGCAGTTTTTGGTACTTTTTTATAAAATGTAGTTGTAATTCGATCACGGAGCAATCCGAAGCTTATACAATAGGTGGAGCCCCGCCTGCGGGGCATGGACATTTATGAACAAGATATGGAAAGAGAAAATCCAGAATGAAGATACAAGATTGTCAGAAAATCAGCGATAACAAGATCCGGATCCGGACAGACCGGGGACTGCTTCTCGTCTCTGCAGAGGCGGAAAATATTATAAGCTGCGTCTATACCGGAAGAGAGCAGGAAGCTTCCGTGTCTCCTCTTCAGATCAGGCACAACGAGTCCGCATGTCCGCTCGCGCTGGAGGTGCTGGATGGGGGTCTGCAAATTTCCACAAGCCTTCTCACACTCCGGATCAGGCAGGCAGACGGCTGTTTTGTCTGGATTCGAAGAAAAGATGGTTTTCAATTACTGGAAGAGGGAGAGAAAGAACTTACCGGGATTCCTGTCATGAAATACTCCACCTGTGGAGAGAAACCCGTCATCCGCAGAGTGAAAACAGTAGACGGTGAAAGAAATTTTGTTGAAAATCTGAGAGAGGTTGAAGACCACAGAGCATATCGGGCGAAGCTTTCCTTCCGATTCCAACCCGGAGAGCAGATCCACGGACTCGGACAGGGGGAAGAGGGCATCTACAACTACAGAGGCCACACCCAGTACCTCTACCAGCACAATATGCGCATTCCGGTTCCTTTCCTGATCTCGGACAGAGGCTACGGTATCCTCGCGGACTGCGGAAGCCTCATGACCTTTAACGACGATGAGCGTGGCTCCTATCTCTTCTGCGACACTGTGGAACAGCTGGACTATTATTTTATCTCCGGGGACTCTGCGGATGCACTCATCGATGGATTCCGGCAACTGACGGGAAAGGCGGCGATGCTCCCGAAGTGGGCCTTCGGATACATCCAGTCCAGGGAAAAGTATTCCACGCAGGATGAACTCGTGGAAGTCGCCGAAAAATACCGCCGGATCGGTGTCGGTCTCGACTGCGTCGTGCAGGACTGGAAGACCTGGCCGGCAGACGACTGGGGATGCAAGATTCTGGACAAAACACGCTATCCGGATATCCGGTCGGCAATCGACAGAATTCATGAGCTTCATGTCCACACCATGGTGTCTGTCTGGCCAAATATGAATTACGGAACGAAAGATTATTGCGAGATGTCCGACGCGGGCTTCCTTCTCAATGACCTGGCGACCTATGACGCTTTTGACGAAAAAGCCAGAGAGCTGTACTGGAAGCAGTGCAGCCGTGAGCTTTTCTCCGGTGGCTTTGATTCCTGGTGGTGCGACTCCACAGAGCCCTTTTCCGGTCCGGACTGGAACGGAGAGTATGAGCGGGAACCCTGGGAACGGTTTCTTCTTGTCGGCGGAGAGCACAAGAAATTCCTCGGCGCAGACCGGGCTAATCTCTATGCTCTCGCCCATGCCAGAGGCATTTTTGAAAACCAGAGAAAGGCGGATCCGAACCGCAGAGTCTTGAACCTCACCCGCTCCGGATATGCCGGAAGCCAGAAATACGGAACGGTTCTCTGGTCCGGCGACATCTCCGCAAGATGGGATGTGCTGAAAAAGCAGCTCCCCGAGGCGCTCAACATGGCGATGAGCGGCATGCCTTACTGGACCTTCGACATCGGAGGATTTTTCGTCGTACATGAAAACTGGGCTGCACGCGGCTGTGAGTGCAGCGGGGATCCTTCAATGAAATGGTTCTGGCGCGGCGACTACGAAAACGGGCTCAAGGACCCGGGCTACAGGGAACTGTATGTCCGCTGGTTTGAATTCGGCTCCTTCCTCCCGATGTTCCGCTCCCATGGAACCGATGTGCCGCGTGAAATCTGGAACTTCGGAAAGCCCGGCGATCCTTTTTACGATGCACTGGAAAAAACGATCCGCACAAGATATCGCCTCATGCCCTATATTTATTCCATGGCAGGCGCGGTCGTACAGCAGAACAGCACCATGGTCCGGAGCCTGCTCTTTGATTTTCCCGATGACAGCAAGGCAGCTTCGCTTGATTCCGAGTACATGTTCGGGGAAAGCCTGCTGATTTGTCCGATAACCGATCCCATGTATTACGGCAGAGGCGGCGAACAGCTCAACGCCCCGAAAACCTGGACGGTCTACCTGCCGGAGGGAACCGGATGGTATGACTTCTACACGGACAACTATTATGAAGGCGGACAGACACTGACGCTCACAGTTTCTCTGGATCACATTCCTGTGTTTGTGCGGGCAGGAAGCATCCTGCCGATGGAGTCCGGCCTCACCTATGCAGAGGAAGTGCCCGACACCCCCTTTGAATTTCATCTGTACCCGCTTCGCCATCCGCGACAGAAAGCCCTCTCCTTGCACCGGATTCTGTACTACGAGGATGACGGCGACGGATATGGTTATGAAAGCGGAGCATTCCAGCAGATTCCCGTTATCTGGGATGAAAAAGATAATCTCTTTTCTATCGGTTCGTCGCCCTTCCGCTTCAGGGGAGGTATCGCCGGCAGGGATATCCGCCTCGTATTTGCCGGCGGTGGAGAGCAGCTCTTCCGTTACCGGGGTGAAGAGCACACCGAACATCTTTCATCTTCTTGCCGGTCACTGAGCCACATACCGGAGAAAGAATAACATACGAAAGGAAGCACACAAATAATCAGGCGTGGAACAACACCCTCGAATAATCGATTGACATACTCGATTGATATACAGGCCCTGAAATAAATCCGCAAACAAGGGATCTCCAATTCAGAGATTTGTTATTTCAATCCATAAAAAAGCAAAGTAAAGGAGAATGCAATGCAATACAAGGACAACTGGGATGAAACGAAAAAGAAATTTGACGGCTGGTGGCACCAGAGCAATACCGGAAGACCGCTGATGCACATCGTCGCGCGGAAACCGGAGATTGAACACCTGTCCGATGGTCAGCCGCACGAGGGAGGAATGGATCAGGTCTTCTGCCAGGGCCTGTATTATGATCTGCCAGAAAATCTCAGATGGAAAGATATGGAGGACAAATATATGAACCCGGAGCGCATGGTACTCCGGTACCGCGACTTCTGTGAGAAGCATCTGTTCCTCGGAGAGGCATTTCCGAACATGGAAACCAACTTCGGACCGGGCTCCGTCGCGGCTTATCTCGGTTCTGATATCGGATTCAAGGAGGACACGGTCTGGTTCAAGCCCTGCATCGACGAAGATGACGACTGGGAAGACGTTCCGCCGCTGAAATTTGACCCGGAAAACAAATGGCTTCGCAGACATCTCGAAGTGGTCGAGGGCTGCAGAAAATTCGCGGGCAATGATTTTTGCCTGGATATGCCGGATCTCATGGAAAACGTTGATGTGCTTTCCTCTCTCCGGGGCGCCCAGACCCTCATGATGGATATGATTGAAGACCCGGACTCCATTGAGGAGCGGGTCGGACAGGTGACCGACGCATATTTCGAGTTCTTTGACCGTTTCTATGATCTCGTCAGAACCCCTGACGGGGGCAATTCCTATTCCTGCTTCCAGATCTGGGCTCCGGGAAGAATGGCAAAACTTCAGTGTGACGCCTCGGCCATGATGTCGGTTGACTTCTTTGATGAATTTGTTCTGGATTCGCTGAAAAAACAGACGCAGAAGCTCGACTATGCCATGTATCATCTGGATGGTCCCGGAGCCATCCGCCATCTCGATCATCTTATGGAAATTCCCGGCATCAATGCCCTTCAGTGGACACCGGGAGACACCGGTCCGGACGGCACTTACGAAGAGTGGGACAAGATCTATGACAAGGTAATTGCCTCCGGCAAATCCTTGTGGATCAAGGTATACAGCGGCGGCTTTGACGACTGGATCCGGAACTGTGACAGAATTGTCCGTAAATACGGCTCCTCATCCATCATGTTCTATTACCCGGAGATGTCTCTGTCACAGGCTGAGCAGCTTCTGAAATACGCGGAAGAAAACTGGTCGGATATCAAAGGATCCTTTCGCGGATAATTAAGATCAGGATTTTCCGGTGCTTCCAAAGCCCCCTTCTCCCCGTTCCGTCTCGCCGAGCTGTTCCACTTCCTCAAACTCGGCGGGAAGGAAGGGAAGGATCACAAGCTGCGCAATCCGCTCTCCCGGAGTCACGCGTCGGGCTGTCTCCCCGTCATTGTGAACTGCGATCATAAAGGGACCCCGGTAATCCGCATCAACGACGCCGACACAGTTCGCCGGTCGGAGAGATTCCTTTGCAGCAAGTCCGCTTCTGGCAAAAATGGCTCCGAAATAGCCTTCCGGAATCTCCATCGACAAGCCTGTGCCAACCATAACCGTCGCATGAGGCTCAATTTCCACCGGAGTTTCCACGTCAGCATAAAGATCGTAACCCGCAGCCGACACGCTTCCGCGCGTCGGCATCTTGGCGGTCTCGGTCAGTTTCTTCACTCTGATTTTCATGTCTCATCCTCCGTAAGGTCAATGTTTTTCGTCATAGCCTCGAAAATCTCCGAAGCCTCTCTGTATTCATCTTCACTTTCAATCTGTGTCACAACCGGCGCGCCTTCATCATCTGTATCAAAATGATACAGATACGCCGTACCTTTCGTACTTCCGTCCTCCGGAATCAGAACGATATATTTCTGCGCTGGTGTCTGGAAGATCCTGACGATTGTGCATCTCACGTCCCTTCCGTCCTCATACGTCAGTGTCAGACTTTCCTTATCCGTATCTATAAAAGAGCAGCCCTCCGTGCGGGCCCCACCTTCCGGCGCATTGTTCTTCTGTTCCCTTTCTTCCGCCATATTTTCCTCCATTTCAGACTGTTGAGTCAGCCATCCATATTCCTCTGGTTCAGGCTGCCTTGAGCCGGTCATCTATTTCCTTCTGATTGTACCTGTTTCCGGAGCATGTTACAATACTTCACAGAAAGATCTGTCTCCCCGGATGGCATGCGGTCAAGCTGATGTGTGGCATCCTCCGGAGGCAGTACGGCACGACGCCCATGCCCTGCAGGCATGACGCCGCAATATGAACGAGATAAAACACGCTGTGCGAGTTTTATCTCGCTATCGCGACGCTCGCCGCACACGAATGCTTCGCATTCGGCTGCGGCTCACTGTTCGCGTAAATAAGCTACAGATTGCTTCGTGCCTCGCACTTTCGCAATCTTACATATATGAGCAGAACAGAAGGATAAGCAATGAGCAGCAGACATATCACAGCAGGAATTCTGGCACATGTAGACGCAGGAAAGACAACTCTTTCCGAGAGTCTTCTGTACCTTTCCGGAAAAATACAGAAACAGGGAAGAGTCGATCATAAAGATGCCTATCTTGACACCTGGCAGCTTGAGAAAGACAGGGGCATCACTATTTTTTCCAAGCAGGCGGAGCTATCCTTCGGCGGCACCGACGGGCTCTCCGTAACCCTTCTGGACACACCGGGTCATATCGACTTTTCACCGGAAACAGAGCGGGTTCTTCAGGTTCTCGACTGCGCTATCCTGGTTATCAGCGCGGCGGATGGCGTCATCGGGCAGGTCCGGAATCTCTGGAATCTTCTCGCACATTACAGAATTCCGACATTTCTTTTCGTAAATAAGATGGATCAGCCGGGTGCGGACACCGCAGATCTTCTCCGCGATATCCGGGATAATCTCAGCTCGCAATGCGTGGATTTTACCGGAGTTCAATTTGACCCTGTGCTGCAGATCCCGGAAAATCAGGCAGAGAATATTGCTGTCTGCGATGACCGTGTTCTGGAACACTATCTGGAGACAGAAGAGATCCGGGAGGACGATCTCCGCACCATGATCCGGGACCGGAAGCTCTTTCCCGTTTTCTTCGGATCCGCGCTGAGAAACGAAGGTGTCAGCACGCTGATGCGGGCGATGGACGCTCTTACGCTGATGAAACATTATCCGGACGAATTCGGCGCGCGAATTTTCAAGATATCCCGCGACGATTCCGGAAACCGCCTGACCTGGATGAAGATCACCGGCGGCAGTCTCAGTGTCCGTTCTGTCATCTCTGTCAGAAATGAGGACAGCACAGGAGGCGGCGGAGAGAACACGGACCAGAAGGTCAACCAGATCCGTATCTACTCCGGCAAAAGCTTCGTGCAGGTGCCCCGGGTGGACGCAGGCTCCGTCTGTGCGGTTACCGGACCAGACAAAACCCGGATCGGAATGGGCCTCGGCTTTGAACATGACTCAGATGCATCCGTTCTCCAGCCGGTATGGAAGAGCCGCATCCTTCTTGCGCCGGACCAGGACAGAACCGAAGCTCTCCGGAATCTTCGGGTTCTTGAAGAGGAAGAGCCGCTTCTTCACATTGACCAGGATGACGCATCCGGTGAGATTTCTGCCCGCATCATGGGAAAGGTCCAGATGGAAATTCTGAAAGAGCTCTGTGCACAGCGGTTTAACATGCGAATTGATTTCGCACAGCCTTCGATCATGTACAAAGAGACCATAGCGGATTCCGTCGAGGGCGTGGGTCATTACGAGCCTCTGCGGCATTATGCAGAGGTGCACCTTCTGATGGAACCCGGCGAGCCGGGAAGCGGGCTGGTTCTGGAATCCGACTGCAGCACCGATGATCTGGCTCTCAACTGGCAGCGCCTTATCCTGTCTCATCTGGAGGAGCAGCCGTTTCCGGGCGTTCTGACAGGATCGGAAATCACAGATATTAAGATCACCGTGATCGGCGGAAGAGCATCGGAAAAGCATACCTCCGGAGGGGATTTCCGACAGGCGGCACACAGAGCCGTCCGTCAGGGTCTGATGATGGCAAAAAATGTTCTCCTTGAGCCGGTCCTGCGGCTGCACGCAGAACTGCCGTCCGGGAGCATGGGCCGCTTCATGACAGATATCCAGAGAATGGAGGGATCCGCGGATCTTCGTGAGAATGACGGCAGCACTGCGGTCATCACAGGTTCTGTGCCCGCCGCTTCCCTCGGAGATTATCAGCAGGATTTTATGTCCTATACCCACGGACACGGAAGACTGAGTCTGACACTCAGGGGTTATGAGCCCTGCCGCCATCCCGAAGAGGTGATTCTCGAAAAGGGTTATGATCCCGAGGCGGATACCGATCATCCATCATCCTCCGTATTCTGCTCCCACGGAGCCGGAATCCGGGTGCCGTGGAATCAGGTCCGGGACTATATGCACATCGACACCGGATGGCGTCCCGATATGAAATGGCTAACCGCAGAGGACCAGGAACTCTCTGCCGACGGTCTGAAAGCAGAAAATACAGAAAAGACAGGCGAAAAAAAGATTTTTTCCGCGGGCTGGCAGAAAAAACACAGGACAAGAGAGAAATCATGGACAGAAGAGCAGCGCACCCGCGAAAACGAGGAAAATGAGCTGCAGCAGATTTTCGAAAAAACCTACAGCGGATCCAGCTGGAACACTCCCATCCACAGCGCTGCGAACAGCTATTCAAATGAGGCCGGAATATGGAGCCGTGACGGCTCTCTGGAAAGGGCGGAGAGAGACAAAACAGAGCAGAATAAATCGGAGAGCTGTGGAACAGCGGCCGCAAAATCAGCTGGTGAACAGACCTCCTCCGGCAAAAATCAACGCTCCGGAATCACCGGAGTCACTCCGAAGAAGGAGGATTATCTGCTGGTTGACGGATACAACATCATCTTCAGCTGGGAAGAACTCCGCAGCCTTGCGGCTTCCGGCATGGATGCCGCAAGAGACCGTCTGATCGACATTATGAGCAACTTCCACGGCACAAGATCCGGTACCCTGATTCTGGTTTTTGATGCGTATAAGGTGCCTGGCGGGAGAGGTGCGGTCTGCCGTTACCATAACATCTATGTTGTTTACACGAAGGAGGCGGAAACTGCAGACGCCTACATTGAAAAGACTGTACATAAAATCGGAAAGCAGGGCAATGTCACCGTCGCGACCTCCGACGGCCTCGAACAGGTGATCATCTTCGGGGAGGGCGCGCGCCGTATGTCTGCCCGGGAATTGCTGCTGGAAGTAGAGGCCTCCCGGAAGGAACTCCGTTCGACCTACCATTTATAATTACCTTTGATAACGGACTTCAATGATGGGTTTCGATGGCGGTCCTCGATAACAGCCATCGATAATGGTCTTCTATAATAGCTTTCGATAACAGCCCTCGATAATGATCTTCTATAATAGCTTTCGATAACAGCCTTCATAATGGCCTTCAAGATACAGAATCTGGCTTTCCCTGTATCCTGTCCTGTGATATAATTGGAACAGATTTTGGAATGTGTTACCGGATAAATATCTGTACATATATGATATTTATTTACAAGATCAGACACCTCTGCCTGCCATAAGCCGGCAACAGTCTGCTTCCGGCCCGGCGTGCAAAACGCCCTGCGTCGATCTGGCGCAGTCCGGTGTCTGATTTCAGAATGGACAGGAGTGTGATTTTGTGCCCGACGCTAACATAACGAAGAATGCACTTGCCTCTTCCATGAAAAAGCTGATGAAGGAAAAGCTTTTTGAGAAGATCAGTGTCATCGACATCTGTGAGGGCTGCGGAATGAACCGCAAGAGCTTTTATTATCACTTCAAGGACAAGTACGATCTGGTCAACTGGATTTTCTACACCGACTTTATCAAAACCGCCAGCAAACGATCCTATACCAACGGGTGGGATCTTCTGACCGCGGTTGTCGAGCTGTTCTCCAGTGACCGTGCCTTCTACAAGGCGGCTCTTGAGATCCAGGGTCAGAACTCCTTCCGTGATTATTTTTATGAGGCGACCGTGCCGATCTTCTCCATGTTTTCGGAGGCAATGATCTCCGACACGGAAAGCGCTGTCCTCGATCCACATTATTTCACGGACGCCTTTCTGGTCATCATGTACCGCTGGCTCAGCCAGAAGACCGATCAGAGCCCCGAGGAATTTATCGAGAGTCTGAAGAATGTACTCGTAAAGATCGGAAAGGATATTGTCAGATCAGAAAATTCCTGATACATCTCCCCCGTGGATCCGGTGACAATCATCGGATTCATGAGGGATTTTCTCTTGGAAGGCCGATCGTAAACAGCTGATCCAGCGATGTCGTGTGTCTGAAATCAGAGATCGTCTCCGTCGTGGTTTTGATGTCTCCGTTCTCGAGAAGCTCGAAGTAACATTCATCCTCTGAGATGATGTGGTTGATCTGCACAGCATCTCCTGCCAGATCGAACAGGATCATCGGATACTCCGGATGCGTACGCAGAGACCGGCAGTACTTCGCGACCTTTGCTCCGTTCCTTTTCGAACAGGTGTCGTCGCTGACCAGAAGATTGATACCTGCATTGAGCTCCGCGAGCCCCTCGGCTTTCTGATCATTGTACCAGGCAGCCGCGTCTTCATTCCCGTACACCGCGTAAATGCCATAAAGGATCTTGTTTTTCTTCATTGCGCTTACATTATCTGCCGTTGCAGCGCCCCTGTTCTGGAACATAACCATGCTGTTGGTACACTCTTTGATTCCCGCAACCTGAACCGGATTCAGCGGCTCATCCGGAAGCAGCGACACAAAAGCACACTCCGGATGCTGCTTCACCAGATCCATGAGTCTTCCAATACAGGTAATTGCGCCGGAGAGACGGATGAAATAGCAATATATTCCCATCGCCGTTCCCTGACGGACACAGCTTTCCAGTTCGCTGACCGACAAACCGTCCTTCAGCGTCGGATTGATCCGGAGTGTAAGTGCCCACGGAATGTGATAGGGAAGCGACAACTCATGTTCCCGTATCACCTTGCCGCCATAGGTAAGTCCACTGTATCCAAAGCTGATCCCGAAATCCTTCAGATTTTTCCGGTCCGTATTCCGCAGCATCTGCTCAATTGCCTCATAGTAAGGGCTGTCATCATTGCGAAGGAGATCCTGCACGATGCTCAGCACCTCGTCCATGAATCTTCCCTTGATGAACATCCGGCCCATGTCCGTGAGCTTCCGGATACTCCGCTTCGGGTCCTCCTCGATCTCACGAAGCCCCCGGTCTACAGACGCGTCGATTAGCGCCCTTGTTATATTATTCGGTCCCTGTGGCTTATTGTCATCCCTCGAATTTTTCATTGCTTTTCCTCGTTATTTTCTAAAATTCAATTCATTATAGAAAAAATGAAAGCAGATTCACACGGTCAGATTTTTCCGTTTGTCTAAAGAATCTGTCATTCCCAGTCCGTTCCGGAAATCCCAGAGCACCAGAAGGTTGATATAGGTACCCGATCAGGCTGAATCCATAAAATTTAATGAAATATGAGTACCTGATCGAGCTGAATCCATAAAATAAAAGAATGGAATATCTCAAAGCAGGATATATAATTGTTATAAAAAGCGCATGATATGCAAACAAGGAGGCAGAGAAATTGGAAGGTTTTTGCATTCGCACCAAAATAAAGGAGTATGACACATTTAAGGAGTTCGCGAATGATGAGCAGCTTGGACCGGATGACCTGATTCTGACCAATGAATACATTTACAGTCCGTCCATCGAGCCGCTGGGGCTTGGATGCCAGACATTGTTTCAGGAAAAATACGGAGCAGGTGAACCGACAGACAACATGGTAAACGCTATTCTCGATGATCTGCGTGACAAAAATTTCACCCGGATTATCGCAGTCGGAGGAGGAACAATCATTGATATCGCAAAGGTTGTTGCTGTAGCGTCTCCGGAAGACCATGTCGACGATCTGTACGATCATAAGGACAGCCTGAAGAAGCATCACGAGCTGATCATTGTGCCCACGACCTGCGGAACCGGAAGCGAGGTGACAAACATCTCGGTCATCAACCGTGTCAGCAGGGGTGTAAAAATGGGTCTGACCTCACCGTCCATGTATGCGGATGCCGCCGCCATGATTACAAATATGCTGGCAACCCTTCCCTACAAGGTATTCGCTACCTCCTCCATCGACGCGATGATTCACGCCGTGGAATCTTATCTAAGCCCGAACGGTTGCAGCATTTCCAGAATCTTCTCCGAGGCTGCCCTCCGCACGATTCTGAAAGGCTGGAGTCTTTCCGTGGAAAGCGGAGGAAACGAGGCCTGGAAGGCGTACAGCGCAGACTTCCTGAAGGCATCCAACTGGGCAGGCCTTGCCTTCGGCTATGCGGGATGCGCTGCCGTTCATGCCCTGAGCTATCCTCTCGGAAGTGTGTACCATGTGCCGCACGGCCAGTCCAATCAGCTGATGTTCGCGGATGTAATGCGTAAGTACAAGGAGATCAAACCGGTCGGAAGAATCAACGATCTCGAGAACCTTCTCGCGGAGTGCCTGGGCACGAAGCCGGAGAACGCGCTCGACGCTCTGTACGCATTGATGGATAAAGTTCTGAAGAAGGAGCCGCTCCGCAGCTTCGGCGTGAAGGAGTCCGACCTTCCGGTATTCGCGAAGAATGTACCGCAGACGCAGCAGCGTCTTCTGAAGAACAACTATGTACCCCTGACCGAAGCACAGATCCTCGAGATCTACAAAGCCGCCTACTGAACATGCTCTTCGAAAACGCAGTGCGGAGCAATCTGCAGGTTATCCCGTACGGTATCATGAATCCCTCTTCGGAAGCGCCTTTGATAGCGCCTTCGATAGCGCAGCTCAGGGTTTAAAAAAATTTGCAGCACAGAGTATTAAAAATTTACGCAGCACAGGGCATTAAAAATTCACGTTAAAAATTTACGCAGCACAGGGCATTAAAAATTTACTTTACATTCGAAAAACCATATGCTAAAATATCTAGCCGTGAGACAATCTCTTACACCTTGTTTTCTGCGAGACGCAGAAAGCCACTAATGTCCAGAAGGGAGAAATACAATGCATAAGTATGAACTGGCACTGGTAATCAGTGCAAAGCCGGATGATGAGACCAGAGCAGCTATCCTTGATAAGGCGAAAGGTTATATCACCCGTTACGATGGAACCATCGGAGAGATTGAGGAGTGGGGCAAAAAGAAGCTTGCTTACGAGATCCAGAAAGAGACTGAAGGATTTTATTACTTTATCCCGTTTGAGGCACCGGTAACCGCACCGGCAGAGATCGAGAGACATTGCCGCATCATGGACAACGTTCTTCGCTATCTGATTGTACGCACAGACGAAGAGTAATTCATTTTTAATAAGGAGGATAAAGTAATGGCAGAAGTAGAAAATACAACAACTGCAGCAGCAAACGAGAGACCGGCAAGAACCGAAGCTCCGGCAAGAAGAAGAGTACAGCGCAGAAGAAGAAAAGTATGCGTTTTCTGCGGTAAGGACAACGTTATTGATTACAAGGACGCGGCAAAGCTCAGAAGATACATCTCCGAGAGAGGCAAGATCCTTCCGAGACGTGTCACCGGCAACTGCGCAAAGCACCAGAGAGCAATCACCTCTGCGATCAAGCGCGCAAGACATCTGGCAATTCTTCCGTATGTTGAGGATTAATTCCGGATATTTCAGTCAGGTTATTTCGCTGTAATGGCAAGGAAGCTGTCAGGCTATATAATAGCCGGGCAGCTTCTTTTGTTTTGCGTAATCATCCGCTATGTGCTATACTTTGCTAAAAGATGAACCGTGAGCCGTACCTGCTGCGGTCCGCGCATCGAAGGAGAGAGTAAGATCCATGCCTTTTTCCAGAAAAACTGCCCGGAAACCTTCCGCGTCCCGCGCATCCAGAAAGAAGGAACCGGGATATTTTGATTATAATCTGCTCGCTGTTATCATTATTCTGATCTGCTTCGGCCTTGTCATGCTGTACAGTGCCAGCGCATATGAGGCAAAGAACGATCCCGTGATCAACAGCGACATGTATTATTTTATCCGACAGGCGGGATTCAGCGCCGCAGCCATTGCAATCGCTCTTATTATATCCCGGATCAACTATCATCTCTGGATTCGCCTTGCGCCGGCAATATATGTCCTCGCCATGATCCTCATGGCGATGGTACGTTTCACACCATTCGGAATCACGGTAAACGGTGCCAGGAGATGGCTGAAGATCGGCATACAGTTTCAGCCGGCAGAGATCGCAAAGATTGCGATCATCGTGTTCATGCCATACATGATTCTTCTCATGGGCAGAAATCTGAACACCTTGAGAGCGGTCTTCTTTCTTGCGATATTCGGCGTTGCCCAGGCAGCCGGCGCGTATTTCTTTACCGACAACCTGAGTACTGCGATCATCATCGCGGGAATTGTAATCGGAATTATTTTCCTCGCACACCCGAAGACAAGGGAATTTATCGTGTTCGGTCTGGGGGCAATTGCGCTGGTCATTATTATCCTGATCATTATGAACTACTCCATGACTTCGAGCAGCAGCTTCCGTCTGAGACGTATTCTGGCCTGGCTCCATCCGGAGGAGAATCTGAGCACTGACAGCTATCAGGTACTGCAGGGATTGTATGCAATCGGTTCCGGCGGGCTGTTCGGAAAGGGCCTTGGCAACAGTGTGCAGAAGCTTTCCATCATCCCTGAGGCTCAGAATGACATGATCTTCGCGATTATCTGCGAGGAACTCGGGCTTTTCGGAGCGATTCTGCTGATGCTGCTGTTTGGCTATATGCTCTACCGGCTTATCGTTATCGCGCAGAACGCACCTGATCTCTACGGAACGCTGATCGTCAGCGGTATCTTTATCCATATAGCTCTTCAGGTCATTCTGAATATCGCCGTCGTTCTCAACGTCATTCCAACGACAGGCGTCACGCTTCCGTTCATCAGTTACGGAGGTACGTCGGTCATATTCATCATGATTGAAATGGGAATTGCGCTGAATGTCGCGCGTAACATCCGTAATACGGAAACTGCGGAAAACCGGCGGTTTGAAAGGGTATTTCGTGAGAATTGATCTCCTGCCCGCACAGAACCGCTTTACCGGCAGAATCCGCGTCTTCGCTTTCCGGATCTTGTGCTGCCCCATGTGTGCCGCCAGCCGGCGTCCGGCTTGCATTCCGCCGCGTGGCTTAGCCAGGATTAAAAGATAACCTGCAATATAAATTCTAAAATGGAATGCCATAATATAGTGCGGCAATATTAAAACAGAGTACCAGGATATAGTGCTGCAATATAACACTGCAATACTGTACAGAGAAGTATAAAAGGAAGTATAAAAGAAATAATGACAGAGAGGTGATAATATGTTAGAGAAAATGAAGAAAATCCTGTCGGAGCAGCTTGATATTGACGAAAATGAGATTACACCGGAATCCAGATTCAAGGAAGACCTTGATGCCGATTCCCTTGACCTCTTTGAGCTGCTAACCACACTCGAGGAGCAGTATGACATCGAAATCCCTGCCGAGGACATGGAGGGACTGACTACTGTCGGAAAGGTAATTGACTATCTAAAGTCAAAGGGGATTGAATCCAGGATGTAATACCGTAAATGATCAGGCGGGCTTCGCGTGTCCGAAACCGCCCGACGATGGCTTGATACAGTAGAAGGGGGCTTTTACTATGAGCATCGGTTACTTAAAATCCATTCTGGAGAATGGAAGAAATATCGTATGCCTTCTTGGGAGAGGTCCGGCGGCTGAGCAGGGATGCGACCTGTATCGCGAGGATTTCAGCTACGATGTCGAAGTGCGCTACGGGCGTTCTCCCAGTGAAATCGTCAACAGCACATTCTACAACAACCGGCCAGAGGTCTTCTATGAATTTTACCGCGAAGATATTCTGAACCGAAGAGGGGAGCCCGACGAGGTGAACTTCTGTCTGAAAAGGCTTGAGGATGACGGAAAGCTCAGAGGCATTGTAACAAGAGGATTTTTTGATCTGTCACGGCGTGCCGGCTGTCACAATGTGATTCACCTGTACGGCAACATTGACCGAAACTTCTGTCCGCATTGCGGAAGGATTTATGACGCGGAATATATATTAAGCCATAAGCCGCTTCCACTCTGTGAGAAATGCGGAACCCTGATTCACCCGGGAATCGCGCTGTCAGGCGAGATGCTGGACCGCCGCACCATGAACCGGGCGATTGAACTCATCAGCTCTGCGGACATTCTTCTGGTCGTGGGCACTGATCTGCAGTCCAGGCTCGGCTCGATGGCAAAGTACTTCACCGGCGACAGAATCTGCCTGATCAATACGACAGATCATTATTCTGATGAAGCGGCGGACTGTGTATGCATCGGCAACATCGCAAAAATCATGCACGAGGCATATCCGGTTTCCCTTGGCATTAAATAATGCTCCGAACCCGGCCAGAATACGCCCTGTTCTGCATAAAAGCCCGTGTCAGAAACGCCGCAGGCAATTACTAACCATACCAACATGAAGGAGATTTTGAAAATGACACCAGTAAAAACCAGATTTGCTCCAAGTCCCACCGGACGCATGCATGTAGGCAACCTCCGCACAGCATTATACTCCTATCTGATCGCCAAACATGCCGGAGGCACCTTTATGCTCCGCATAGAGGACACCGATCAGGAACGTTTTGTCCCGGAAGCGCTGGATATTATCTACCAGACGCTGAAGGACACCGGTCTTGAGCATGACGAGGGTCCGGACAAAGATGGCGGTGTGGGCCCCTACATCCAGAGTGAGCGCTGCAAGCTCGGCATTTACCAGAAATATGCCGACCAGCTCGTGGAACAGGGCGATGCCTACTACTGCTTCTGCAGCAAGGAGCGTCTGGAAAGCCTGAGACGTACCGTCGGAGGCAAGGAGATTTCTGCATACGACAAGCATTGTCTCCACCTCTCGAAGGAAGAGGTGCAGGCGAAACTGGCAGCGGGAGAGCCCCATGTCATCCGTTTCAACATGCCTCTGGAGGGCACCACGACCTTTCACGATGAAATCTACGGAAACATCACGGTAGAAAACGCGGAGCTTGATGATCTGATTCTGATCAAATCTGACGGCTATCCGACCTACAATTTTGCGAACGTCGTCGATGATCACCTGATGGGCATCACACACGTGGTCCGCGGTAATGAATATCTTTCCTCAACGCCGAAATACAACCGGATTTACGAAGCCTTCGGCTGGGATATCCCGACCTACGTCCATTGCCCGCTGATCACCAATGAAGAAGGGCAGAAGCTCTCCAAGCGTTCCGGTCACTCCTCTTTTGAGGATCTGATCGATCAGGGCTATCTGAAGGAAGCCGTTGTCAATTTCGTTGCCCTTCTCGGATGGAGCCCGGCGGGAGACCGCGAAATCTATTCGCTCAAAGAGCTGACCGAAATCTTTGACTATCATCATATCAATAAGTCCCCGGCTGTCTTCGATATGACCAAGCTGAAATGGATGAACAGCGAATACATCAAGGCCATGAGTGACGAGGATTTCTATCCGCTCGCGGAGCCGTATCTGAAGAAGTATGTTACCGGCCCATACGATCTGAAAAAGATTGCTGCGATGGTTCGGACCCGTATTCAGATCCTGCCCGATATTGAGGAGCAGGTGGATTTCTTCAATGCCGTTCCGGACTATGATGTGGATCTGTTCAACCACAAGAAATCAAAGAGCACCATTGATTCTTCGCGCGCCATCCTGAAAGATGTTCTTCCGCTTCTCGAAGACGCCGGAAACTTCGACAACGACACCCTGTTCAATATCCTGAAGAACTACGCGGCGGAGAAGGAATACAAGGTCAACACCGTGATGTGGCCGCTCCGCACCGCAGTTTCCGGCAAACCGGCGACGCCGGCGGGCGCCACCGGACTGATGGAGGTGCTTGGCAGAGACGAGACCATCGCCCGTATTCAGGCCGCGATCCGGAAGCTCGGCTGATGCGGTACAATTCTTCTCAGCTGAAGGCGATTGAGCACGGAGGCGGTCCTGCGCTTGTACTTGCCGGGCCCGGCTCCGGCAAGACCGCCGTCATTACCGGCCGAACCGTCCGGCTGATTCAAAACGGAATCTCTCCTTCCTCCATTCTTGTTGTGACCTTTACCAGGGCAGCGGCAGCGGAGATGAAGGAGAGATTTTTAAAAATGACCGGACGTTCCGCCAGTCCGGTAACCTTCGGAACCTTTCACGGGATTTTTTACGGGATTTTGAAAAACACCTATCGCATCAGCGGCAGCAACATTCTTGCGGACGCCAGAGCTCTGCAGCTTCTCCGCGAGATTCTGGAGCACACCTGTCCCGATACGCAGGAGGCGGATCTGCCATCTTCCGTCGCACGGGAAATCAGTCAGGTCAAGGGCAGCCGGATGGACATCAATCATTTCTACTCCGGTGTTCTTCCCACGGACGCCTTCCGCAAGGTCTTCCGCGCCTATGAAAATTGGAAAAGGGATAACCGGATGCTGGATTTTGACGATATCATTACCCGCTGCTACGAGCTTCTGACGACGCGTCACGATATCCTGAGTCTCTGGCAGCAGAAGTTCCGGTACATCCTTGTCGATGAATTTCAGGATATCAGTCCTCTGCAGTATGAGATCATCCGGCTTCTCGCCCTTCCCGAAAACAACCTCTTTATTGTCGGAGACGACGACCAGTCGATTTACCGTTTTCGCGGCGCCAATCCGGATCTGATGCTGAATTTCCCGAAGGTCTATCCGGGCTGTCAGGTCATCGCGCTGGAGGAAAACTACCGCAGCACTCCCGAGATCCTGAAAGCCGCGGAAAATCTGATCTGCCACAACCGGAAACGCTTCAGGAAGAATATTCTCTCTTCCAGGCCCTCCGGTTCTCCCGTTTCCTTTGAATGCTTTGACAATCCGAGAAAGGAATGTGTGCGCATGGCACAGCAGATCCGGGAAGCACATGACGGAGGAGTGCCATATGAGAAAACCGCAGTACTGTTCCGCACGAATGTCGGATGCAGACAGGCTGTTGAACAGCTGATGGCCTATCAGATTCCTTTCCGGATGGGTGATGTCATCCCCTGTGTCTTTGATCACTGGATCGCAAAGGATGTCATGGCCTACATGGATCTTGGAGCCATGAGCCGCGAACGCAGAGGAAAGAGAAGTGATTTTCTCCGCGTATACAACCGCCCGAACCGTTATTTTTCCAGAGAAGCGTTCTATGACCCGCTGGTCACCTATGAGAGTCTGTACAGTTATTATGAAGATAAGGACTGGATGGTACGGAGAGTCGATGAGCTGGAAACCAATCTCACCATGATCCGTCACCTCGCCCCCTATGGTGCCCTGAACTACATCCGGAGAGAGATCGGTTACGAAGGTTATCTCCGTGATTATGCGATGCAGCGGAACATTCCGCCGGAGGATCTTCTGCAGGTTCTCGATGAACTGACGGAAAGCGCCCGCAATTACAGGACCTGTGAGGAATGGAAGGAGTCCATCGAAAAATATCGGGAAAAGCTGGAGCAGCAGCGGGCTCTCCGTTCCGAGGAACATTCCGGCGTTGTTGTATCTACTCTGCACGCCTCCAAGGGTATGGAATATGACACCGTATATATCCTTGACGTAAATGAGGGAATCATCCCCTATCACAAGGCAGTTCTTGACGCCGACCTGGAAGAGGAACGGCGCATGCTCTATGTCGGAATGACCCGCGCCCGGAAAGACCTGTACATCTATTCTGTCCGGGAGCGGTACGACAAGAAGATCGCTCCGTCCCGCTTTCTGCGGGAAATCGAGGCAGGGCTTACCGATACCGCCCGTCAGCAGACGTAAGCCGTATTCTATCAGGGAGAGAACATATGGATTCTTCTGAATTTATCAGCAAAAGCAGGAAAATCACCTGCCGCGAGGCGGAAGCAATGATCCCCGATTACCTTGAGGACAGGCTGTCGGACAAGGATCTTGCGGTTTTCCTGAACCATATAAACAACTGCAACAAATGTCACGATGAGCTGGAGACGAATTTCATGGTGGACCTTACGGTCCGTTACCTGAATGAGGAGGATCCCCAGGGGTCTTTTAATCTGAAACCAATGCTGCAGAAGAACATCAACGAAAAAACAGCCCGTCTCGTTCATAAGCACCGCATGAGGAAGCTGAGAGCATTGATATTCTTTATCACCATGATGCTGATTATTCTCTGGCTCCTGGACCTCGCCCATGTTCTGGGAATCACCGACGCGGCTGCAGAGTTCTTCCGCGGAATCGGACTGTAATCAGCATCCCTGCAATCCTGCACCATATGATCATCCTGCAGCATATAATTTAAGGAGAGAATGCTTTGAGTGAAACATTTCTGGTAATAGACGGACACAGTATGATGAACCGCGCCTTTTACGGTCTTCCCGACCTCACCAATGCCGAAGGCAGACACACCAATGCCGTCCTTGGATTCCTGAACATCATGCTGAAGGTTCTCGAGGAAGAGAAACCCGCGTATCTGGCGGTCGCCTTTGATGTGCACGCCCCGACCTTCCGGCACCGTATGTTTGAAGCCTACAAGGGCACGCGTCATCCGATGCCAGAGGAACTAAAAGAACAGATTCCCCTCATTCAGGAAGTCCTGAAGGCGATGGGAATTCTGATCCTGACAAAGGAAGGCTACGAAGCCGACGACATCATCGGCACTATATCGAGAAGAAGCGAAGCGAAGGGGATGAACGTCACCATCCTCTCCGGCGACCGGGATCTCCTTCAGCTCGCCACGGACAAGGTTCTGGTCAGGATTCCGAAGACGAAGGGCGGACAGACCGTTGTCCAGGACTATCATACCCGGGAGGTCATTGAAGAATACCAGATCACCCCTGCCCAGGTCATTGAACTGAAAGCCCTGATGGGAGACAGCTCCGATAATATCCCGGGTCTTCCCGGAGTCGGTGTCAAGACCGCGACAAAGATCCTGCAGAGCTATGGAACTATTGAAAATGCCCACGAGCATCTCGAAGAGATCAAGCCAAGGAAAGCCATGGAGGCGATGCGGGATCACTGGGATCTTGCAGTGCTCTCCAAGAAGCTGGCCACGATCAACACCGACAGTCCGATCGTTCTGGACTATGATCAGGCAAGACTTGGCAATATTTTCACGCCTGAGGCATACCAGCTCTTCAAGGAACTGGGCTTCAAAAAGCTATTGCTTCATTTTGACTCCTCTGCCCAGAACACAGAAGACGCACTCACGGTTCAGACGGTCAGAGACAGCGAGGAAGCCGACCGCATCTTCACGAAGACAGCCTCCTCCGCGGAGGCCGGGATTTATCTGCTGCAAAGCTTTGAACCCATATCCCGCACGCCAGAGATCTTCGGTCTTGCTGTCTCACTGGCAGATGTCGGAACCTGGTACATCCCGGCTTCCGAAACGATTTCCGCCTCAAAGATCAGGGACGGAGTACTGCGGATCGCACAGAGTCCCTGCGTGCTTTCCACCTTTGCGCTCAAGGACCAGATGAAATCTCAGCCGCTTCCCGAGGATTTTTTTACCGAACCCGCAAACGGCAATCCGGAGGTTTCCTCAAAGGGAAACGGCACGGATCCCTCCGTCACCGGAATCTTTGACATCAGCATAGCCGCTTATCTTCTGGATCCTCTCAAAGCAGACTATCCCTTTGACAGCATCGGCGCCGCGTATCTCACAGAGCCCGTTCTGTCCGCCGGAGAGATTTTCGGCACAAAGAAGCTGCCCGCTCCGGGGGAAATGGAAGAGTCGAAGGCTGCGCTCTACGCCGGACAGATTGCCCGGATTTCGCTGAAGGCAAGGGCTCCGATGATCCGCGCGCTGAAGGAATCCGGCATGTACCAGCTCATGACAGATATCGAGATGCCGCTTGTGTTCACCCTTCATGATATGGAGACAGAAGGGATCCGCATTCTGCCGGAGGAGCTTGCAGCTTACGGGCAGAGACTTGCCGGAGGAATTGCCTCCCTTGAGAAACGGATCTATGAGGAGGCGGGAGAGGAATTCAATATCAATTCTCCGAAGCAGCTCGGCGTCATTCTTTTTGAAAAAATGAAACTTCCCGGCGGCAAGAAGATAAAGACAGGGTATTCAACCTCGGCAGACGTGCTTGAAAAGCTCGCTCCCGATGTCCCCCTTGTTCAGGATATTCTGGATTACCGGCAGCTCTCCAAACTGAAATCCACCTACGCGGACGGTCTCGCCGGCTTTGTGTCGGATGACGGACGAATCCACACAACCTTTAAGCAGACCATCACCGCAACCGGCAGAATCAGCAGCACCGATCCGAACCTTCAGAACATCCCGGTACGGATCGAACTTGGCAGACAGATCCGGAAGGTCTTTGTCCCCAGGGAAGGGTATATCTTCGTGGACGCCGACTATTCGCAGATCGAACTGCGTGTGCTCGCGTCAATGTCCGGAGATGAAAAACTGATCGAGGCATATCGGGAGGCGAAGGACATACACCGCATCACTGCATCGCAGGTCTTCCACGTTCCCTTTGACGAGGTCACACCGGTCATGCGGCGGAACGCAAAGGCTGTGAACTTCGGAATCGTATACGGGATCAGCGCCTTCGGCCTGAGCAGGGACCTCGACATCTCACGGAAGGAGGCCGCGGATTACATCGAGCGCTACTACGAAACCTATCCCGGAATCCGGTCGTTCCTGGATGGTCTCGTCACAGACGCGAGGGAGAAAGGCTATTCCGTCACCAGATTTGGCCGCCGCCGTCCAATGCCAGAGCTGAAATCCTCCAATTTCATGCAGCGCTCCTTCGGTGAAAGAGTCGCGAAGAACGCGCCGATTCAGGGCACGGCCGCCGATATCATCAAGATCGCCATGAACCGGGTGAACCGGCGCCTCCGGAGAGAGCATCTGAAATCACGGCTTCTCATCCAGGTTCACGATGAGCTTCTCGTAGAGACGGCAAGGGATGAGGAAAAACAGGTGAGGAATATTCTCCGGGAAGAAATGGAAGGCGCGGCAGACCTTGCCGTCCGCCTTGAGGTCGATATCCATGACGGGTCAAGCTGGTACGAGGCAAAATAAAGCGCCTGATACTGCGGCGTCTGGCTTTTTACAGTACATGGTGCCCCGCTCTTGCGGGGTACGGCAGGAGGAATGACATTGAAAATAATCGGAATTACCGGCGGCGTCGGAAGCGGAAAAAGCGAGGTCATGAAGTATCTGGAGACCCATTACGACTGTGATCTGATCCGCTCGGATGAGCTGGCACATACGATGATGAAGAAGGGACAGGCCTGCTACGGCCCGATTCTTGACCTGCTTGGGCCTGGTGTTCTGGCCCCCGACGGTGAGTTTGACCGGAAAGCCGTTGCGGCAAAAATCTTTGCGGACAAGGGGCTTCTGGAACAGATGAACCGGATCACACATCCGGCTGTCCGCAGAAGCATTGCCCTGTCCATGAAAGAGGCGGAGACAGAGGGCCGGCCGTTTTTCTTTCTCGAGGCAGCCCTTCTGATCGAGGAAAAATATGATGAAATCTGCGATGAATTATGGTATGTTTATGCAGATGCGGAGGTAAGGAAGAAACGTCTCCGGGAAAGCCGGGGGTATTCTGACGCGAAAATAAGGGAGATCATGGCCAATCAGCTCCCGGATTCCGAGTTCCGGAGAATATGTGCGTTTGTTCTCGATAACAGCGGCCCGTTTCCGGATACCATTCGCCAGATTGACGCCAGAATGCGTTCCTTCGGGCCGCAGACGAACACCGATTAATCATTTTAGAACAGAGGAAGCGTATTATATATGAAAATGTGCAGTCTCTCCAGCGGAAGCAGCGGCAACTGCATTTTCGTCGGAAGCGAGCATACCAGTCTTCTTGTCGATGCCGGGATTTCCGGCAGGCGGACAGAGCAGGGGCTCAACACCATCGGATATACCGGGAAGGATATTGACGGAATCCTGATCACCCATGAGCACTCGGACCATATCAAGGGTCTGGGCGTTCTTTCAAGGAAACTGAATCTTCCGATCTATGCCACAAAGGGAACCTGGGACGCGATCCGGAGTAAAAATTCAACCGGAAAAATCCCGGAAGATCTTTTTCACGAAATCCGTCCGGACCAGACGCTGCGGATCGGAGATCTTGACGTCGAACCCTTCAGCATTATGCACGACGCCGCAGACCCTGTAGGGTATCGGATCTGCAGCGACGGGCGTTCCTGCGCCGTGGCGACCGATATGGGAACCTACACAGATTATACAATCCGTCATCTGCAGTATCTGGATGCCATTCTGCTGGAGGCCAATCACGACGTCAACATGCTGGAGGCCGGACGCTATCCATATCCGCTGAAGGTCCGCATTCTAAGCGACAGAGGCCACCTCTCCAATGAAACTTCCGGACAGCTTCTCTGTCAGATTCTGCATGACAACATCCGGCATATTTTTCTGGGCCACCTGAGCGCGGAGAACAACTATCCCGCCCTCGCCTATGAAACCGTATGCAGTGAAGTCACCATGGGAGAAAATCCCTACAAGTCCGGCGACTTCCCGATTACCGTCGCAAGAAGAGATACGGTAAGCGAATTCGCGGAATTCTGAAAAAAGCCGTGCATCTTCCACGAATCGTAGTATAATCGAACAAACAACGCAAACCGAAGGTGTCCCTGATCTATCATTCAGGCACCGCTATTCACCGAGGAGACAAGATCATGAAAAAAACAATCATCACAGTCACCGGAAAAGATACTGTCGGCATTATCGCCAGGGTCTGCAACTACCTTGCAGAGAATAATGTGAATATCGAAGATATCTCCCAGACCATTCTGCAGGGATATTTCCATATGATGATGATCACCGATGCGTCCAAATCCGAGAAGAATACTGCGGAACTCGCCGAGGATCTGAAGAAAGTCGGAGAGGAGATCGGTGTAATGATTCACTGCCAGCGGGAAGACATCTTCGACATGATGCACAGAATCTGAACAGAAAGGTACAGCCATGATTAACATTTTTGAAGCAAATGAAACCAATGAAATGATCGAAAACGAAAATCTGGACGTGCGTACCATTACTCTCGGCATCAGCCTTCTGGATTGCATCGATTCAAACCTGGACCGTCTGAACCAGAAGATCTATGACAAGATCACAACACTTGCCCGCAACCTGGTGCAGACCGGCAAAGACATCGAGGCCGAGTACGGCATCCCGATCGTCAATAAACGGATTTCCGTGACACCGATTGCCCTGATCGGAGGCGCAGCCTGCAAGACACCGGAGGATTTTGTGACAATCGCCGAAACGCTGGACCGAGCAGCTCATACCGTCGGCGTCAACTTCCTCGGCGGTTATTCCGCCCTTGTATCCAAGGGCATGACAAAGGCTGACGAGCTCCTGATCCGTTCTATTCCGATGGCAATGGCGCGCACCGAACTTGTATGCAGCTCCATCAATGTCGGTTCCACAAAGACCGGCATCAACATGGACGCGGTGAAGCTGATGGGCGAGATCGTGAGAAGCACCGCGGAGGCGACGAAGGACAACAACTGCCTCGGCTGCGCGAAGCTCGTTATTTTCTGCAACGCGCCGGATGACAACCCCTTCATGGCAGGCGCCTTCCACGGCGTCACGGAGGCGGATGCCATCATCAATGTCGGCGTATCCGGCCCCGGCGTTGTAAAGCATGCGCTGGAAAAGGTAAGAGGGGAGAATTTCGAGATTCTCTGCGAGACCATCAAGAAGACCGCCTTCAAAGTCACCCGTGTGGGACAGCTCGTCGCCAGAGAAGCATCAAGACGTCTCGGCGTCCCCTTTGGCATTATTGATCTGTCTCTGGCTCCGACTCCCGCGGTCGGCGACTCTGTGGCGGACATTCTTGAGGAGATCGGCGTGGAATCTGTCGGTGCTCCCGGAACGACAGCTGCACTTGCCCTTCTGAACGACCAGGTAAAAAAAGGCGGCGTTATGGCTTCCTCCTATGTCGGCGGACTCTCCGGTGCCTTCATTCCGGTCAGTGAGGACCAGGGAATGATCAATGCCGTTAACCGCGGTTCACTCTGTATGGAAAAGCTCGAGGCGATGACCTGTGTCTGCTCCGTCGGTCTTGACATGATTGCTATCCCCGGAAACACAAAGAGCACTACCATCTCCGGCATCATCGCCGATGAGATGGCAATCGGCATGATCAACCAGAAGACAACGGCAGTCCGTGTAATTCCTGCCATCGGTAAGGATGTCGGAGATTCCCTGGAGTTCGGAGGTCTCCTCGGAAGCGCGCCGATCATGCCGGTCAGCCGCTTCGGATGCGACGCACTGATCAGCCGCACCGGCAGAATCCCTGCCCCGGTACACAGTTTCAAGAACTGACAGCGTTTCATCTGCAGAAAACAGACGGTCTCCCTTCTTGCGGGAGCCGTCTTTTTCTTTGCCCGGATGACCACGCCTAACATTCTTGTCGTATCGTCCTTCTGCCGCCTCTGTCAGAATCCAGGTGACCACCCGGACTACCTGTTATATTTTCCAACTGCCGCCTCTGTCAGCCTCTGATCTCCGCCACGCATGGACCGGACTTCAGCATTCTCATCATACCCGGATTACCTGTCTCCTGAATTCATGAATAAAATCCTGACCGCTCTTCACTGACCGGACCGATTCGTACAGATTCGACGCGAATACATCGGCCCGGGTCAGCTCCGGCGGAAGAGATGAGATTTTTGCCACAGGACAGAGCCGTCCCGTTCCTCCTGTCTTGATCTCCCTCAGTACCTCCCGTCCTTTTTCAGAGAACCCAAGCAGATGTACATATTCCGGATGAAGTGCCCGGCTCAGATCATCCTCCCGGATATTCAGAAGAATATGGAGCAGTGCGCGGTTCATCTGCGTCACCGGATAATTTTTTGCCGAGAGCAGTTCTGCAAATTGTGAAAATGACCGGTATCTGCTCAGATGATTTCGTATCCTCAGAGCAAGATCTTCCGTCACATCCAGATACTGTGAAAATGTCCGGCTCTCCGGCGCTTCCTTCCCGCTCCCTTTTACCTCCGTCACACCTGAATGCCTGAAGATATTCCCGCTCTCCTCCCGCAGCAGCTGATACCGCAGCATCGCGGAAAAATCGTCTTCCCGGACAGGAGCGGACGAACGGCAGGCATCCCTGAGAATGTTGTACACCCGTGGCGGAACAGAGTCCTCCAGAAGTTCGGGACCATTCTTCTCAAAAATCTGACAACGGATTGCGGATGCCGAATTATAGCCGTTTTCCTGTTTAAAGATGCTGTCATTGAAGCCGGCTCCGAGCCTTTGAATCGTCCTCGGTACAACGGCGCTGGCTGTTTTTTCGAGAGCGATGCAGTACTCCAGACCCAGAATATTATTCGGCATGCTCAGAAACTCCCGGATTTCTTCACCCATCCTCGGTGTTCCCTTATCTTTGAAATAACCGATGAGTGCCTCTTCCCTCGCACGGGGAAAAGAGAACCCTGCAGCCAGCCATTTTCTGAGAAGGGACCGGTATTTCTCCGGCTCAGTGGAGAGAACCGGCGCGAGCAGACGGAACATGTCCATTTTCCCGGATTCACTTCCGAACCACAGTTCATCGACCACGCCGATTCCATTCAAAACAGCCACGGAGCCCTCCGCAAACCGCTGGGCGGACGAAGCGGCGGCTGCCGTCGGAAGCTCCAGCACCAGATCACATCCGCCCGCGAGAGCCATTGCCGTCCGCGTATACTTATCGAATACTGCAGGCATCCCCCTCTGTACAAAATCGCCGCTCATAACCGCCACCACAGCGTCAGCGCCGGAAATCTCCCTCGCCTTCCTGACCAGATATGCGTGACCGTTATGGAACGGATTGTATTCCGCTATGATACCGATTATCTTCATGAACATTCTCCTCGAAAAACCTGCTGCAGGACTGATTTTTCTGCACTTTATCATATCGTATCATGATATGCCTTCTCCTGGCAAAAGGAAATGGATCTTCCGGGACTTTCCCCTCGGGCAACCCTGTCTGGAGACGACCGGATCCTCCTGTTTTTCTGCTTTTGTATTATTTATAATACAATTTTACTGCTTGTCGAAGGCCTGAGAAGGTACTATACTTTATTCATGAAAGTGAGTGCGTACAGGTATGTTGCGGACTTTTCAATCAGTGTGTTCGGAATGCGTTAAGGCATATCCAGAAAGGAGCCTGGAAATGGCATTTATTGACAGTATCAAAGAAAAAGCAAAATCCAACAAGAAAACAATCGTATTACCGGAGTCGATGGACCAGCGCACCTATGAGGCCGCTGTAAAGTGCACCAGAGAGGGCATCGCGAACATCATTATTCTCGGTACCCCTGAAGATATCCAGAACCACGGTACCGGTTATGATCTGACAGGAATCACGATCCTTGATCCTTTCACCGATCCGAACCGCCAGAAATATATTGACAAATTCGTTGAGCTTCGCGCAAAGAAGGGCGTTACACCTGAGATCGCAGAGCAGCAGATGACCAAGGACTATATGTATTATGCATGTCTGATGTGCAAGTGCGGAGATGCCGACGGCGTTGTTTCCGGCGCATGCCATTCCACAGGCAACACCATCCGTCCTGCGCTTCAGCTTCTGAAGACAAAACCCGGCGTAAAGAGCGTTTCCGGATTCTTCATCGTAGAAGTTCCGAACTGCCCGTATGGTGAGAACGGTACCTTCCTCTTCGCCGACTGCGCTGTCAATACTGATTTCGATTCTGAGAAGCTTGCAGAGATCGCAGGCCTTTCCGCTGACTCTTTCCGCGCATACATCGGAGCGGAGCCGAAGGTCGCTATGCTTTCCTTCTCCACAAAGGGCAGCGCAAAGCACGACAATGTAACCATGGTAGCAGAGGCAGCAAAGATCGCGAAGGAGAAATATCCTCAGGTGAAGATCGACGGAGAGCTTCAGTTTGACGCGGCTATTGTTCCGGAAGTTGCGAAACTCAAAGCTCCGGTCAGCGAGGTTGCCGGCCACGCCAACACCCTGATCTTCCCGAGCCTTGAGGCAGGAAATATCGGATATAAGATCGCGCAGAGACTGGCTCACGCGAATGCGTACGGTCCGGTTCTGCAGGGTCTTTCCATGCCGGTTAACGATCTGTCCCGTGGATGCTTTGCAGATGATATCGTAGGCGTCGTAGCCATGACAGCAGTAGAAGCCATGATGAACAGCTGATTTCCGGTCATTCTTTTGCAAAACAAATCGAGAAATAACCGAACCCCCAGAAGGCTCGGTTATTTCTTTGCGTCCTTTGTAAATCCGCTGTCCGTCACGGATGGCGTCTGCGGCAGGCTTTTCCACCTGTGTGCAGGATATAATCTATATAATCACATGATCAGGAGGGTTTATTCATGAAAGTTTTAGTCATTAACTGTGGAAGTTCTTCTCTGAAATATCAGCTGATCGACTCGGATTCCGAGGAGGTTCTTGCCAAGGGACTCTGCGAGCGTATCGGTATCGACGGCCGTCTCGTATATCAGAAGGAAGGTCTCGACAAGGAAATCACAGAAGCACCGATGCCGACACACAAGGAAGCCATCAAGATGGTTCTCGATGCGCTCACCAATGACAAGACCGGCGCGATCCGCTCCCTGAAGGAGATCGATGCGGTAGGTCATCGTGTCGTACACGGCGGCGAGAAGTTCGCGTGCTCCGCAAAAGTAGACGATGCCATGATCAAGGCACTGGAAGACTGCTCCGATCTGGCACCGCTTCACAACCCTGCGAACCTGATCGGAATCAATGTCTGCAAGGAGCTTATGCCGGGCGTTCCGATGGTCGGCTGCTTCGACACTGCCTTCCATCAGACCATGCCGGAGAAGGCATATCTGTACGCGATTCCGATTGAGTATTATGAGAAGTACCGCATCCGCAAATACGGCTTCCACGGCACAAGCCACAGCTTTGTCTCCAGGGAAACCGCAAAGTTTCTCGGTCTCGATCTCAACAACAGCAAGATCATCGTCTGCCATCTGGGCAACGGCGCGTCGGTCAGCGCTGTGAAGAACGGCAAATGCGTGGACACCTCCATGGGCCTTACTCCTCTTGCCGGTCTTGCCATGGGAACCCGCTCCGGCGACCTTGATCCTTCCGTTGTTGAATTCCTCGGAAAGAAGCTGAATCTCGATGCTTCCGGTATCCTTAACATTCTGAACAAGAAGTCCGGCGTATACGGTCTCTCAAGAGGACTTTCCAGTGACTTCAGGGATCTGGCCGATGCGGCGAAGAAGGGGAATCACGACGCAGAGGTTGCGCTTGAGGTATTCGCGTACCGCGTAAAAACCACCATCGGTGCTTATGTGGCGGCTATGGACGGCGTTGACGCAATCGCGTTCACGGCAGGAATCGGAGAGAACGACGGAGCCACCCGCGCCAGAATCATGGACGGCTTCAGCTACCTCGGCATCAAGATTGATCCCGAGAAGAACAAGCTCCGCGGACAGAACGTAAAAATCTCCACAGACGACTCCAAGGTAGCTGTCTGCGTCATCCCGACAAACGAGGAACTCGCGATCTGCCGCGACACCGTAGCGATCCTCGGCGGAGACAAATAATTTTTCCTCGGCGGAGACAGGTGTGTTTTAAAATGAATTGCGAAAGGAGATATTAAATCTCCACTCGCAATTCTTTCCCCTTAAAAATAGTGTTGCGAGAAAATCTCGCAGCACTATTTTTTTATTTTTCAGAAGGAGAAAAACTATGAAAAAGATCATCAATGGCAAGGAGTACGACACGAACACAGCAAAGTGTGTGGCAGACTGGGAGAATGGATATGGTCATAACGATTTTATAAGTGTGGAAGAGCATCTGTACCGCAAGAAAACCGGAGAGTTTTTCCTTCACGGTGAGGGCGGTGCTATGACAGAGTATGCGGAACATTGTTTCAACGGATACTGCTATGGCGAAAAGATCATTCCCTTTTCTGTGGGTGAAGCAAAGGAGTGGGCAAAGAACCATCTGGACGGTGACACATACGAAGATATATTCGGCTCTGTCGAAGAATAATCCAAAGCTGTCCTAACGGCAAGATGGGGAGAAAGGAAAGAGATCTTATAAAATGGCTTTATGAATTCGGACCATTTTCGGGAATTAGAATGTAAAAAAAGGAAGGAACAACAGGAATGAGGGACATGAATAGCGGATATGACGGATACAGAATGTCGAAAAGGGCTTCCGAAGCGTACAGGAATGGCGAGAAGCCGTTTTCGAAATGGACGAAGAAGGAGATTGTCTCACTTTCCGGAGATGAAAGGATGGCGGGATATCCTCTTTCCGTCTTGAGACAGTACTTTCTTTGTCAATCAAGTTGGCACCACACATCACGGTATGCCAACAGAACAGATTTCTTCTCAATCAGCGAGGACGCCATCAGAAACATCGACATCGACGAGCTGGACAGAATCAACGAGCTGGACAGGAAGCAGAGACAGGCATCCGCCATAGAGAAGCCGAAGAAGGCTATCATCTCATATGGCGAATGGATAGGAACGAGAAGCCATCCCCGTCTCGCAATGCGAGAGGAATACGCCATAGTTATCGGGCGTTGGGCGTACCTCGAATCGGGAAAGAGGAAGGACCTCTCCGGCAAGCATGTCGAGTCGTGCAGGACGCTCGAAAGAGCACCAAGAGGAACGGCTCCCGTGTTCCGCAATATCGAGAAGGCGATGAAGAAGAGGAGGAAAGAAACAAGCTAAATAGAAAGGAGGATTGACAAATGCCTTTTAAAAGAAAAAAGAGAGAATATAAGATGCCGGATAGCTACGCACTTTCTGTGGTCCGAGACGTAAAAGCAAGTGATCAGCGAGCTGGATATATCCGGCCACCGCAGTACTACGACTGCTACCGGAAATTGCTTTCTGACAAGTTTCGGAGATACAAACAGGCTGACTTTGAGCTGGACGTAAAGCGTCTTGGACCCAGTCACTACACAAAATTAAATGAGGTAACGCTTGGATGAGACATTTGACTTTTGCAGACCGAAAAAAGATCGAAGCATATATCCATGATGGATGCCTGCCTAGGGAAATTGCAGAAAAAACAGGCTTTCACATAGCAACGATCTATCGGGAATTACAAAGGGGGATTAAGGGAGAAAACTTTAATACTTATTCGGCAGAATATGCAGAAAAGATGAAATTGCGATAGTTCTGATGCTGGGAAGGGGATGTGATGGAAAATGATGATTTCGATCTAAATGGAAATGACTTATTCTTTCTGCTTGCCCACTACGAAGAAGAACTAAGAAGCCTGACTCAGAAAATCAGCCATCTGTACGATATGATCGTATCCATACAGAAAGAATCTGCAGAAAAGATACGACAAGCCTCTTTCCATCCGCAAAATACGGATCTGGGTGCAAGAATCCAAACTTCCGGTGGTTCTGATCTTTTTATTGTTCTTCAGTCTGTATCTCAGATCAAAAAAGAAGAGGTCCAGGACATCAGCGAACAGATTGCTGTGGTCAAGGCTCGAAAAGATCAATTAACCAGAATTAAAATTTCGTATGATCTGATTTCAAATTGCTGGGAAAAAGAAATATTTGAGGTTTTTCTGAAAGCAGAGAAGATGAAAAGAAATCCAGAGCCAATGATCTTACAAAAGGGAATTCAGCGTAGCCGTGCATATAAGATACGGAAAAAAATGTTGGAGACATTAACCGGGATTTATGCGAGCGATCTCACAACGCTCCAACTGCTGCAGATATCTCCGATGGGGCTGAAAAAGGCACAAAACTTGTTTTTGAAAGAGCAAGGGCACAATTAATTAAAAAAGGAACCCGGTACTGCATGTGGGATGGAGCCCAGGATGCAATACTTGAAATAAGTGTAAAGAAAGGTGGCAACCATGAAAACAATCACGATTTGGAACCGAAAAGGTGGAGTAGGAAAGACAACCATTTCCTTTAACCTTGGATCAGAACTGGCAAAGGAAGGGCATCGGATTCTCTTTCTTGATCTCGATTCCCAAGCTAATTTGACCTATTTCTTTGAACCGGAACTTCGGCGGAAAAAGTGTTCCTATCCGGATATTTCGGAGTTGGCAGAAAAACATGCTGAAAGCGTAAAGCCTGGTATTTATATTTCGGAACGGTTCAAGAACGTGTCCTATGCCAGGGGATCGAACCAAACATCTGAATTTGAGTTTCTGGATGATTTGAAAAAGATGCTTCTTCCGGTAGAAGATCTGTATGATTTCTGTATTATCGACTGTCCTCCGGACGCACATTCTGCAAGTCAGAATGCGATTGTGGCAAGCGATCTTCTCCTGGTGCCGATTTTTTTGGACGGATTTTCAATTTCCAATTTAAACCTTATTTCTTCTACGATCGAAGATTTGGAAGATGCTTCTGGAAAGAAAATCAACTGGTCTGCCGTAATCAATCACTTAACAATGACAAAGGACCAGATGAATAAGCTGGATGATCTTACGAATCATCACGATTATCCGGTTTCCGATATCTTTATCCGGAACACGGCAAAGGTCAATAGCAGCCTTTCTCTGTTCAAGCCACTCCTTATGCATCGAAAAACCGCAGACGTTACCAAAGATTTTGAAGAGTTGGCCCAGGATGTCCTGAGTCGTTTTGCAGAAAAGGAGGCATGATATGGGAAGATTGCAGAGAATCCAGGCAATGTCTTCTTTCGCTGAACCGAAAGCAACTACGCCTTCGCTCCATATTCGGAACATTGACTATCACCAGTTGGAGGAAAGTCCCTATCAATATCGGGATCTGACACCGGAAAGCGTACATCGGTTGGCTGATATTATACTTCTGGATGGAAGAGTATTGGAACCATTGATTGTCCGGAAGAAGGCAGGAGATACCTTTGAGATTTTGTCCGGGCATAAGCGGTATCGGGCTTGCAAATATCTCGTGGAAGAAGAGCAGGAAGAATCGTTTTCCATGATCCCATGCTGCGTCATGAACGATATGGATGATGTCCGGGCAGAATTTACGGTTTATTCGACCAATGCCTATGACCAGAAAACTTCCTACGAAATCACACAAGAGATTAATGGCATGAAGAAACTCCTGGATTCCTATCCGGAAACGTTTCAAAGGCCGAAGGGAAAACGGACCGTCGAGATGATTGCCGAAGAGCTGCATCTGTCTCCTTCTACCGTAAAAATCCATCAGGCGATCAGCAACCGTCTGGGTGAGAGCGGAATGGAGCAGTACAAGGACGGTGCTCTGACCAAAGATGCTGCCTACGAACTGTCCAAACTTCCGGTAGAAAAGCAGGATTCTCTTTTGGAAAAGGGAGTGACCACAGCAAAGGAGATCAAAAAAAACATTAAAAAAGTAGAATCGGAACATTTTGTGTCAGATTCTGACACAGAAGAATCTGAACCCGGAACTTTTCAGTTTTCTCGTAAGACAGATAAAACTGAGAAAAACGAACCAAAGCAGTTGGATCAGAACAAAAATAAAATCATCAATCCACAGAAAGAGACTCTCCAGGAAGCAGTTCACATTGGTATCTGTCCTTTCTGCAGAAGAAGGCTGATTTTCGAATCCGGCTTTAATTTTTGCGGATATTGTGGAAGCCAAGTCCTGTGGGTCTTGGAAGAATGAGGAGAAGAAAAGAAATACGGAATTGAAGAGGAATAGAATTAACAATCTACCATTATTCCTTGTCGAATGTGCGTAGAGAGAAAAGAGGGAGAGGAGAAATGGAATGATTTTTCGAAAAAAAAGAAATCGAGCAAGGTCATTTCGGTCTGTTTTGGAAAGAAACAATCGGATCGAAGACTCAATGGATGAAGATTCCCTGGAAACGATTGAGGTTACAACTTGTCCTTATTGTGGAGCAAAACTAATGATTTTTGATTCCAAAACCAAATTCTGCGGTCGTTGCGGAAAAAGGTTCTAAGAAAAGGAGAAAAACATGGAACAGGAAAAAAGGTATGGCCGAATGGTGGATTCGGTAAAAAACGGATCAGCAGTCCCTTTCCAGGTGGAAGGAAAAGACTATTGCGTTATTAAGGAATCCCTGCAAAAGCTTGGGGATGATCCCTTCATTACCGGATACGGTTTCGATGCAGCAAACAATGGCTATCGTTTTGAGTGGTTCATTGCTCCGGATTTTCAAAATATAGAAGAATTGGACTGGTTCAAGGAAAAACACCTTTCGAGGGTCGAGACTCTTCTTTACGGTATTTTTCTCGAAAAACCGATCCGCATCGATTTTGATAAGGTCTGGCCAAATGAATAAGAAAAAAAGGCAAAAAATCGGAAAGGACCTTATTAAAAAGCTGATTCTAGCTCTTATTTCGGTTGGCGTTCTGGTCCTTCTCGATGTTTTCAAATGCAAAAGCCTTCCGTTTTTGTTCCTTCGATTAGCCTGTTTTGGTGTGATGGTTTGGATTCTCTATTCCTTATCCTCCCGCGGCGAATAAGACAGGCTCCCTCTTTCGGGCAATGTCGGCCCATCGCTCATTACGGGAAAGAGGGCTTCCGGGATCTTCCCGGAATGGTTTTACCACCTTTTTTCGCACCTGCGGTGCTCCATCACCGTAGGTGCAACCATAAGTGGTATTCACAAACAACTTGGTATTGGAAAGGAGACATTAATGAATCCTAACAATTTCTCGAAAAAGGACTACCAGAATTTCTTTCAATTTTGCCAGGAAAATCGTCCCGATGTGACAGAACTCTTTCTTCGTTATGAATTGCAATCGCTTCATGAACGATTCGAGCTTGCCATCGATTTCTCCGATGCAGCCTCGAAAAAATATACCGACCATCTGAAAAAGATGCAGCTTGTAATCAAGGAACAGGGACTAGCAGCTGCAGAAGCAATGCTGGAGGAAAACAACCGTCTGAAAAAAGAAATGCAGAAGGCGGATCGAAAGGTTGCCAAGTTACAGCATCAGATCGATTGTTTCTCTAAAAATCTACGGGAGGGCAAGTCATGTTAATGGATTTATTTATCGATTCATATTATCTTCCTTCTTCATTAGTCTCCTCCGAAGAGTATGAGAAGCTTTCCGATTCATCGAAAATCCTTTATAGCATTTTGATGAAAAAATACATAGAGGCTGCAAAGACTGGAAACCGGGACCGATCCGGGAAGGTTTTTATCAATTATTCCCAAAGAGATATGGCATCCGATCTTGGGTGCTCCACACGAAGTATCAGGCGTTACATTTATGAGTTGAAGCAGGCGGGATTGATTGACCATATCAGGAAAAATGCTCCCGGCGATAATGGCTCGATTTTTTTAAATGTTGTAGAAGCATTCTAGACTGGAAGATATCATGGCACCAAAACTTGAACGATTTCATGATTACCGAAAAGGTATTCGATACAACTTCATCCCGATTCCAATGATCCTTATCTATGATGATGCATATCGCTCTATGTCTGCCTATGCAAAGATTCTATATAGTTTAATTTTGAACCGGATGCATCTCTCAGAGCGAAACCATTGGGAAGATGAACAAGGAGTATATATCAAGTACTCGACCACAGAAATCTGTGAAGATCTGCAATGTTCCGACCGATCTGCACTTAAATATCGGAAAGAACTGGTAGACTATGGTCTGATCGAAGTCCAAGTAATGGGACAGGGCAAAGAATCGAAAATCTATCCTTTCGATTTTGCAGAACCACTTCCAGAGCAGGAAGAGACAGTCCCGGAGAAAAAAGACGAAGATATTCCGGTTTCTAATGCCGATATGGATCATGGGAACGAAAAAGCAGAAGAGAATCCAAATGTATCGCAAAAGGAAAATTTCGATAATATCGGCAAAAAATTAGTTGATTTCAATCAAGTAACTGAATATACTGAAAATATAGATAGGACAAAAATGGCCTGTCTTGAACGGAAAAATCTTCCGATCAAGAACGGAAAAAATCTCCGATCAAGAACGGAAAAATCTTCCGATCTAGAACGGAAAAATTTTCCGGCAGAGAAAGAATATATAGAGAAAGATATAAATATATATAATCCATCTATCCATCAAGAAACCCAAAATAGATCTTCCAGCGAACAAAAAGAAAAACAGATGGATGGATGGATGGATGGACAGAAAACAGACGTTCGAACAGCAGATCAAGGAAAAGCTGTCGATTGCTGCCATGAGGCAGCGTACTGACTGGCCAGACTTGGAGATGTATCTGGAACTGTACCAGCTCATTATTGATAGCTGTCGGACAAGCAGTCCAACAATCCGGATCGGAGGCGAAGACTATCCGGCAGCGAAAGTACGAGAACGGTTTCTGGAACTGAACTCGTTTCACCTGGAGTATGTGATCGATGCCATGAAGCATACCAAGACAAAGATCCGCAATATCCGAAGCTATCTTCTGACCGCCTTGTATCGATCTCCGCAAACCATCACAAGCTACTACCAGGCAGAAGTCAATCACGATCTTTACAATCCGGAGAAGCCCAGAGCGGAGAGCGGACCCGGACGATCCAGTCCATCGTATACGGACGAAGAATTAGCTGATTTGGAGCGAAAACTGTTAAGCGATTAACGTGCTAGAAAGGACATCGCCATGAAAAAGTATTTCACAAAGTTTCTTGATCTCATAAAATCGCATAAAAAAATATCTGTTGCCGTCCTTCTGGTTCTTGTATTCTGTCTTGTTGGCGGGATTTGGTTTGCCCAGACAGGAAGTCGGAATAAGGTAACATTGGCTGACAAAGCAAGTGCCGAAAAAGCAAATATCTCTGTAAAGTCCGATAGCAAAGAAGACGAAAAGGTAGATTCTTCCGAGGATTGGAAAGATCCCACGACCGAAGACTCTGAAGAAAAAACGGAGCAGGAAGCTACGGAGAGTACGCCTGCACCCATTGAAAGCAGCACTACTCCCGCTGAAACATCCAAAACGTCAGTTAAGTCAAGCTCTAACAGTTCTGCCAAGACTTCTTCCGGACAGAAGGGATCTGCACAGAAACCAAGCACAAGCAAGGCAAGCTCTGCTTCGACACAGAATACACATCCCAGTAGTCTGGCAGTAAAGCCGACTCAACCGAAACAGAATACACAGACCGCACAACCCGCTCAACCTTCACAGCCTTCCGGCCATTATGAAACGAGACAGGTTCTTGTTTCGGCTGCCTATGACGAACCAATTTATGAAACACAGGCAGTAGGATCTAAATGCAATACTTGTGGGCAGGTTTTTCCGACTTCTGATGCATGGGATGAGCACGCTCAAGATATGGCATTCAATCACAACGATTATACTCATGGAAGTTATACAGTCGTTTTTGATCAGGTTCAAGTTGGCACCAAGCATCATGATGCTGTGTATAAGACACAACAGGTATGGGTGCAGAATTAATAGTTTGTGCATCCACATGCTTTAGAAAGGAAGGTGATTCCAATGCAGTAGTAATTATCCAGTTGATAACTGTTGTTGAATTGGAGGTGTTAAGAAATGAGTAGTATTATCGGAATGACTAAAATGAACGATAATGAAATGAAATTGTATCGGGGAGGGGTATGTAACAGTAATTATGGGTATTATTTTTGCTGCCCATCTTCTGCTAGTAAAATGGTTGCACAAATAAAGAAGTACGAAAATGCTGGTCAACATGCAAAGGCAAGTAAATATATCCAATTTTGCTATGAAGTTTGTGGATACACGGGCTAAAATTTACTGGACGGGTGAGAGAAATCTCACCCTTTTTTTAAAAGGCCAGAAGCCATTTGTATTCAGATGATGTCTTATCACATATTTTACAAGGATATATAATCGTGTTGAAAAAAAATTATAAGTGTGTTCGTCAATATGACACTACAGATTGCGCATGTGCTTGCATTGCTACTATTGCATCTTATTTCGGTATGAAAATTAGTTTAGCTGAGGTAAGAAGAATAACAGAAATGACGGAAGAAGGAGCATCAATTTATGAATTGTGTCATGCTATGAGTAAATTGGGACTAGAAGCTGAAGCATATATCAAGACTGGAGATGAGATTGACATAAGTCAAATAACATATCCGTGTATTGCTTTAACAACTGACTATAATGGTGCTTTCCATTTTATTGTTTTATATGGTGTAAAGAATGGAAAATTAATTGTCGCTGATCCTGCACAGGGATTTCTACGAGTTAATGAACAGATTTTTTTCGAAGGGAATAGAAGCGACAAATTTTATTACAAATGGGAAGGTATTTTAGTAACATGTGAAGTCACTGCAAGATTTAAAGAAATAAAACAGGCTGAAGCTAATTCGCCAGAAAAAAATAATTTTTTGAAAAAGAGTATATTAGACAATAAGAGAAAAATTATTACTATTATTTTGTGCTCTATAGCTTCGGCAATATTTGCTGTTGCGTTTTCTTTTTATTTCGGAACAGTTATTGATTCAGTAGTGCCTTACAAATTATTCTATACCCTAATTTATTATACAGCTATCAGTATACAGATGATTTTGCTAAAGGTTTTGGTAGATTGGTTTCGAGTAGAGAACTCGTTGCAATTGGGAAAAAATATTAGCGAGACTCTATTTAAAAAATATTATCATTGTATTTTAAGATGGCCTCTGTCATTTTTGGAATCAAGAAAAAGCGGGGAAATTCTATCACGTATTCGGGATGTAGCGCAAATAGAAGATGCATGCGTTACGTCGATTTTAATTATTCCTTCTGATATTTTATTGATAGCTATTGTAGGTATTATACTGATCCGGAAAAGCATTAAGATTTTTATTTTATCAATTATAATATTATTAGCATACTTAATTGTTATTGAATCATTCAAAAAAATATATGATTCGCAAAATATTTTATTAAGAAATTCTGATGCACGAGTAACTACTCTTTTAGTTGAATCAATAGAAGGCGCTCAATCTCTACGTGTTAACAGCCTTGAAAATAAAATGATGATTGATGGAACAGACTGTTTTCACTTATGGCAGCAACGTGTTTTTTATCTTGGGGATTTGGAGAATAAACAAGCTGCAATAAAAATGATAATTAATGGTATCGGTGAGGTTGCATTAATATTTATCGGAATAAACGAAGTGATGAATGGAATGCTATCGATAGGAGAATTGGTTACATTAAATATTTTGATTGGGTTTTTATTATCACCCATGAAAGATATTGTTGATTTGCAAACAGTATATCAGGCTGCTAAAGTATCAAAGGAAAGATTGCTTTCTCTAATTAACGTTAAGAGTGGTGAAGATGAAGGTATAGAGATCTGCAAATTTAACAATATTAGGACCAAAAATATAGGATTTGGATATAATTCTTATTCTCGTGTATTGGAAGGCTGTTCTATTGAAATAAATGAAGGGGATAAACTGTTTATAAAAGGCGCTTCCGGGACAGGTAAAACGACGTTTGCAAAAATATTATGTGGATTGTATGAACCGTGTGAAGGCGAAATTTTGTTGAATGATGTGCTTTATAAAAAAATTTCATCTAGATGTATTCATCAAATGATTTATTATGTTTCAGACGATGAATATCTTTTTTCAGGAACAATTGCTTCGAATATTTTTGCTAGTAATGATGCAGATGTTGATTCACTTAATATGCTGATCTCAAGATTAAAATTGGATGCCCTTATATCTAGACTTCCACATGGTATTAATAGTGTTGTAACTGAAAATGGGAAAAATTACTCTAAAGGAGAGCGCCAAAAGATCGCTATGGCTAGAGCGCTATATGCTAAACCTGAGGTTTTGATCATGGATGAAGCATTAGAAGGAGTGGATTCTGAAGATTCAACAGATATTATGAATTTTTTATTGAATATATCGGATTTAACTTTAGTCATGATAAGCCATAATGACTCCTTTTCACAACGATTTGATAAGCAAATAAACATAAATAGTATGGGGAAATGGCTTATTAGTAGAAATTAATTCGTCTGATAAAATCAATTATAAAAATTAGGAGGAGAGAGTTTATATGGCAAACGTAAAGAATAATGAAATGGAAACAACACATAACCGAAAGAAACTTGTACTAATCCTTATTTTTATAGTAATTATGTTATTGTTTTCGTTGATTGTATGTTTTTTTATTCATCCTAAAATGGAGTCAGAGAAATCCACTTATGGAGTAAAAGTAAATGAGCTTTTCTCTAATAAGGAACACTATTATGTATATTTTTATAAAGATGATTGTCGCTACTGTAAAAATATAGAATCTGCTGTAAATGATTTCTCAAAAACACATAAATTAAAAAAAGTAAATGTGGAATCATGTGTTGGATTAAAAGATTTCGATTGGGAAAGTTTTGAAAAAGATAATGACGTTAAAATTGGATATGAGAATGGGTCTGGTGACATTATTTACAATCAAAATATGAATGCTTCGCAAGTAGAAAAGAAGTATCCTCCTTTGTTGTATAAGATAGTTTTAATTAATCAAGACTATGCTACTTTACATAAAGGGAAAAAAGCAGGAGAAGTATATGCAGTATCAACACATCCTCAATTACAATTCAGAAAGAACAATTTTGTAGTTCCTGGAGTCCCGATGTTGATTGAGTTTAACAAAGGTAAAGTTGTCAATTACTATTTTGATGATAAAGAGATAATTAATTTTCTTCACGTTAACATTAAGCCTTTAGACAATTATTGGAATTTAGAGTGAGATATTGTATGAGTAATGACATACTTGTGAGAACCAGAGCATTGACGGTAGATTTTTCGTGTGGAATGACTTTTTTACGAGCTTTAGATAATGTTGACATAACGATTCAGAGGGGAGAATTTGTGTCTTTAGTTGGAGTTTCCGGGAGCGGCAAAACCACTCTTTTGAACGCAATCGGCGGATTAATTGTCCCGACTTCCGGTTCCATAATCTTTAACAGCATTTGTTTTGATTCTATGAATGAAGAAGAACGAACAATTTTCAGAAGAAACCATATCGGGTTCATTTTTCAAAATTACAATCTCATTCCCTCGCTAAACATATTTCAAAATATATGTTTTTCCGCTCAACTGTCGCAAAAATCCATCACCGCTCAGCAAGTGGAGAAAATCGCGCAGCAACTGGGCATAGAGGATAAATTAACGCAGATGCCAGCTGAATTATCCGGAGGGCAGCAGCAGAGAGCTGCGATTGCAAGGGCAATGCTTGCAAGTCCATCCCTGTTACTTGCGGATGAACCTACGGGAAGTCTGGATTCGGTCAATGGCAGATCTATCATGCAATTGCTCCGAACTGCAGTATCTGAAAATAACATGTCCGTTCTTATGGCGACACATAATGAAGAATTTGCTTTACAAACCGATCGGATTATACATATTGAGGATGGTAAAATCATTGCGGAAGAGAGTAAAAAATGACAATTTCATAGATCTTGCCTATAAGAAAAAGAGCGCATTATACCGTCGGTTTCTTAAGGGAACTATCGTAATCGGCGTTTTTTTGCTGACCCTTCTGCTGAAGCTGTCTGCGTCAAAGATCATGAATTCAGCAGCCAGGAGTGTGCAGGAGCACGGAAATACCGCAGAAGTTCAAGTAGAAAACGCAGATGCAGAGGTAGTCTCATCTCTTTCGGGGTCGCTTCACATTAAGAAAATCGGAAGAATCCATGATTTAGGAAAGCTCACCGATAAAGAACAGGTTTATGCGTCATGCGTTTACTGCGACACAGATACGTTTCAGACAATGATCCGTCCTTCTTTTACCTCTTTCAGCGGTACATATCCCGAAAAAGTTAATGACATCATGCTTTCCACAGCAGCTTTAAAATATCTGGGGATCTATCATCCGGAAATCGGAATGACGATTTCTGCCGATTTTTATTGGAATGATCTTTTTCATACGCAAAATACAGGAAAACGAACCTTTACATTAACCGGTTATTACGATAGCTTGTCTGATACCTCAACGGCATATATTTCCGAAAATGCAAAAATGCAAAGCGGATTCCATGATTTTCCCTGCACACTGCTGGTTTCATTTACAAATCCTGTGATAACCAAAGCGGAAAGTCAGAACATCCTTTCCAGACTGGTAGCTGATAAACAAGTTCAGATTACATATGAGGATTCCGCACTTTATACATCGCTGGTGCATTTTTCCGGGAATATCGTTCTGGCCGTTTTCTCATTCCTTATTATTTGCTGTGTCATGATATTTTTCATCAGCCGGATTATTCTTACCACTTATAAGGAAAGTGTGCGGTTTTGGGGTCTGATGAAGGTGTTGGGAGTTACCAACAAACAAATTGCCTTTGTATTAAGGAAGGACGAATGCAATACCTGTCTCTGGCCTTATCTTCTCGGTGAAATGTCGGCCTATCTGATTATGTTTTTGAGCAGCCGGATCGCTCTCTATAATCATCATGACGGCCTTTTTATTTTCAATTTGAAATCCGATGTGCTGATCTGCGGATTTGTTTTACTGATTGTCCTAGCATCTATTATCATTCCGACTTCAACGGTTCTTAAAAAAGTCAATTCGATTTCACCGCTGGTTACCGCTTCCTATTATGGGAAGTCTCATGAAATGACAGGCAGAAAGGTGCGACCAGCCAAATTGTTAAAGTTTACTGGTAAAAACATCCCTGTGCAGCTGTCCCTGATGTTTCTATCGAAGCAGAAGAAGGCATTTATGGCAACTGTCATTTTTCTCTTTTTGGGATGTGAAATGGCTCTTGTTTCCCATACCTTAGCCTCCGGTGCTGATTACGAAAAGGCATTTTTAGCAATTCCGGATTTCCAGGTCAGTATCACACAGAATGCATGCGCGAATATGAGAGAAAATCTGTCGGAAAACACCGAAAATCAGATGTTTACGTCGGGTATGGTTCATGATTTGACGGACAACCTGCATGATTCCATCTGTGACATTCGTTTTGTGAAAGGATATTTTCCATCCCTGGACACAGATCAGAAGAGTGTGCTTGGAGTTTTAAATATTAAGGATGATACACAGATCGTTATCCAGCCAATGGATAAAAGCACAGTAGGCAAGTTGTGTTCCTATGAAGAAAAGGCAGGAAGAAAAATAAATAAAAATGAATGGGAACAGCATCATGGTGCGATCATCATAAGCAAAAACCTGCTTTACAGCAATTCAGATTCAGCTATCCGTTCAAACATGGGAAAATCCTTTACCGTATATGATACCTTGCCAGATGGTTCTGACCTCGATGATTATCCATCCGCACAACTATCAGTTTGTGGGTATGCCGAAGCTGAGGAAAAAGCTTTTCCCAATATTCCTCTGGCATGGGATGGGGACAATGTTGTCATTATTGCGGTGACACCTGATACCTATAACTCACTTGGTGCCTTTATGCACGAACAGATCCTGTCTATCAGTTTTAATGCGGCTGGTAACTTGGAAAGCAGCGTGAAACAGCAGCTTAATGTGTGGATCCGAGATGAAAACTATAACTACAATATGGAAAAGGGGCTGACCACTATCAATCTTCTGGAATGTATATCAAGGACTGATCTGATTGCGGAAAATAAAAATTATATTACGTTCAGCCGGATCACAATGACCGGGGTAAGCATCCTGTTTTTCTTTCTCGGAACCATTGTCTTCCTCAATACTTTATTGACGGAATATGTACGTGACAAACAGGAACACACTCTTTTACGTTATCTTGGAATAACAAAAAAAGAAATGATAAAAGCCTTCATGATGGAAGGGGTATTATATTTTTCAGTATTAGCTTTATTGTTAGGTACACTAGGAATATACTTGGACTTTATCATTGGTAAACTAGCAAAGATAGAAATTCCTTATTTTGAATTTGCTTTTCCTTACCATACTTTCATTCTGCTGTTAACTATTTTTTTTACAATAGGTGTTTTATTGCCCCCAATAATCAGCCAACTTCAATTGAATAATCAGGCAAAAAAGTAATTAAATAAATAATTAACATTCGAATATATAATGTACCTAAAATATCTAATTATCACTTTCTATTTAGCGCTTACAACTTAATGCTTTTATGTACTCTAAAAAAAACATTAGAGAGTACACAAAAGTACACAAAAGTACACAAAAAATATGCTATCCTTAAAATAGCAAAGGAACCGGAGCAGGAGTTAAACCTGTTCCGGTTTTTATATTGAAAGAAAAAGGCATCGTCCGTGGAAATTTCCATGGTCGGTGCTTTTTTATTCCCTTTTTTGGAAGAGGAATGAGGTTTAGAAGGGAGGATTTTGATGCTTTGTTTGATCCGTGCTGGTCCAATGAAGGCTTTGTAATTAGAAGAACGATAAAAGGGAAATGGATTCTCTTCCATTTCTTAAGTTCTGGAAATACGTTATGAAGGAGAATTATATGAAGTTCAAATTTGGGAAAAAGGTTCTGGCAGTTACAATGGCTGTTTTAACCATCCTCACGACCGGAATCTCTTCCTTGCCGACAACGGTACATGCCGAGGAAGGCACGGGAGAATCGGCATCGGTCGTGACGAATGATACCTACTCACAGTTCGGTAAGCACTCCGGACATTATGTGTTCAGTACTGGCGGAGCACAGTATACCGCTTTCTGTTTGCATCCGGATAAGGAAAGCCCTGGAAAGCACGATACATTCAATTCCATTGGTTATTCCGATAACCAGATGTTACGGAAAGTCATGTACTATGGAGCAACAGGTCCTGCGGATATCGTGACTTCCTTCTATGGCGGTGATGCACAGAAAGCTTACCTTGCGACGCACTATCTTGCGTCGGCTGCAAATGCCGGAGCTGCAACCATCGACGATTCCCCCTACAAGGGCTACTATGGAGATCTTAATAATGTAAGAAATCTCTATAATTCCATCGCAGCCCAGGCAAGCCCTCCGGAAGAGTTCAAAGTAACCTTATGGGCTTTAAAGGGCAATCCGAACAAGCAGACCCTGTCTACTTTTAAAACGGTCGCAAAGCCGGATACGTATCTCACAATGAAAAAGACAAGTGCACTTCCGGAAATCTCGGATGGCAATAGCTGCTATTCCCTGGCCGGAGCCGAGTATACGGTTTATACCGACGGGGGATGCACCAGTCCGGCAAAGGATGTCAACGGAAATACCGCTGTTCTGACTACCGATGCCAATGGCAATGCGAATACCATTCATTTCAATTTCGAGGGTACGGTTTATGTCAAAGAAACCAAGGCTCCACAGGGTTATGAAATGGATTCGAATGTCCATTCGGTTGCTTTAACAAAGGACACAACAGCTACCTTTACTGCATCGGATCAGCCAGGAAACGACCCTGTAAACCTATTTCTTTCCAAGAAAGACGCTGAGACAGGGGAGAACAGTCCAGCAGGTGGTGCAAAACTCGAAGGCGCCGAATATACGGTTCGATATTATGATACCATTTCGACTTCCGATCCGGCAGCATCAGGAGCTACCCCGAAGAGGACCTGGGTATTTCGGACGAATAAAAATGGATATTTTTCTCTCTCAGACTCCTACAAAGTGTCCGGTGATGCTTTGTATCAGCAACATGGGAACTATGTTCTTCCCCTTGGAACTGTAACATTTACAGAAACAAAAGCACCGGAAGGCTATCAGCTCAATCCGACGGTTTATGTTGCCAATACTTCTATGGACCCAGCAAGCCGTGCAGTAAGAACGACAAACCTTCCTACCGAAGCAACGGCTGCCAAGGAACAGGTTTACCGTGGAGATTTTCGTATCCGTAAGATCGAAGCTTCTTCCGGCAGAACCTTAGCGAATATTCCGTTCCGTATTACATCGGTTGAGACTGGTGAATACCACGATATTATGACCGATGAGAATGGTGTCTATGATTCTTCTTCCAGCTTTGTTAAGCATAGCCAGGACACCAATGGAGGAAAGGCAAGTTCCGGTCTTTGGTTTACTGGAGAATCTACTGGAACCAAGGCTCCGGTTGATGATTCCCTGGGTGCTCTGCCGTATGGCAACTACAAGATCGAGGAGCTTCCATGCAAGGAAAACGAGAAGTATGTACCGTTCAATGATACGTTTACCGTATCAAGGGATGGCTATACCGTTGATTTCAACACCATTCCGAACTGGGAGAAACCGGAGATCGCATCGGATGCGACCGGAGATCTTGGAAACAGCCATTTTGCAATGTCTGACACAGGCATGAGCATCAATGATCGTGTTTCTTATAACAATATCACGGAAAATGCCCTGAAATATTACGGCGTCAACGGCACAAGTAACCTCACAATGGTTTCGAAGATCTTCGATAAGACCACCGGAGCGTTCCTTAAGGACACCAACGGCAACGATCTTTCCTTCTCTAAGACCTTTGAAGCAAAGCGTCAGTCTGGTTCGATCAGCATGATGCTGACCGCAGATAGCAGCAATCTTGCCGGACATACCTTAGTCATTTACGAATATCTCTATGGCAAATCCGCAGACAACGCAGATATTCTTCTTGCCAAGGAGGAAGATCCGGACGAAGAATCTCAGATGATCTTCATTCCGAAAATCGTAACCAATGCAACCGAAAAGACCATTGGCGATCATTTTCTGAAGGCAGGTTCAGAAGCTACTGTAAACGACACTATCACTTATACGAATCTGCCGGAGAACAAGACTTTCTTCATTGACGGCAAGCTCGTTGATTCTGAAACAGGTGAGACTGTGACCGATGCCAATGGTCAGCCTGTTGTAAACACTCTGAAAGTTACAACCAATGCCCAGAACGGCACATTTACGAATTCTTTCCATTTCCTAGTACCTAGCGAGTGGGAAGGCAGAACTTTTGTCATTTGTGAGACAGTCCGTGATCGTGGAAACATGTTCTATACTTCCGAGGAAGATCTGAAAAATGCAGACCAGTCCTTGCATGTTGTTAAGGTACGGACAACTGCATCGGACGGACAGACCAAGGATCATGTGGGAACGCTCACAAAGACCGCAACGATCGTGGATGCCGTTAAGTTCTGGAATCTGATCCCAGGAAAGACCTATACGATCAGCGGAACCTTGCAGGATAAGGATACCGGGAAGGCTCTAAAAGATGCTTCCGGCAAGAACATTTCTGCTACTAGGACCTTTGTTGCCGACAAGGCCGATGGCACAATGGATCTGACCTTCGCTCTGGATTCTTCGATCCTGGAAGATAAGCAAGTTGTTGCATTCGAATCTATCACCGTGAAGGGCAAGGAAATTGCTGTCCATGCAGATCTTTCGGACGAGGATCAGACAATCCATTATCCGAAGGTACGGACCAAGGCCATCGACAAGTACACAGGCGATCATGTCGGAACTTTGTTCGGAAAGGTAGAAACTGCCATTCGGAATATGCTCCACATTGAATCTAAAGACAAGCAGAGTATTGTCGATACTGTTTCTCTAAGTGATCTTATTGTCGGTCAGAAATATACTGTTTCTGGTGTTCTGATGGACAAGAAAACCGGAGAAGCTGTTAAGGATTCTGATGGTAATCCGATTGTTGGAACAACCGGAGAATTCACGGCTACCGCAGCCAATCTGACAAAGGAAATCACGTATTCTGTAGATGCTTCGAATTATGAAAATACAACCTTTGTTGTATTCGAAACCTTAAGTCATCATGGCGTCGATGTTGCAAAGCATAATGATATCCATGATGAAGATCAGTCGATCTACAACATGGAATCCCATACCACCTATGTTTCTGGTGAAACCAAGGACCATGTTGGTGTTGTGACTGAAGCCGGAAAGACCACGACTACAACCGATACGGTTGCCGTTAACAATCTGAAGGCAGGAGAAACCTATACCATCACCGGAACCCTTCATGTCAAGGAAACCGGAGAGGAACTGAAGGACAAGGACGGAAAGGCCATCACAGCCACAAAGACGTTCCAGGCAGGAGATACCTCCGCTATGAATGTTCTCAAGGCAAATGGCAATTCCATCAGCGGAAGCATCGATCTGACCTTCACTTACGATAGCTCGCTTCTGTCTGGCAAGACCGTTGTTGCTTTCGAGACGGTTGACCATAATGGAAAGACCATCTATGTCCATGCAGACCTCTCTGATGAGAATCAGTCCGTCCACTATCCGGATCTTTCTTCTAAGGCCCTTAATACAGAGACAAAAGATCAGTCCGGAAGCCTTGGAACCATGAAGCTCACCGATACCATTACCATGAAGAATCTGATACCCGGACAGGAATATACTGTCAAGGGAATCGTCATGGATAAGGATACCGGAAAGACCGTATCCGCAGAAGGAACCAAGACCTTTACGGCAAAGAAGTCCAAGGAGCAGATCGTTCTGTCCTTTACTGTAAAGAATGATGGCAGCATGGAAGGACATACATTAGTTCTTTGCGATACCATGTATCACAACAATACCTTGATAAAGAGCCATAAGGATCTGAACGACAAGGATCAGTCCATCTACGTTCCGATGATTCGGACCACCGCAGTTGACGGGAAGTCCGGCAGTCATTCCGGCATTATCGGATCGACAACATTGGTTGATACGATTTCCTATGAGAATCTGATCCCTGGAAAGGAATACACCGTATTTGGTTCTTTGATGAATGCCCGGACCGGAGCAAAGATGATTGACCTGGCCGGAAACTACATGGAAGCGAAGAAGACCTTCACGGCAACAACAAGAAACGGCAAAGTCTCTCTTACCTTTGCTATCGATTCGCGACTTCTAAAGGATGTGACTGTTGTTGCATTCGAGGATCTGTATCACGAAGATGTGAAAGTTGCAGTCCATGCAGATCTCACAGATAAGGATCAGAGCGTGCATTATCCTGGCATGGGAACTAGTGCTACTGTAAACGGAAGTCACTATGCTCCAACCGCAAAAAAGACCAAGCTTGTTGATCGTGTTTGGTATCAGAACCTAGTACCGGGACATACCTATCGTGTGGAAGGTACTCTGATGGACAAGGCAACCAATAAGCCAATCCTTATTAACGGCGGAGAGGTAACGGTAAAAAAAGATTTCGTACCGAAGTCCGCAAACGGATATGTCGATATGGAATTTGAATTCAATTCTTCGTCCCTGGATAAGCATACGGTTGTTGTGTTCGAGCATATGTATGATGGCAAGGTCCTTCTGACCAGCCATGCAGACATTAACGATGCTGCACAGTCAGTTCGATTCGATAATGCTCCAGCAAAGGGACTTTCCCCGAAAACCGGAGATCCTACGAATCCATTCCTTCCGGCTGTTTCTTTTGGAGCTGCATCCCTGATGCTTGTACTTCTTCTGCTCAAGAAGAAAAAAAGAGTAACCCGTTAATCTAATTTTTTAGCCAGTAGATCATTTGATCTACTGGCTACTGTTTTTTTATCGGAGCCTGGAAAAAATGAAACCTCCTTCTATTGGTTATCATCTACCACGCAAATTCCAGGCTTCCATAAGAAAATAGGTTTTCAGAAAGGAGAGATATTTTGCTATGAATGATTAAAAAATGCACACGTTTCGGAGCAAAAATGTACAAATGAAAGATGTGAATAGTATGAAAAAAGAAGAAGGAAAAAATCTATATGTGCGAGTTCTGCAATAACAAATTTTATCATACAGGATGTGGGAAAACATTTTTTGGACAGGGAATAGAAGGCAATTTAGTCGATCATACCTTTGATGGTGGGCATATGGTTCTTTATCCATATCATGAAGATCCAAACGAACAATATATCGTGCAGATTAATTATTGCCCGTTCTGCGGTCGTGAAATGACATGCTCATCTACCGATAAAGAAAATCTGTGATTGTTTGGCTAACTGGCATTGAAAAATATAGTCTGAATCGTCTGATCGTGCCCAGACAGCAGCAACAGCAAAACGTACTTTGTGGTAATAGCATTTATCAAATCCACCAAATAATTTTTTCTTGAATGAATTGATAGATGTTCGGGAAGGGAAATGTACAAGAAGGGAATAACAGGTGTCTGATGTACTATATCTCGGATAGTTCATACAAATCGAAACATCATTTACGAGATAAGCAAATGTTCCTTCAATAATGCAAAACCCAGGAGTACGTTGTTGAAAACAATCCTTATTTTCTAGGCAGGCATAGATATCGTTAATTGGGATATGGTTGTAGGTTCCATTAACTCCAAGATGATTGCATACGGCCCATAATTTTTTCGCAGTTCTAATAGGAATATGGCTTCCGGTTCCAATGGTTCCGTTTGTTGAATGAAATTGTCCAGTATGAATATTATTCTGCTGTTCATGACTGCAAATTGTCTGAATTGCAAGATTCAGATCAAATTTAGATTCGTCATATTCGTCTGGATTAAAAGAAAGCGATGAATCTGTACAATAATCGTATTTGTGATCTGCTTTGTGGATGCTTCGAAAATAAGCAGTCCTATTACTTGAAGGATCACATAGTATCATTTTGGCTGAACAACCAGGCATAGCACAAATATAAGAAGCATTTACACCATAGGTTTCTAGGGCCTTTTCAGCCCGAATTTCCTGATGGTCGGAGGATGAAACAGGTATGGCAAATTTAGACATAAAAAAATCTCCATGTAAATATTGTAAACCGGATGGTACAAGAAAAGAATTTCAGACTATGCAAGGGTCATGGGGTAAAGCAAAACTTTGTATCATCTTTCAGAGAAAGGAATTATTGGAAATCGTGTCACAAGATTTTGCCTTTGAGCCAAATAATGATTCTTTTCCCGGTATCATTTTTTCAAATTCTAAGGTTGTTCGCTATTTTACAATTCAATATTGTCCGTTTTGTGGAAGAAACCTGACAATAACTTGATTCTTATTATAGTTGCATAAAAGGAGCAAATCAATGAAAAAGCAGATTAATCAGGATGCAATTAAAGAAAAAATGGAACAATATCACATGACGCAATATGGTTTAGCAAAAGCTGCGGGAGTGTCAAGATCCATGGTATCTCGGATTCTGACAGGAAAGATGAATAATCCGACTCTGCGAACGCTCCTTGCGATTGCGGAAGTATTGGAAACGACCGTAGACGAATTACTCTGTTAAGAGATTGTGGTCCTTGTGAAATTACGGTTTGGAAAGGAGTTTTTATGATAAAAGAGGTGATACATCGGATGAAAAATTATGTCTGGCCACTTGTGGCTTTGCTAGTAGTAGGGGATTTCGTTTTAACTTTTTTCTTCCTTCTGGTCTTGATTTTCTTTATTGGTGTTTTGGGAGGGCCTGCTTTTTCATGGATAAAAGTCTTAGTGGCGAGCTTATTTTTTACGTTTTGCCAATGGATTATTTTTCTTGTATTTGCAATTGTATCTGACATCGATCAGAAAAAGGAAAAGGGGACGTTTTAGATGGAAGGAGCTGTTTACGACGAGCCTACGATGGCAGAAAGGATAAAGGACTACAAAAAGGTTTGCAAGGACTTAAACCGGATCGAAAATTTTACCAGGGACGAATTTCATTTGATCGTGCGTACTGATGGCTCGATTACGGCAGAAACCTTGACTTTTTCGGATGCAAAAGCGATGGCAAAAAGATACCTGTGTAAGAATAATTTTGCAGATATTTTCGCCGTATTAGGAGGAAAAATCGTCTGCGAATATACCTACGACAGGAAGACGGATTCGATTGATCCGGAACCGAGCATTTTGGGGCGGAGGTGAGACATGGAAGAAATTGAACTCCATAGCATAGAAGAACTCCAGCATTTCCTAGCAACTCAGAAGAGTACGTTGGTTCACCTGGAGGTTGGTTTTGTGTCAAAATCTGACACAAAAGCAGAGCTAGAAAATCCTGTGTCAAAATCTGACACAAAGGAAAGTTAGATTAATAGAGAAAGGAATGCGATATGGCGAAAGCAACAGATGATCTGTCCAAGTATGGACTGAAAGAGGTTACGGTCCGGCTGAAGCTGGATAAAAGCGATCCCAGGATGCCGGACATGGTTGTAAATTCTCCTTACGACGCAACGATTTTTGCCCGCAGCTTAATGGAGAATTTGGATCGGGAATATACGATGGTTGTTAATCTCAGCAACAAGCTGAAGCCGATCAATTACAACATTATTTCGATTGGTGATCTTACAACGGCTCAAGTTTCGTTAACAAATGTATTCAAATCATCCATTCTTTCCAATGCTTATGGATTTATGTTTTTCCATAATCACCCATCCGGCGAAGCTACTCCATCGGAAGCTGATATGGAAATGACAAAGCAAATGATTGAAGCTGGAAATCTCATGAATATTCCCCTGTTTGATCACATTATTATCGCAGGAAAGAACAGGGATTATTTGAGCCAGAGTTATTTTAGCTTTCGGGAAAATTATAAAGAACTGTTCTCCACTAACAAGGCAATCGATCTGGCATACATCCGCTCATTTTCTCATGGTATGACAAAGGCGGAAAAAGTCGGAGAACAAAATCGTACATTCCACACAGAAAGAGGTCAAAGAATGGATTTAAAAGGACAACGGGATTCCGTTTTTTCTGCTACAATAGAAACGAAAGATGCATGGTGCACGTATCTAAAAAATGCTTCGTATTTTGTGACGTACAATTTGCTTTCCGCTATGCAGATTGTGGATCGGTATCCGAATGGAACGGCTGTAGCAACAAAAGAAATTTGGGAAAGCATTGGTTATCATATAAAAGAGGGAGAAAAAGGGCTTTCGATTCTTGCAAAGAGAAACGGCGTTGAATCTGAGAAAATTGTCTATGAGCTTTCTCAAATGGACGATCAAAAAAATTTTTCCAATTCGTATCTCTGGTCTTTGCAGGGAATCCATGCAAAGGATCTCTACCAAACCCTTGCAAAGGTCTATCCGGAAATCGGACAGGAAGGAATGTCACCAAGCATGGCTGTTCAGCTCATGGTTCGAACTGAGTTTGCCAAGGCAGCTTCGAAATACACGACTCTCAATTCGAACACCATTCTTTCCCTGGAACATTTTGTGACGGCATCCGTCACCTATTCGATTCTAACTCGGATGTTCAAAGAAACGGATCGGAAAATATTTTTCCCTGTTTCTGATCAGCAGTTTTCGGATCTGAAAAAACATAGAACTTTGGAGCCTGCTTTGCGACTTTTCTATGAGGTCGAAAAGCAGGTTTCCGGAAGGCTTTCCGATTGCGTGAAGTCAATTCGGAAAGAATATTTGGAAAGGAGCAAGGAAAATGAGGAATCAGAGAGCAGCGTACTTCGAGGACGTGCTTCCGCTGTGGGGATATTGCCGGAAACGGGCAATTTGGCTCCGGAAGAACCATCCGGAAGTGTTACAGGAACTCGTAAATCAGGGGCAAGGCAAAACGATGACGTACTTTCTGCAGTTCCAGTCGGACTGCAGCGAAGCGGAGTATCATTACATGGAGAAAATGAAGGAATTGAGGAAAGACGAAATGCCGGATCGGCAGACGCAGAGCGTGCAATGGGGCATGTGGATGCAGGCGCTCCAGATCGAAGCGAGAAATTACGTGGATCACGAGATGGTCTGCAAACTGTAGAATCGGAGAATCCTGTGTCAAAAACTGACACAAAAGCAGAATCGGAGAATCCTGTGTCAAAAACTGACACAAAAGCAGAATCGGAGAATCCTGTGTCAGAAACTGACACAAAAGTAGAAACGGAAAATTCTGTGTCAAAATCTGACACAAAAAATTCGGATCGATATGAGATTCATAAGCTCTCCGGGAATCCTTATCAGAAATATCGCTACCTCAAGTCGGTTGCTCCTTTATCAGAGGAACTTCTTTCAAATCTAAGCTCGGAAGATTGGACCAACAATCAGAAAGATGAGCATAAAACGGGCGTTTTCCCGGTAGAGAAAGAGAAAGAAAATTCGATTGTGCCGAAAGAATGGGCAGAAGTCTGCGATGCTGCCCTTCGGGACAATCCTTTGATGTGGTTTCATGGTCGGCAAGAACTGGTCACAGAATTTTCGGTCGCTCTTTCGACTGGTTTTGGTAACATCACGGATATTGTAAAAAAGAACCTTGGGTCTGTGGAATATGGAAGCGGCTACCGTTTCCGGGAGCCGGACGGAAAAGCAAAAGATTTTTGCTCCTGGTTCACACCGGATGGGATTATTCTTGCAAAGGGAAGAAGCATCCGGGATACTTCGGAAAGAATTCTGGTGAGATGGGAGGATGCAGCACTTCGAATCAAGGGATTGCTTTTGTCCGGGATGTATTTGCCGGATTCTGAGATGGATCAAATGCGGAACAAATATCTCAAGGATGCTGCGGAAGCGTTTGCCTTGACTACATCTGATTTTGGCAGATTTTCCTCTACATTGGATGATTCTTTCTTGCATGATCTTGCGAAATGTACTGGAACGAAGGATATCAAATCATATTACCCGGATCGGACTAACCTCATCATGCTTGCATTGAAGGGCAAAGATGGTGCCGGAAAATTAGCAGATCTTGCCCGATATTATTATGATCTGATTGCTTTTGCTTTTTCTTCAGATCAGTCACCAATGATTAAGCATGTTTTGAGACAGTTTCGAGAGAACATTTTGCCGAAGTTCGATGTAATTGAGCAATCTTATTCTGCGTTTCCGAGAACTGGCTTTACATACGATAATCGTCCGGAAATCTATATCTCAGATGAAGAGATGGAGAATCTTTTTCGGAAGATTCCAACCGGGAAAAAGTTTTCTTTTTTGGAAGCAGTTGAAAACAAGGTTGATCCCGTAAAGGCATTTCATGGAATTTATAATACCTTTGAGGGTGGCACATTTGGTGGTCGATATTTTTATGATGTAGATTCCTCTAAGATTTCTCTGACAAAAGAACACATTATTGGGCATGAGGACATAGAAACGTCTTATGCTCTGAATAAGGCGGGAAAAACGGTGATGGATATGAAAAACCATCATCGTTTTCTTTTTTCGGATGATATTAAGAAAGAGCCGATTTTTGCCAGCGATTGGCTGTCCGGAGAAATCCTTAAGATCTTTTCCAATGAAGATAAACTTGGTAATCTGATCCGTTATTCCGAAAAGATACTTGGTCGTGAGACGGTTAACGAAAAGGATTTTGGTGCTTCTGCAAATCTTCACGTTATTCTTTCGAGGGAGATTTTTTCGAAAGAAATGGCAGAGAATACGGATACCTTTTCTGATCTGCATCAAGAACTTCAGAATCTGGCCGAGAGTGCTTCCAAAGAAACGCAAGATAGAATCCAAAAGGCAATCAGTCACCTGGAAGCCTTTGCTCGTCATGATTATCATCCCTTTGGCAATCTTTCCGAGCAGATGGCCTACAATCCTTCTCGTTTGCCGGAAATCATTCAAAAGGAAAAAGAAAATCCGTCAAAGAACATTGGTTTTGCAACGGAAGATTCACCGGAGTCGGAGCAGTTATCATTCTTTAATCTTTTGAATCAGCAGAGTATAGAAAATTCTGTGTCAAAATCTGACACAACGTATATTCTGTCTTACCCGAATCCGGAGGAAATGCCAAGCCGGAATCCAGCAGTTAAGAACGTGGTCAATGAAATGGCTACCCGTCTGCAAGGTAAGGAAATGTCTTATATGACTTTTTTCTTGCCGGAGAACAGGTTCTATCTTGAGATCATGCGTGGAAACAACAATCTTCTTTCTTCCGAAGAAATAGAATCCGGTATGATGCAATGGGATGTGACCTCATTTCATGACAATTTTTCTGATAGAAACCGTATCCATGCAATGACAATTAAAACGGCAGCACAAGAGAAACTTCATCCGGAAGATCTTCTCTATACAGCTATGTACGGCCTTGGACTTCTGGATAGTTCTTACCAGGTGGTCAACCATTTTCTAGGGAATCCGGATTCCGTTGGAGAAATGGAAAATGGAAACAAAATCGTTTTCCGCTTTGCTCAGGATCGATTCGATCAAGAAATTTATGATGCTTTTCGCTTCAACGATTTTCATGCTGATGATGGAAACTATCGTTCTACGTTAGCTTGGGTTACATCCTTCGGTCGGATCGATAGGATGGATGATCGACTGACTGAAGATGAAAGAAAGGAAATTGAAGCGAAATCATCTTCCTTGCGGGAGGAGTTTCGAAAGAAATATGATCAACAAAGTCCAGACAAAAAATTTGAGTTTGTACGAAGGCATGCAAGTCAAGATATTCAGCTTGCCATGCTGCACGACAAAGAGGAAGGACTTGGAGCTGATCAAGTAGCGGATCGTTACTTCTATTTTGCTTTATATAAGGAAGGCGATCAGCCAAAGCCTTATCGGAAAGAACCGGAAAAGTTAGCCGAAAACGTTAAAAATGTTATTGAGAAAGCATCGGATACGCCAGATCGCAAGCGTCCGGTGCTTTCTTTGGGTCCGAAGCACAGGTGTTATCAGATGTTTAATTATCTGTTTCCGGATCTTCTGAACAAAGAGAGCGATACCACCTGGCTCCATTACAAAATGAAAGGCTATGAAGATCTGAACGTCGAACATTTATACGACAATGTTTACTCCATCGCTCATACATATGTGCAAAACGGCGATCTTATGAACGATCCGAGCATGGAAGTGATGGTCGATGATCTTCTGCAAGTGGTAGAAGCCTTGGACTTCCGCAACGATGGGGTCGGCGTCTATGAGGATTTCCGGGATAATTATGGAATTCCTCTGGTATCCCGTGAAAAGCGGGATGCTGAGGATTTCCTTCTAACATGGCTTAAGAATATCGATGCACAGGGATATGTCCTGACGCCGAATCTTGCGAAGAAAGAGGAACGGGATTTTGTGCCAGATTCTGACACAAAAGTTGAGACGGAAAATCCTGTGCCAGATTTTGACACAGAAACAGAGGGTAAGACCGATAGCGAAGAAACAAACTGGTCCAAATTAAATCCGGATGCCGTAAAACAGCACTTGGAAGAAGATGGTGTCCTGCACGGGGAAGTCATTGACGAAGAGGAACTTCAGAAAGATTCTCTTGTGACGATGATGGAAACCTCTGCGGTTCGCCCGAATTCAGAACAAGAAGTTACAAAACCGGATGATAACTTTGTAATCTCGGATGATCTGATCGCCACCGGAACGCCGAAAGTCCGCTTTCAGAAGAATGTGGATGCACTTCGTACTTTGTTCCAGATCGACAAGGAAAAAAGAGCAGCCACAAGAGAAGAAAAGGTTGTTCTTGCAGAATATTCCGGCTGGGGCGGTCTTTCCGCAGCTTTCGATGAAAAAAATGAATCCTGGCAGAAAGAATATGCTTTGTTAAAAGATCTTCTCCCGGAAGAAGAATATCAGTCTGCTATCGGTTCTACGTTAAATGCCCATTATACCGGATCAGAGATCATCCGTGGCGTGTATCAGATGCTGTCCCGGATGGGATTTTCCGGTGGAAAGGTATTAGAACCTTCTATGGGAACAGGTCACTTTTTCGGGCTGATGCCGGATAGTATGGCTAAAAAATCTACTTTAACAGGAGTGGAACTTGATACCATCAGCGGTCGGATCGCCCAGCTTCTGTATCCTTCGGCGAAAATTACGATTGATGGATTTGAAAAAACTAAGTCAGTCAATACCTATGATCTGGCAGTAGGAAATGTGCCATTCGGCAAGTATGGCGTGAGTGATCCAAAGTTCAATGCGATGAATTTGACGATTCATAACTATTTCTTTGTGAAAGCTCTCGATGAAGTTCGGCCTGGTGGATTGGTTTGCTTTCTAACATCCCGGTATGCGATGGATGCGAAGGATTCCAAAGTGCGGAAATATCTTGCAGAACGGGCGGAGCTTGTTTCTGCGGTTCGTTTTCCTCAAGATGCTTTTAAGGAGACAGCAAATGCAGAAGTAATCACGGATCTTCTTGTTTTCCAAAAGAAGGAACGCCCGGAGGTCCTAACGGAATATCCAGATTGGGTTAGTCTTGGTCTTACGGAAGATAATATTCCGGTCAATGAGTATTTCCTCGATAACCCGGATCATGTATTTGGAACTTTTGCAACAAAGTCGGGTCCTTTCGGGCCGGATCTTGCGGTGCTGCCACAGAAAGATCGGAGTTTAGAGGAGCAGTTTTCATCGATTTCTGTTCCTCATACCTATTATCCGGCGATTCGACCTTCTGTGATTACAGATCCGGAGCATCCTGGTGCGGTTCCTGCAGATCCATCCCTACGGGACTTCAGCTACGGCATTATTGATGGCAAGCTTTATTATCGAGATGGTGAAATCATGTATCCACCGGCGATTGGAACAATGCCGGAAAATCGGATTCGTGCCATGATCGGCCTTGCATCGATGATGCATAAGGTTATTGATTTGCAGATTAACGGTGCGGAGGATCAGGAGATCAAAGCAGCACAGGCAGACTTAAATGAAACTTACGATTCTTTTGTTAAGACCTACCAGAGAATCAATAGTACGGCGAATTCACGGGCCTTCTCCCAGGATTCCGACTACTTTCTCCTTTGTGGTCTGGAAATTCTCGATACGAAAGGAAAATTTGTATCGAAGGCGGATATCTTTACGAAGCGGACCATCAGTCCGATAAAAGCTGCTGTCCATTGCGAAACGGCAGAAGACGCCTTGGTGGAATCCGTTCGGGATATCGGCCACGTTGATCTCGACCACATGAATGATCTTTTGGGATGGGGTTCCAATGGAAAAGATCGGATTCTAAAGGATCTTTCCGGTGTGATTTTCCGTGATCCAACATATGAAGGAGATAATTACTATGAGGGCTGGGAGACTTCCGACCAGTACCTTTCCGGGAATGTTCGGATCAAGTTGGAAAAAGCAGAAGAAAAAGCATCGAGTGATCCACGTTATATGGTCAATGTGGAAGCCTTAAAAGCGGTTCAGCCGGAACCGATTGAAGCTTCTGATATTGCCATCCGGCTTGGTGCTACCTGGATAAAGAAATCGTATTATGAGCAGTTCATGCGGGATCTTTTTCAATTAAAAGGTTGGCAGGCACGGTCCCACGAAATTCTTTTTGAACCGATCACAGGAAAATGGAAAATCACAGAAAAGAATCATTTTGGATACGACAACGTGGCTGTTAATGAGACATATGGAACAAACAGAAAGAATGCAGCCTATATCCTGGAAGATTGCCTAAACTTGTCTGCAACCATTGTCTATGATTCGGATGGACATGGACATTCTTGGAAAAATGAAAAGGAAACACAGCTTGCCCAGATGAAACAGGAGGAGGTGAAGCGGGCATTTGCTGACTGGATTATGAAAGATCCGGTTCGCAGGAAAGACCTCACGGATACCTACAATCGAATTTTCAACAGTACAAGGGAACGTACTTTTGATGGCTCTTACCTTAAGAATCATCTTCCAGGAATAAATACCTCGATACAGCTTCGTCCGCATCAGTTAAGTGCGGTTGCCCGGACCTTGCTTTCCGGGAATACCTTGTTGGCTCATGCAGTTGGAGCCGGAAAAACCTTCGAAATGATCGCATCTGCAATGGAAGCAAAGCGACTTGGCCTTTGCCACAAATCTATGTTCGTTGTTCCAAACCATCTGGTAGAGCAATGGGGCAAAGATTTTCTCCTTCTCTATCCGGGTGCAAACATTTTGGTCGCTGACAAAAAAACATTTTCCAAGGATAATCGGAAAAAGTTCACGGCAAGAATTGCAGCCGGAGATTATGATGCAGTCATCATAGGCCATAGCCAGTTCCAGATGATTCCGTTAAGCGATGAGATGCAGGAAGATTACTTCAATCGTGAGATCAGTTCCGCAGTTGAGGCGATTTCCAGGGCGAAAAGTGAGGAATTTGGTTCTCAAAGAGGATTTACCGTTCAGCAGCTCCAGCAATTCATCAAGTCCATGCAGCATCGCCTGGAGAAGATCATGGACAAAGGAACGAAAGATGATGTGATCCGGTTTGAGAAATTGGGAATAGATCGTTTGTATGTAGATGAAGCTCATAATTACAAAAACCTGTATTTCTTCTCGAAGTTATCCAGAGTGCCTGGTGTCAATTCCGGTTCGGACACGAATAAGACGCTCGATTTGTCGATGAAAGTGAACTATATCAACAAGTTAACGGACTACAAAGGCGTGATCTTTGCCACCGGAACACCTGTTTCGAACTCCGTTTCCGAGTGCTATACGATGATGAAATATCTGGAGCCACAGGTTTTGGAGGAGAACGGATTCAACAACTTCGATGCCTGGGCTACGACATTTGGAGAAGTGACAACGGCAATGGAACTGGCTCCGGAAGGAAACGGATTCCGTATGAAACAGAGGTTTGCCAAGTTCTATAATGTGCCGGAGCTGATGAAAATTTTCCGTGAAGTATCGGATATAAAAGTATCGGAGGATTTGCAGCTTGATGTACCAGATGCGGAACGGGAATCTATCGTTGCGAAACCGAGTCAGGATCAAAAGAGCATGATGGAAGGATTAACAAAACGTGCCGAGGCAATTCATAAGCATTTGGTCGATCCAACGGAGGACAATATGCTGAAGATCACTACTGACGGTCGGAAAATCGGTCTTGACCCAAGGCTCATTGATTCGGATGCTTTCGATGATCCAGAGTCTAAGATCAACCTTGCTGTTGAAAAAATTTATCAGATCTGGGACGAAACCAAGAAGAACAAGTCCACGCAGATGGTCTTTTGTGATTTTTCCGTTCCAGGGAAAGGGGGCTTTAATGTTTATGACGATATGAAGGATAAGCTGATCGACAAAGGAATTCCTACGGAAGAGATTGCGTTTATCCATAATGCAAACACAGACGCAAAGAAGGAACAGCTTTTCTCAAAGGTTCGTGCCGGAAATGTCCGGGTTCTCTTTGGCTCGACTGCCAAGATGGGCGAAGGGACAAATTGCCAGGAACGCTTGATCGCACTTCATCATCTGGATGCACCGTGGAAGCCTTCGGAGCTGGATCAGCGGGATGGACGTATTATCCGGCAGGGCAATACGAATCCGAAGGTCCATATTTTTACATATGTCACCGAAGGAACATTCGATGCATATTTGTATCAGACATTACTTCGGAAGCAGAAATTCATTGGCCAAATCATGACAAACAAAACTTCTGCACGTCAGATGGATGATGTCGATGATCGGGCGATGAACTATGCGGAGATCATGGCGGTCACCGCAGGTTCTCCGGAACTTCGGGAGAAGCTGACTCTGGACAATGAGTTAGCAAGCCTACGGGAATTACGAACCACTTGGGCTAACAACCGGATGCGGTTGGAAGATAAGGTGAGAGAGACTTATCCGGAAACGATTCGCAATCTGAAAGCTCGGATTGAGAACTATAAGACGGACAAACTGGTTGTAGAACAGAATCCTTTGCCAGCAGAAGATGAAGTAGACGAGGATGGAAAGAAGAAATTTGTTGGAATGGAGGTCAATGGTAAGCATTATGCTACTGTTCAAGATGCTTCTGATGTAATCCATGCCTGGGCGAATGCCTACGATCCTTTGACTCCGCAATCGATTGGCCATTATCGTGGGTTTGAGGTTTTGCTCCGGTATTCTTCCTTAAGTGATGATTTTGAAGTCACCTTACAAAATTCTGGCTCTTATAAAGAAAATCTCGGAAAAAGCGGATATGCCTTTTTTGCAAGACTGGATCATATACTAGATGGTCTTTCGGATGCGGAGAAAAGCTGCACCGAACGATTGGAATCGACAGAAACAGCATTAAAGGATGCGAAGGTAGAAATTACGAAGCCGTTCCCACAGGAAGAAGAGTATCAGGCAAAAGAAAAACGACTTGCAGAGTTGAATGCGGTCTTATCTTTAAACGATAATTCTGAAGATGGCATTGAAGAAGAATCTAAAGAAAAAACGGATGCCGTACAGAAAGCGGAGGAAGAGGACATCAAAAAGACTCTCACAAGTGCTCCGGAAAACTTTCTGCACTTTGCGAAAGAATGTGATCCGGATATTTTTTCTTCTGCTTCCATTGCTTCAAAAACATCTATCAATATGGATCAAAAGCGGATTGGATTTACAGTTCAGTATGGTACCGATCCGACAGACTACAATCATGTTTTTGCCGAGATTCAGAACGATCATACCGTGAAATACTGGATGGATGGAGCAGATGGACTTGAGATAATCCGTGAGAACTATATGAAGCGTGTACTGGATAAGACGGAGGAGCTCTATCATGCTGCTGATGTTCCTATCCAAAATCTGCATGGTGAATCTTTCGGTCCGTCCGGCCATATGATTACGCTAACATTTTTGGAAAAAGGCGAATCGGTAAAACTCTTTGGCTGTATCGATCACGGATCTCTTCGGTTGTCGTTTGAGAATGGTGTTGTGTATTCCGATTTTCTAAAAAAAGCTGCTAAAGAAATTGCTAAATCACAGATGGAAGGACTAGGAGAACAGGACAGTATGATAAGTTCGCCTGTGGAAGCGGTGGCGGAACCTGTTGAGAATATCAACCATGCCTATCACCCAAAATTATAAACTGACTATAGTACCCGGTGGAGTTTTCCATCGGGTACTTGCTTTAAGGAGGAACCCTTGGAAGAACAAAATTATGATCCCTATGCGGAATTAAATTCGCTCATTTCGAAAGAAGATGCAGCACAATCCTCTGACAGAAGGAATCCAAAGAAAGCGAAAAGAGAAAAATCAAATAAGGATATTCCCAAAAAGGGAAAACCAAAGAAAGATAATCCGAAAAAGGAGAAGAGGAAAGGACCAATACGATGGATTCTTTTGATTTTGCTTCTTCTCTGTTTGGCTCTTGGAGCTATTTATTTTTTAAAGCCAAAGCCGATCATGAGACAGATTGATCGGATGGAAAAAATCATACAGAAAACGGAGAAGAAAACAGAGAAAAAAACGGTGACTAAGCCGAAGAAAAGCTCATCGCAGTCAAATAACAAAAATGTGTCAAATTCTGACACAAAATCAAAAACGAAATCATCGAAATCGAAGTCCGATGAGAAGAATCCTGTGTCAAATTCTGACACAAAAACTGATAAGCCGGAGAAGATTCAGCCTCAGCAATCAGTTAATGGTGGCTTTTCTTATCAGGATGGAGCAGTTAATGTTGTTCTCTGCGGGAATTCTTTTGAATTTCCTTTTGCTCCGAATGCCGTTGCAGACAAGGGATGGAATGGTATTTCCGTAAATGCGGACCCAGACAATGCTTCGCTTTCCGTTTCGACTTGGACCAATGTTGATGGCTCCACCTTGTATCTTTATTATCCGAGCAATATGAATGGAGCGATGGTCACAAAAGCCGAATGTTCCTTTGTCGGAACGGCTTCTTCTTTTCTTGGATTGTCTATGGAGAAATCTACAACGGATTGCGATTTTTTGTTTTCAGATGCCGGACGAAAAGATATAAGCGGTTTGGATGCCAATGGCAACGGAAAGGAAATTTTTTATTATGACACCTGTCAGATTGCTGTATCTTTCCAGAATGGCTTTGTGACTTCGTGCTCGATTGAAAAAATTTAAGGAGGAACATTTTGGAAAACCGGAAATCCTTAGAAGAATTGTCAAAAAGCATTTCAGAGATCTTACAAGCAATGCTTGAGGAATCCAGGAACGAAAAAGAAGAACTGTCGAAACAAATTAAATCCTTACAAAAGGAGCAATCCAATCTTCAAAAAGAAGTGGAAGCATTAAAGAAGGAACTTTCAGAAAAAGAAGATCGAATTCATTCGTATGAAGATGAACGGATCAAACTATTAAAACAGATCATGGAGGGATAAGTCATGAGCAATCATCCGGTGCGTCCACCTTAAGAAAGATCATTCACCAAGTACAAATCACAAACACAAATAGAAAGAGGTAATTATTATGCGTAGAGGAACAAACCCGTTAGCGGTTCTTTTGATGGTTGTCGTCTTTGTTGCAGCGATCGTTGTGGCATTAATTGTTCGCAATAATCTTCCGGCTTCAGTTTCCCAGTTCAAAGACTTGATCTTTTGGGGAATCGTTATTGTAATTGGCGGTGTCGGCGGTGTGCTGATCGGGAAGAACATGAATAAGAGATAAGGGAGGATTTTGTCATGAAAAATTATTTTTTGAATATCAAGAAAAAATTAACCCCGGAAAAAGCAGAAAGGATCATGGTACTGGGCGTTTTGTTTAGTTCCATGCTTTTTTTCCCATCCAATGTTTTTGCAAGCTCAGGGGCAGAAACGGTCACAAATGGATTCAATAACTTAATGGATATCGTAAAGGCCTTGATCTCCTCCATCGGTGCGATTGTCCTGTTATGGGGGTTCTTCGAGTGGGGTACATCGATGCAGTCCCAGGATGGCGTCTTGCAATCCACAGCTTTTAAAAGGATCGGCGGTGGCCTGATTATGGTTCTCGCTCCGCAGTTAATTTCAGCTTTCGTATCTTAAAGGAGAAAGGTCATGCCAGGTTGGTTAAAAGATTTTTTTCAAATTGGCTCTCTTTTTAATCTTGGTCAGCAGATCTGGAATTTCTTCATGGGTATCACAAGCTCCCTCATGGGAGCTGATGCCCTTGAAACGATCTCTCCGGATGCTTGGAATTTCGTTTCCGAGACAGTTTATCCCTGGATGTTGTCGGCTGCTACAGTTTTTCTTAACTTGTTTTTTATGATCGGTTTTATCCGACAAAGCACTAATTTAAGAGAAAACTTAACGATTGAGAACTGGATCGAACTGATCATCAAAGTAATAATCTCAAATTCTTTAATGATCCAGGGCATTTCATTGATGCAGAGTTTCTTTACCGTTGCTTCAGATATGAAAGCAGTATTCTTTCCGGGTGGAACGAGTATTAATATTCAGCCAATGGATGTAGACGTTACGTATGTTTTGTACGAACTGGCGGCAGGCTTGATCTATCTTTTACTCTGCATTATTTCCGGTATCATCATCATGGTTGAAGTTTTTGGACGGTTCTTAAATCTCTATCTATTGATTTGCGTTGCTCCGATTGCCTTATCCACGATGGCAGGCGGTCGAGGACTGGAAAACACGGCCATATCTTGGTTTAAGAGTTTTTTAACGAATGTTTTTCAGATTGTTATCATTGCTCTTATTCTCCGGATCGGAGGATTGATGATTGCAAACTGGGGGTTCTCCAACCAAACAGGGACACCACTTGACTGGTTTGATGGTTATCAGTCCGTTCTCACATCGATGGCCCAGATCACTCTAATTACTTCCGCTGTGAAAGGCTCAGACGCCTTCATGCGGCGTGCTTTTGATTTAAGATAGATTGAGAGGAGGAGACAATGACAATTCAGATTAATAAGGATTTTCTCACAGAGTATAAGGACGATGTATGGAAAGGCTTCAATGGCAGAGAATTAATATCTATCATCACGGGAGGGGCCATCGCCTTTGGAGTCGTGATCTTGCTTTACTTTCTAACAAAGATGAACCCGGCTACACTGGTATACTTTGCCGTGCCTTTTGCTCTTCCGGCAATTGGAATTGGGTTCTACCGATACCAGGGATATTTGTCCATCACAGATTTTTTTAAGGAGATTATGTACACTTGGTATACAAAAGAGCTGCATTTTGAATCAGAGGAAGATCTTCCGGGAACAACTATCTTTTCTACGGAGATTAACCCTGCGAATGCCGGGAAAGGAGGAAAAAAATAAATGGCTTTTATTATTAACCCGGATGCCAAATTCCGGCAGTCGAGCTATATCACGAAGTTGTCGAAAAAAAAGGAGCATCCCATGAACTGCCGGGATGCTTTTTGTATATCCAAAGTTTATCCTAACGGTATTTTCCAGATCGAAGAAGGCATAAATCCGTGCCAGTATGATCGTTGCTACATCTTTTCCGATATTAACTATGCGAACAGGGATGAAAACGAGCAGACCGATATTCTACGCAATCTTGCGAAGGTTCTAAATGCGATGAACTGCGATTTTAAGATTACGGTCGCAAACGAATATCGGAATATGCAGCAATACATTGACTCTGTATTCTCGGATATTAACAAGAAAAACTATCCATCCATCTATAAGGGGATGCAGGAATGGATCAATGAGAAGATTAAGGATGCAGACCTTCACAACTTAAAGAAGCTTATGTATCTGACTATTACGGTACGTTCTTATTCCTACAAGGAAGCCAGGAGCTATCTTCTTGGTATGGATACGGAGTTGGACCGCCTTTTCAAGAGCCTCCAGTCTGTCATACTGCCTCTCAATGCAAAACAGAGACTAGATATTCTCTCCAACTTCTTTTATCGGTCTGAAGATACCGTAAACTACGATTTTGTCGATGAGTTGGCGGATCCGGTTCATGACGTGATCCCTGTCTCCATCAATGCGGAACAAAATTTTATGATTTTTAACGGAAGGCAGTATGCGTCCGTTCTTTTTGCCCGCTCGGTTGCTTCGACATTAAATGAACGGCAGACGATCTATTCGCTTACCAATATGGATTATCAGTCCTTTTGCACGATTGATTATGCTCCCGTTGACAAGGCTGTTTTAAAGCAGAAGTTAAAATCTGCGAATATTAATAATGAGCGGGCCATAGCAAATGAAATTGATTCTAAACGAAAAAGCGGGCAGATCATGGCGGGTGTTTCCTATCTGAAGGAAAAGCAGAAGGAAGAGCTGGAGGGCTACATCGACCAGGTCGATGACAATAACGAATCCTGCTTTCTTGTCGGCGTTCTTTTGGTCGTAACAGCAAGCACCGAAGATCAGCTGGCGGAGCGAATCAAATCTGCTATTCAGACCGGAAAAGATGTCGGTGTGACTTTGGAAACGATGAACTATGTACAACTAAAGGCATTCAACACAGCTTTGCCTGTCGGCTGCCGACTGGTAAAACATCGGAGGGCATATTTTTCTTCTTCTCTTGTTGCACTTCAGCCCTTCTTTGCACAAGATTTGATTGATCTAAACGGTATGTTTTTTGGTGTCAACCGAACCACAAAGAATCTGATCTTTGCTGACCGGAAAAAGCTCGCTTCTCCGCATGGAATGATTGTTGGCCATACCGGCTCCGGCAAATCCTTCTTAATTAAGGAAACCGAAGTCGTACAGACGCTGCTTTCTACGCATGATGATCTTACGATCATCGATCCACAGAATGAGTTCCAGACGATCTGTGAATTTTATGATGGACAATACATCGACTTTACTCCGAAATCAGAATTCCACATGAATCCGATGGAGATACCGGACGAGGTTTTCCAGGATCAGACACCGAATCGGGATGCCGTCATTAACGGATTTGTGGCAGACGTGACCGGATGGGTGTTCTCGTTTTGTTCTGCTGCAATGAAAAACATGATCTTCTCACAGGAACACCAGTCTTTTATTGGTCAATGTATCCGAAGTCTTTACCAAAGGGCTTTTCAGCAAAGAACGCTGAAATGGCAGCCAACGCTGACAGACCTTCGGGATGAGCTTTCCAAGCTCGAACAGACCATTGAGAATGACCATGACAAGGAAATGCTTCACGCTATGTACAACGCCTTACAAGAGTACACAGAAGGCGCATATGATATGTTTGCATATCCTTCCAACTTAAATCTCCACAAACGCTTCGTTGTCTTTGGACTAGCGAATGTTTCAAGCGAGTTCTGGGAACCTGTAATGATTACGATCATGTTCTTCCTTTCCAACAGGATGGCATACAACCGGAAATACCAAAGGGCAACCCGTCTGATTATCGATGAGACACAGGTCGTTACAGCAAATCCTTCATCCGCTAATATGCTTCTGAAAGCGGTTGTAACCTACCGAAAGTTCGGCGGTATTGTCACGATGGCTATGCAGAACTTTTCCCGTGCAATCGACAATCCGGAGCTTAGAGACATGTTTTCGAACTGCGGCTATAAATGTTTTCTGGACCAGGGCGGTATGGATGCGAATGCCATCCGGCAGATCCAGGATCTTTCCTCTATGGAATATAAAAGTTTGTCCGAGCCACAGCCGGGCTATGGCTTGATGGTCTGGGGAAAGAAAGTGATTCTTTTTGACTGCCGGATGAGTAATTCTAATCCGATCTACTATCAGATTTCGACAAACTTCCATGAGAATGCCGCAAAAGCAAAGAAAGAGGAAGAAGAAAAGCACATTAAACCTGTAATCGTAGATTCCAAGGAAGCGGATAGTTTATCAGCAAAAATTCTCCGTATTACGGCTACGGTCCCAATTACAGAAGAAGAGATCCAACAAGTTCTATCAATCTCGAAAGCGGAAACCGATAAGACCATTCAGACGATGCTTGAATCAGGGGCTTTGATCCGCATGGAAGAAGATTCACGAATCGTTTACAAGAAAGCGGACCAGAAGGAGTAAGCAATGCAGATTAAGAAGGCTTCGGAAACACGGATTTTTTCAAAAAGCACGAACCTTTCTCTCGCTGCGGATTTGATTAAGAAAACGGAAAATCCGGTTCTTTCTGCCGTAAAAAATGCAGATATTAAGATCAATACGAAAGACCAGGAAAGACTTGCCGTTGAATCTTATTTATCTCCCGCAGAGCTTCGAAAATGGCAAAGAATGTCTCCGAGCCGGAGAGAACGGTTACTGAAAAAAGCATCGAAACATCCATCTGTTGCAAGATTGGAAACAGAAATCAAGAAGGAGAAAGAAAAACAAAAATACCGGACTTCGGAAGATCAAACCAACAAATCATTTTCAGAATTGAAAAAAGAAAAAGGATTTTCCGAGAAAAATCTGGAACAAGACGTTGGGAAAGTTGCTAGTAAAAGTGTAGAAACCGGAGCGAAAGCTGGAGCAAAGGCTGGAGCAAGAGCGAGTGCTGATGCAGCGTCCGGAGGTACTTATGAAATTGTTCGGGCTGCGGAAAAAGCAGCAAAAAAAGTAACGGATCAAATAAAAAATTCTTTGGACAAAAGCGAAGAAGGAAAAAAGGAATCACTTAATGAAGATCAACAGAAACAAATGGCTCAATTTTCCTCCGGCTCCCATGCTATTAAGCAAATGGCTAAAACCGTTGTTGTTGCAATCGGAGCAATCACTCCATTGCTTGTCCAAGGAATGCTGCTTCCTTTTCTGATTGTTGCTTTGCTTTTCACAGTTTTCACAACCATCTTTTCATCCGCCACGCAATCAGCACCAGAATCTGCAAACCTATCTCAAACAACGGTTGCTTATGCTTCCATTGTACATGAGGTGAGCGAGAGCATGGGACTTTCCGTAGAGGATGAAACAAATATTTTGGCAATCATCGAAGTGGAATCTCATGGTAGCGGGAATAATCCAATGCAATGGTCGAATGATATTACTGGTGATGGCAAATTTGATGAAAAAGATGAAGCTCTTATGACACCGGAAAAGTCGATTCGTTTAGGAATTGGGTTATATAAGCAGCTTAGAGATCGGCAAGCACAAACAGGATGTGATATCGAAACGATGATCCAGGCATACAATTATGGTCCAGGCTTTATCAATTTCGTCATGGCAAACGGAGGGAAGTATAGTGAAGATTTAGCTTATCAATTTTCTTCCAATATGAAAAAAAAATATGGATTGAAAGTTTATGGGGATCCGTCCTATGTTTCCAAATGGAAAAAATATATCGCTTCTGAATCTATAAGGCCTATCGATTCTTCGGATTTCCAAACGATTCATGACGAGGCATACAAATATATTGGTAAGGCATATGTCTTTGGAGGTAGTGATCCAAACACAGGATTTGATTGTTCCGGTTTTACGAAGTGGTGTTTTGCAAAGGCCGGAATTCAATTACCGAGAACCGCCCAGGATCAGTATAACGCCACGACTCATATTGGAATTGAACAGGCACAGCCTGGCGATTTGGTATTTTTTACCGGAACGTATGATACTTCTGACTATATCACTCATGTTGAAATCTATGTAGGAAACCACACATCGATTGGTGCAGGCGATCCGATTCGAGAGCACAATCTCGATGGAACGTATTATAAAAACCATTTTGTTTGTTTTGGAAGAGTAGGGAAGTAACTTGGAAAGTGAGGAAACAGGATGCAAGATATCGTAGATGAACTCATTCAAAAAATAGATTCTGAATGGCAGTACTACTACATCGATCAGCTCACTCAGAGCAAGGCAAATATTTTTGCCAATTCAGATTTGATCTCAAAAAAAAGAACGATTAGTTTTCTGCTGAAAAAAATCGGACGCAGGATGTCAGAGGACATCCTGCGACGAGTCCTTTATCTAGAGGATTTGACGGACGAAGCATTTCGTTTCTGCAATGATCATCCGGAGGATTCTCTGGAAGATTCCATTCGGATTTTCTTCCAATCATTTTCTGACGAAAATTGCAGAAAAGATCCGATGGACACTTCAAAAAAATGAGCAGAAAAGAGAGCGTACTTTTTTTAGCATCGAAAAAATATTGAAGATTTTTTGGGGTGATTGGAAAATGGCTGCAAAAAAAATCATAGGATTTTTCAAGGCATTTGAAAAATGCCTGTCAAAAAAATGGGAAAAAATGAAAAGCTCCTTCGCAGATTTCTGCGAAGGAGTTTCCATTTTCCAAGGCAAAGCCTTGGATTTTTCTTTTCTATTTTCCGAGCAAATTAAGGCTCGGATGGGTCTTAGGGGAACCCTAACAAGATGAATTTTGTATCACAAAATGCGTATCTTGCAGTTAATAATACTTGGTTACCAAAGTTGGTTACCAAAGCAAAAAATTAAGGCAGAAATGCCGTAAAATCAATGGTTACCAATGGTTACCAAGTTGGTTACCAAACCAAAAGACATAGCTTTAGCTTGGTTACCAATGGTTACCAAGCTAAAAAGCATGGCAGAAATGCCGTAAAATCAATGGTTACCAATGGTTACCAAGTTTTATAAAATCGGCTAAATATTGTTTTTTGGTTACCAAGTTGGTTACCAAAAAAATTAGTCGTAAATTGTTCTAGAAAAGAGGTGTTCTTTATGGCGAGAGAAGATGAAAAAATCTATCGAGTTTCCGGTGAAGCAGGTGATACATTCGAAAAGTTCCGATCAGAATTAATACGTTCTGGAATCTTAGAAGAGAATTCTTCGAACAAAGATTTCATGGAATATCTTTCGAATCATCTATCAGCTATTGTGCCAAAAACAGATTCTTCGAATGAGAACCTGGAAGAAGATGATTCCAAAAAATCAGATGTCTTTGTTCCAGATCAGAAAATGGAACAGAAGATTTTTTCCTGTCTGAACGAAGTAAACGATTCTATCCATCACATGGAATTGATGCTCGAAGAATTTATTTGCTCGTATTTTCGTCGTGGAATTTTTATGCCGGGCGGAGAGCAGCCTGGAAAATTTTTGGTCGAAAATACTTCGGATCTTTTTACATCGACCTTTGGATCAGCGACACATCCAATGGTAGATGATCCGGATGAGGATCTTCCAGAAGCAGTCGTGCCTTATGACAAATGGATTCCAGATTTCAGTCCGGAAGAGATCGAATACCTTAAGCAATTTGAATCAGATGACTGGAACAAAGGGTATTTTGTAACAAGAGATTCCAAAGGACGATTGAAACTTCCGAAGGGCCATTTTTATGATGCCAATGATTTTCCTCATGATTCCTCCGGCTTTGCTTACGTGAGAACTCCCTTCGGATTCTATCCGCAACTGATTTGCGAAACGACTTGGCACTTAATTAATCCGGCTAGATTTCCGCATCGCTTTTTCAAAGAACGGAATCGGAAATTCCAAAAATGGTACGGCAGAGATCCGAAGGCAGATTGGTACAACGCCATTGATCCATCTTATCGCTATGAAGACGATCCGACAAACTTTGTTGTATCGGATGTAATCGGATTCATTAAGGAACATAATCTCTATTTTTGGGAATGCACAAAGAAAGGAAAGGCAACCGAGTATGAACAAGTATAACAAGAAGATTGAAACGGTACAGGGTGAAATTTCTTCATTGCAAAAAAAATTGACGGAAAAGAAAAGGCTTCTCCATGACCTGGAACTCAAACAGAAAGAGGAAGAGAAGAAAGAACGAATCGAAGAAAATGAAAGGTTAAGAAAGCTGATCGAGGAGCGATATGGTTCTGTCTCTCCGGAAGAGGTTCTACAGATTCTGGATCAGAATATGAACGAGGATCATTCCAACGATGGGAGCAACCTATGAAAGAAAAAAGTCATCGATCCAACTGGCTGCACGTTCGGTTGACAGATTTGGAAGCAGAAAAATTAGAGGAAGAGCTTCATCGCCTGGAAGAAAATAATCGGAAGATTTCTGCCAGCACTTATGCCAGACAGCAACTTTTTTCCAGTTCTCCGGAACGGATTCGTATGATGTGCAATGATATTCGTGCGATCCGTTCCGAGATCCATTATTCTCTTCGTAGGCTCCAGGAATCTGAAGATCCGAACCAGAAGGAAATCATCGAGATACTGAAAAGCTGTGATGACCGACTTGCCAAAATTCGAGAGGAGGTGATAAATCATGGCGGTAACGGTTCTGAAAAATCTGAAGGAGAGTAAGATCAAAGGCGATCCTGCAAATCATCTTCGCAGAGCAATCTATTATATCTTGAATCCAAAGAAGACCAGAGATGGTCTTCTTTCTTTTTCAAATTGCGGAACATCACCGGAGTCCATCTTTGATGCGATGATCGTCACAAAAAAAGATTATCAAAAAGAATGGGGACGCCAGGGCTACCACTTTGTTATTTCTTTTCAGCCTGGTGAGTGCGATGAAGATACGGCGATGAAAGTCGGTCGGGATTTCTGCGAGAAATATCTTGGGGATGCTTATGATTATTGTTTCTCCGTTCATAACGATCACCCGCATATGCACATCCATATCGTTTTTAATTCTGTTTCAAGATACACGGGACTGAAATACAGATACGTCAATGGCGATTGGGAAAAATCTATCCAACCGATTACGGACATGATCTGTGAAAAATATGGATTATCGAAATTGGAATATGAAAAGAGTGACAAGCGGATCGGTAAATCATATGCCGAACATATCGCATCGAAAAAGAATGCTTTTACCTGGTCAAAGATTATCCGGGCAGACATTGATCACGCTATCACCATAAGTGAGAATCTGGATGATTATTTTCAGATCATGAAAGGATATGGTTATCAACTCCGTATCGGGCAGTCGGAAAAGCATGGAAAATATGTTGCATATTCTCATCCTGGAGTATCAGAGCGGGAGAGCAAGAAGGCTCATCGTGATTATTCCCTGGGGAAAGATTATACGCTGGCCAGGGTCGAAGACAGAATCTGGCTGAGAGAGAAAAAACAAAAGACCTATATCATTCCGTCCATGAGTGAGATTCCTTATCTCCCGAAACCAAAAAAGAATCGCTTTCAAGTCTGCCTCTACAATCGAGTGCAGCAGGCTTATGCATTCCAATTTTTGGATCTTCGGATTGAATCTCAGATTCGGGCGAGAAAGGATCTTTTGCATATCAACCAGATTGCCGAAGAAGCCGAATACATCATCAAAAATGATATGTCTGATTTTGAATCATGTGAGAAACGACTGAGTGAAGTAAAGGCAGAGATCAAACAGATGAAAGATACTGGATTTGCAGATTCTGAAATGGAGCTGACAGCGGATGAGGTGGCTGATCGGAAACGGTATGAAGAGATCCGGTCAATCTTAGCGAAGAAGGAAGATCAGCTTTCCGATGAAGATTTTGAAAATCTATCTGATGAGCTGGAGAATCTGGGAGAAAAATATAAAGAAGATCCTCTTGTTCTATCAAACCAGCAAAAAAATTCAAAATATGAAACGTTAAACGAGGAACGGAAAATACTGCTCCGAATCTTGCGTGAAAAACCGATCATTAATTCTGTTGAAGATGTAAGAACCACTAAATCGAAAGATGAGAGCAAACAGTTTTCAGAAGCTCCGATAAATAATTCTCTGGAGGATACTCCAGACCACAAAGAAAGTAGGAGGTTATAATGGAAAAATTATCCCAGGAACAGGTCTTTTCCATTGTCCAGAATTTTGCCACAGACTTTGGCGTTGATTCTGGCTATTTCGATCTTCTGTCTGAGGCAAAATCGGATCAGAAATATTTCGAATTGCTTTTCCATTTTGCTTTACGGGGACTGCCTGCGTTCGCAGCAGAAGAGTGCATTAAGAAATCAAAAGGGAATAAGACGGTTCTGAACGATCTATTGATCGAAGCACTCTTTGACCAGTATACGCCGAAGGACGGTCTGCAACGTAGAATTTCAGATACAGAGAAAAAAGTCACACAGACGGTATCGGATACGAAGGTCGTAACAGATCGGTATGTTTCTTTGGTGGAAGGACTTCAGAGCACTCTATCAGCACAAAATCAAATCATAGAAAATCTCACAAAGGAACTGGATTCTTTTAAGAATAGCACGAATGTGATCCAAACACAGGATTTGGACTACAAACAACCAGAGCCTTCCATCAAACTTCCCTGGAGAAAAAGAAGAAAGGCGGAAGAGATCGAACGTCAAAAACAACGAGAAATGGAAAGCCAGAAGTTCATCGAGCTGTACGCCAAGAACAAAGCATATTCGAAAGAGCAGATTGCATTTCTTACGCAATGCCTTAACGAAGGAATCGAAGTTGGTTCCTTTGTTAATTTCTGCTATCCTGGCATAGATCTGGATTTAATGAAGAGGTTGAAAGATTATTATGTAAATGGTTCAAAAAAATGAACGCTCTTCGTTCCAATAGTTAAGGCATAGGAAGTATGGTTGTCTTTTCCATCGATTCCTATGCCTTAGCACTCTTCTCCGTATCATCTGGCGATAGCATTAAAATCCAAACATCTTGTGATAAATTCGATCTCATCCGGTCCAAACTTTGCATCTCGCAGAGCTTGTCTGATTTTATCAAGACTGATAGGATAATCTTCTGTCACATCCTTAATTGAGATAACTTCTCCATTCCCCTCTACATACTCTCTGACTTCCTTTTCGCTATTCGCTGGGATAGCTGCCTTAAAACAATTCCTTCCGTCATCCATATAAACCATGTATTTTTTCATCGTATTCTCCTTTCTGTATTCAATTACTTCAAATAAAACTGAATCGTTTCAACATCCTCTTCGTCCGTTCTACCTTCAAGCAAGTATCCAAGAAAATCTTTTTCAAATACAGTTAATCTAATAATTCCAGTAAAGTTATCTGCTTTATGATATGCCCTTAGTGCTTTATCACAGATACTTCTGCCTGCACCCTCTGTAAATCCTTCTGTCAGCACTCTCAAATTGTCTAATCTCTTCATTCTCTTCATGAGTTCTGGTTTATCAAGTTTGCTTGTACATTTAAAACCGTCTGTAAATGTGTATGTACCCATATACTTTTTCATTCTAATCCTCTTTTCCCCCGTCTAGCCGATAGAACAGCCGATTGTTTACCTAAAAATATAATTAACAAAGCTTTCTAAAAGTCCTGGTAATACAAAAAACACAGACCATAACAAAATCCCTTCGACGATTTCCAAAACTTTTGCTAAAATTCTTCTTGTAGTCATAAAAATCCTATCCTTTCTTGTAGGTCATAGGCGAGACTGTGGAATCCCGCCTATGTTTTTTTGTCAGTTAAAATCGATGATGTAAGCTCTGTCTGTTAACCGTTCGTTCGGTTCTACCATTGAGTGATTAATTTCTTTGACCATGTTGGAAAGATCCCCTTCTAAGAGTTCTGGGTTTGGAACAATTAACATTTCGTGAATGGAAGATGGAAGAAGAGCGATTCGATGGGTATGGTACATTCTTGAAAAACCTTCTAATGTTTCGTGGATCAATGCACATCCGGCTCCCAAGTAATTCCAGGTATTTGAGATAACATACGGCATACCCTCATTTTCTGGTAAACTCAGATTAAGTAAAAAATTAATAGGAAGGATTTGACTGCATTTTTTAGTATTTTCCTCGGCTAGTTTCCATGCATCGTTCTCATTCCAGGAAAGCGAGTCCAAATATTGTTTGATGCTATCCCTATGCCGGACAAATCCTTGTTTTCCACTTTCTGAATCACGAATTTGGATCATCAAATATTTGCTGATACCTTCCATCTCGCTTTCTTTTGTCAGATAGTTGCAAGATTCTTCTGTTTTGCAAGCTCCAATAGATAATCCGGTTTTCAAGTTGTTTTCAGCTTCTTCTCTGTTTGTGATTTGTATTTTCATTTCTTGAATCTGCATAATTCTTTCCCTTTCTATGCGTTCATATAAACGATTGTTACGATCCGAAATCTTGCGGAATCTGGAGCCGAGGGAGGGGAGCGGGTATTTTGGAATTTACAGTTTCTCATTTTTTGTTTTCTCCTTTCTTATTGAAATCTTGCGTCTATCTATCGCGTCGGTTTTGGGTTTGCGGTGAAACCGACACAAATCGTGCTCTTCCCATCCGCAAGGGACAAGGATGAAAGGCCGATACGCCGTAGGGCAGCCCTTGCGGATGGGGAGGGTGCGATTTAGGTTGAACATACGCAAACCAACCGATGCGATAGAGGAGCAAGACTTAAGAAAGGGGAATAGGAAAAGAAACGGTAAAGGACAAAAAGGGGGTCCCCTGGGGGAACCGTTGGAGAAAGGGGACTTCTCATCCTTCCTCTTTTTGAAGGTGTATTTGTCTTTGCTACTGATTAACTTTTTTGAAACATTTTCAAAAAAGTACACAAAAGTACACTAGACCTGTGCTAAATTATAAAATAGAAAAGGAACCGGAGCAGGAATTGATCCTGTTCCGGCTTTTTCTACCATTAAAAATAAAAAAATCTCAAAAGACTGCACAAAAGTGCAGTAAACCTGTGTTATTTTGTAAAATAGAAAAGGAACCGGAACAGGGATAGAACCTGTTTCGGTTTTTTTGTACCCGTGTGGCGTTAGAAAGGGGTTAATTATGTCGATGCTGGAAGGTGATATCTACGAACGAGCGAATAGTATCCTGGAATACTATCTTCCGATCCGGCTGAAAGAGCAGGGATTGGATTGTACGGTGGTTTCCAAGAGGGATGGGCCAAGAAATTTAAAAGTATCTTTGTCCATTCCAGGTTCGGAAGAAGTTCGGACCTTTAATACGGAACCGGAGATCAAAAAAATGAATCTTGATCGGGATGCTCTGAAGGCCGAGAAAAATCTGGTTACGTTTTTTTCGGTCCAAGTTCGGCTGATGGAAATGGAGTTAACCGAGTGTCACGGAATCCATCGCAAAAAAGACGGATCTTTGCATATCCCGTCTAAGTATGCTTTATTGGACAGTTTCTATCTTTCCCTGATTCCGAAAGAATCGATGGATTCGCTTTCTGGCATCCCGCACAAAAGGCTTGTAGATGGGGCAGATATTATCGTAGCGATCGGCTATAACGTATTCGATGAGATTGAGAATGTCCGACGCTTTTCATACGTCCCGTATGAATATTTGGATTACTTCAAAATTCCCGTGGAAGAAGCATGGAAAACTGCGGAACAGAATACAATCTCTGTCACAAAGCCGGAAGTGATTCCATTTGCCCAGAAATCACTAGATGGAAGTGTCAATGACGGAGATATCTATTTCCTCGAGGCCAGAGAAGATCCCTATGTTGCTGCCGGAAGTATTGCACTACCGGGATTTCTAAAAAGAGTATCGGAAAAACTTCATCATAATCTATGGATCCTTCCGGTCAACAACATGGATGTGCAATTTTTCATGGAGGGAAGCACGAATCCTTGCAGCATGGAAACTGTAAATCGGCTCACGGAACAAATGCAGAAAGTGAGTGCGGTCTGCTCCGTTCATCGGGTTCTGCCGGACCGGGAAATTCTGCACTACGACAGGGATACGGATGCTCTGGAGACAGGCAGGGAGTACGTTCAAAGAAGGCTTAATGCTACGAAAATGCCAGAGCCTGTCATTGACTATGGCTATGATTCTGTGTTTGCAAAGAATTTCAAATCTTTTTAAGAGAAAGGAGAAAAATGGTATGGAACATACAATTCCATTGGAACATATCAACTGGTCTGCCTGTGGGCAGGTTGTTCGGGAAAGAAGGCAGGAGCTGGGTCTAAGTATCCAGGGACTTGCCGATTCCGCCGGAATTTTGGATTCTGAGGTTGTATCTGAATTAGAGGAGGGGAAGCAGCAGAGATCATTAGGATTTGCATCCATGCAGAGCCTGGCGAATGCTTTAAAACTTGACCTTTCTTCGATGCTTGTCGGAAAAAAGATCCCTACGCCAGAACGAATCGAATTAACAAAACAGCTCGACCGGATCGATGGTACAATTCAGTCTCTCTCTGGATGGAGAAATGATCTTTTGCTTCGGATTGCTCATCTTTCCGACAGCCGTTATGAAGTTCGGCAGACAGAGGAGAGCCAGGAGCCTGTCTATTGCTTGTATGATTCGGAAAAGCAAGAATTTGTAACCTCCCAGGACGGTTCCCTTGTAACATTTCAAGATTCCAGTACGGCGTTCGACTACTGCGACAGACTGAACGAACATCCGGAACTGGAAGAATCCATATTGGAAGGCTACCAAAACATAAAGGAAGGAAAAAAATCAGACGAAAAAAATGTGTCAAAATCTGACACAAAAGAAACAGAGAAAGAAGAAGACGAAAAGAAAGAATACCAAGAAAAGGAAGAATACCAAGAAAAGGAAGAATACCAAGAGCAGTCCGAATATTATAAGCCGACTGCAGGATTAAGAATTTAACAAGGAGGAATTAAATTATGTCTGAAGAAACCAGAGATATGTACTTCGACATCGAACGAAGTGCCCAGGCAGCAGCATTGTCTTTAAAAATGACTTATTACGGAGGTAAGCAAATTATAAAATTGCTTCAATTCATGATGCGTTTGTTAGAGAAAGGTGTCTTGTCGAAGTCTGATTTCGAAGACTTCAAAGCATTTATGAAACTTACCAAGGGAAATTTCACGAACATGGCGATTCCTGTCGATATGAGAGGAATCACACAACAGGAAAAGGATAGTCTTTTATCTGCAGCGGACTCTGCCATGAATCCAAGCCTTAGCGAAGAGGACTTTCAGAAGAAGATGGATCAGCTTGGCAAGGACTTTAAAGATTTCCGTGACAACCTGCAGGGCGAAAATATTGATAAGATCGATGATCTCATAAAAAAAGCAAAGGAAAGCCCAAAACAAGGAAGAGAGCAGATCCTTTCTAATCTATGGGATTCCATCTCGAATCTAGATACTATAAGCCTCGAAGATAAGCTCCGAGAATTGAAGGATTCTTTACAAGAACAGGGTATTCACTTCTGCGTGATGCCAGGTTGTAAGTCCGAGAATCGTCCTGTGGTTACGATTGCGATCGACAAGGCAGATACAAATAAATTCATGCCATTTTTTCAAAACTACATTAATAATCAGATGTCTGGTGGACAGCATCGTATGGATGCCATTCGAGCACTAACGGATGGGAAAGCCAGTCTTGCACCGATCCACGAAGAGATCCTGGACAAATTCTGTGAGATTTTGGATCGGCAAAAGATTGATTATGCCATTGCTCCGGACAATAATCTCGATGATGGCATCCGGCATCTGGTGATTCCGAATGATCAGCTTACGATGGCGAATTCGCTATATTCTCAGCTCCGGGCTGCATTGCTTGAAACCGAGAAAAAAGATTATGGTCAGATGAAATCCGTTCCTTTGGAAAGTTACTTCAAAACGTCTTCGCTAACGACGGACGAAGTGATGCAGAAAGCCAGAAAAGACAGTCCGGAGATTGATGAGGCTATCCGATCTTTTGAAGGTCCTCATGCAGCTTCTCCGGCAGAAGATCTGATCAATGGTATGGGCCGGGAACCGGAGGATGCGGAAAGTTTTGCTTGTGGAGAGTTCTTTAACAATGATGATTATGTTCCTTTGTCTGTGTATGATTCCCTTACGAATAATCCGAAAGATCCGGTTCTTTCCAAGGTGAAATCCGGTTCACCGGATCTGTTCTGCTGTCGGATTCCTGGAACCTGGGGACAGGAAGAGCAGATTCTTGCGGTTCCTCCTGAGCAGGTCTTTAAGGACAGCCTGACTAATCGGTATATCGTTTTTATGCCGAAGAACGAATCTCCGGCAGTATTAACGAAAGACGGAATTAAGAGGGATATCTATAAAAGCGGCCAGGATCTTTACAAACATTTTAATAAAGAGAACCAGGATGCCTTCATCCCGATCAAACCGGAGAAACTGCAGTCCATTATCCAGGAAGTACCAAAAGCAGCACCAGTGATGTAAGGAGGAGATAATTTGTCGAGCAATCGAAAAAAAGAGACCTTTCAGCCTCTTACAAAGCATACGATCTCTCCTTGGATTTATGTGATCCTAGGCGGAGCGATCTTTCTGGCATGTTATGTTTTTTCTGTGATTTTTCTGTATCCGCAGGCCAATATCATGAATTTCTCCGAATACCTCCAGCTTGGACTGAAAGAACATAGTTGGAAGCTTTGGACCTATTACAATGAGAAAACCATTCCCTGTCTTGGCGTTGGTCTGATCGCTTGGATCTTCCTTGTCTACTATATCTCTTACAATTTTCGGAATTACCAAACAGGAAAGGAATATGGTGTGGCTGATTGGGCGGATCCGTATGAAGTAACCAAGCGAAGAGCTAACCCAGATGATCGATGGAACCGATATCTGACCCGGAATCTTTCGATTGACACGCAAGGGGATGGAAAACCATCGAATAACAACATGATCATCTTAGGAGCTTCCGGTTCCATGAAAACAACCTCTGTTGTAACTCCGAATATCCTTCATGGATCAAGCAATCTGATCATCATGGATGTGAAAGGAGAGCTGAAATTCAAATATGGCCTATGGCTCAAGGCACATGGCTACGATGTACGCATTTTGGATTTGGAGAATCCGGACCAGTCGGATCGGTATAATCCTTTTTCCTATGTAGAAAATGAGGACGATCTGTTGTATCTCATCACAGCACTCTACGATTCCTTAACGCCGGAGCAAGCGACCGAACAAGACCCGTTCTGGCCGGAAGGTACAAAATTTTGGTTAATGTCTGTATTCTTCTATGAGTGGTGGGATGCCCGCTTCGGAGGGAGCGAGCCAAGAGATCCTTCCATCAATAATGTCATGGAGTTAATCACCGAAGAAAGTCAGCCTGTCGATATTGGTCGGCCCTTGAAGCCAGGAGAACGCCCGATATCCAAATTGCAGGCGAGGATGAATGAATTAGCCAAGAATCCAAAGAATAAGGAAGGCGAGAACAATCCGGCGGTCAGATACTATCGAAAAGTAAAAGAAGGTGCAGAAGAAACAGTTCGATCCATTAAGATCATCGCAAATTCCAAGCTCAAATATCTGGAGACTCCTTCTCTGAAACGGATCTTTTCCGGGAAAGATGAAATGAATCTCCGGGATTTTGCTACTGGTGTTGGCGGGTCCATTACAAAACGTCCCGATGGGACTTATGACAAGCATCTGACGGATAAAAAGGTCGCCCTCTTTATTTGTGTGCCTAAAAATAATGATAACTATCATTTTGTAGCTTCGATGCTTTATACGCAGGCGATTATGATAAACTGCCGGATTGCCGATAACGCTTTCCGGGAAACGGGCGGGGCACTTCCGATTCCTTTGGAACTGTGGATGGACGAATTCTATAAGGGTGCCAGGCCATATGATGTGACCGGACTTTTCGGTATCACCCGGTCTAACAATATCAGCTTGATTCCGGTTCTACAGTCCAAAGCACAGCTGGAAGATCTGTTCGGTGACAGCAAGGCAAAGACTATCTTTGATAATATATCTACCTTGATCTTTCTTGGAGCCGGACGAGCTGCCGATGATACGCAGAAATGGATCTCCGAAATGATCGGACAAATGACCGCAGACAAGGCTTCGGACAGTAAAAATGGTATGAATATCTCTTCCAGCCATGACCGTGTTGGTGTGTCTTTATTAACGCAGCAGCAGGTCGGAAAGATGCCACTTTCAGATGCGATTGTCTTCCTGGAGGAAGAGGACCCGATTTACGACCGGAAACGGATGCCCTGGGAAGACCCAAAGTTCTCTGATAAAAAAATAGAGCGTATGAAGGAAAAGGCACAAGAAAAGGGAAAGCCTTTTGTCAGCCCGGAATCCCATTATTATGAAGCTCTCCGACTGAATTCTGAGAATAAAAAATATCATGGATATGTGCATTTTGTTCAAATCTGTACGGATCCGGACGGTGTGCAGCATACCATCACCGGGAAAGAAAATACGGAACCACTTGAGATTTTGGATACGGTTCCTAAGGAGACACATCCCTATTCGATTTCCGTGGATGATTTTCTTCGAATGGATTTCAGTAAAGAAGATGCTCTGGATCGTGCAGCCAAGACTGCCGTCAAAGCCTTTTCTCAAGATTTTCCCAAAGATCTTCCGGAACAGGAGCCTCTCATCCAGGAAAGTCGAAAAGCATCCAAAGCGGAAGCACAGAAAAAGGATAAGAAGCCGAAGAAAGAAGCAAAGGATTCTTCTTCTAATGATTCTTTTACCGAATTATTGGAGAGTAAGAAGGATCAGCTATCTGAAAAGCGGAAAAAGCTCTTGAGAGCTGCCATGATTGATGGGCGGTCGGAAGCTGAGTTAAAATTTCTTCTGGAAGCAGACGAGAATAAAATTAGAACTTATCTCGCTCTCAGTCCTTTGAATGTTTCTTCGGTGGGTTGATATCAGTACACACCTGTGGTATAATTCGTCGTAAAAAGGATTGGTAAAACTTATGGAAAGAAATAATTCTCGGAAAAAAACTGCCAGAGAGGAAAAGAAGGAGATATATATTAAAGAGCATTACGAAAGTGTGATGTTCCGTGTCCACAATGGTGAGCGGGAACGGCTTCAGGCATATGCGAAAAAACTAGGACTTTCCGTAAACGAATTCCTTTACCAATCTGTTGAGGAAAAGATCAAGCGAATTGACGAAGAAGGTCCACACAGCGATGGAGAAACAGAGAAAATTTCGGACACTAAATCGGAGTGACAGGCTTCAACTGGAGGCACTCTATAACAATGGAACACCTGTGAAGGAGATAGCGAACTATCTGGGATTCCATATAAGTACCATTTACCGGGAGCTGAAACGGGGATTCTATACCCATACCAACTCTGATCTCACCGAATGTACGAAGTATTCTACCGATCTGGGGCAGTTAAAACATGATACTTTAAACGAAAATCGTGGCAAGCAGCTTAAAATTGGACACGATCATAAGTACGCAGAATTTCTCGAAAAAATGATCTCGGAGAAGGGCTACAGTCCGGAAGCAGCACTCTATGCGTCCAAAACCTGTGGGGAAACGTTCGAAACGACAATTTGTGTCCGAACGCTCTATAACTATATTGACCGGGATCTCTTTTTGAACATTTCCAATAAGGATCTCCCGGTGAAAGGCCATCGGACCAGGGAGGTAAAAAAGGTACATCCGGTTCAGAAACGTCGCTCCGCAGGCCGTTCCATCGATCAAAGACCGGATGAGATTGATTCGAGAGAAGAATTTGGTCATTGGGAGATGGATACTGTGAAAGGTAAAAAGAATGTGTCCACGAGCTGCCTTCTGGTCCTTTCCGAGCGGAAAACCAGAAAAGAACTTGTATACAAAATGCCAGACCAAGGAGCTGCAAGTGTTGTAGCGCGGATCGACTGGCTGGAAGAGCATTTAGGAGAATGTTTTTCCAAACTTTTCAAAACGATCACTATGGATAATGGTGTCGAATTTTCTGATGTCAAAGGCCTGGAAACATCAAAAATCTCGGATGGCAAACGAACAGACCTTTACTATTGTCATGCCTATCATTCCTGGGAGCGGGGAACAAATGAAAATATAAATAAAATGGTTCGCCGGAAAGTTCCGAAGGGAGCGGATATCGATCAGTATAGTGAAAGTGATATCCAGGAAGCAAAAAACTGGATCAATCATTATCCTCGGCGGATCTTCCACGGAAAATCAGCGGATGATTTGTTTCTGCGAGAATTATATCAGATCGATGATCTGAATACGGAAAAAGTGGCCGAACTGTTAGCCATTTAACGTTCCGAGTATCATACGTCCACTTAGCCAACTTATGGTTGGTCTTTTTTTCGTACCATTTTTGAGAAATACAAAAAATGTACAGATATCTACACCAATTTGGTGTAGTATATTTTTATAGAGAAGCTACCTTTTGAGCTTTTACGGACAGGGTTAAGACTTCTGGTGCCAGCTCCTCAAATTTTATGATTATTATGACTTCTTTCGTAGACTTATCTGTAATCATAATGAACGGAGAACGAGATTAACTTTGCAGGCTCAACAGGTGGCTTTTTATATATGAAGGAAGGTGTGCATTTAATGTATGAAAATGATATCGATGATGAACTTCTTAGAGAGATCGATGAGAAGTTTCCGGACGTGAAAGTTCCGCAGAAGAAAAAGCACTACATCACGTATACAGATCGGCTCAAAATTCAGAAGATGCTTACCGATGGTCAGCGGATCGACTACATCGCCCAGATCATCGGTACTACGAGTGCTGCCATATATCGAGAAGTTCGTTTGGCAGGCACTCCATATGATGCTGACTATGCTCAGGGTATACGCTAAATATTGTATCTAAATAAGTACAATATACTTTCGCAATAATACTTGCAATTTAGGTTCCTCGGCGGAGACAACTAATTTTTCTTGACAAACCCATACCTCCTGTGTATAATTCTTAAAGTGCGATTGAGAAAATCAGCGGTTTATTTTGAATTCAGGAAGTATGAGGAGGTGTTATAATGTCCATCTGTCCAAAAAATAAATCATCCAAGTCACATAGAGACAAGAGAAGAGCAAACTGGAAAATGTCCGCTCCGAACCTTGTTAAGTGCAGCAAATGCGGAGCACTTATGATGCCTCACAGAGTATGCAAGAACTGCGGAACCTATAACAAGAAACAGGTTATCAACGTAGAAGAGGCATAAACTTCTGCATCCAATATGTGAACAATCCGGACTGTCACGAAAGTGGCAGTCCTTTTTTTACGCGAACAGTGAGCCGCAGCCGAATGCGAAGTATTCGTGCGCCGCGAGCGTCGCGATAGCGAGATAAAACTCGCGCAGCGTGTTTTATCTCGTTGTCTCATTTTTGCTTCAGGTAACGGGTCCGACGCCCACAGGCGCGTTTTGCGTGATAGCGCCGGCAGGCGCATTTTGCGTGACATTGACAGTCACCTGAATCGCGTGATATAATTTTGAATAACTATGAGATTGTAACAAACCTGTAACTTTTTATCGGATACAGGCACCACTGCAGCCGGCGAGCCGGCTCACGAATTTCTTCCGGTAAGAGTTGCGCAATCAAAAGGGGAATACAGTATGAAGGCTCTTAAAATTTCAGGAATACTTGCTGCCGGAATAAGCACGGCGATGCTTCTTGCAGGATGCTCGTTCTCAGGCGGCATGAACCGTCTGGTCGGCACCGTCACAGACACCGGGAAAGAAACGGTTGTCTCGGCTTCCAGTGAAGAGGGCACGCCGGTTCAGGCGCTTTCCTTCAATACAGATGTAGCGGCACCGGCTTTTAAAAGTGATCTTTCCGGCTCAACCGATGTAGCGGTAAACGGAAAAACAACTCTCTCTGCCAAAGCATCCGCTTCTGACGGAGGCAAGATTACCTATCAATGGTACTCTAACAACGTAGATTCAAATGGCGGCGGAACGAAGATCCCCGGAGCGACCTCTGCAGACTATACACCCGATACTTCAGAAGGAGGGACCACCTATTACTATGTGGTCGCGATCAATACTGTGAAGGGACAGGTCAACGAGACCACCAGTTCCACCCACAGCGTCACCGTCTGGGCGAATATGTACTGGCAGCGGAATGCGGACAACGGCGGCTATCAGTATCTGAACCACGACGACGGATCCTATCCCAGCAATACCTCGATGGAGATCGATGGCGTCACTTACACCTTCAATGACAGCGGATTCGCGGTGGATCCGGACACCGGCGATTATGTCGATGTGACACAGTTCGGAGAAAATGCTTCTGAAAGCTCATCCTCGAACAGCAGCGCATCCGCAAACGACGCGGTGCAGTCTTCCTCCGCCCAGTAACATTGTACTGTTCCGGCGGGACAGACCGATTGCTGCTCCCCCGTCTCGGGAAGCTGCCGCAGAATAATGAACAGCTGTGAAAACTGCTCAGCTCATATTTTATATAATGGAAGTGAAGAAATTATGAATGAAAAAGTCAGAGTAGTTGTAGATGCCATGGGCGGTGATTATGCTCCGGAGGAGCCCGTGAAGGGGGCTTTGGATGCGCTTCAGGAGGACAGCAGAATCGAGCTCATACTGACCGGTCCGGAGGCCCGCATCCGCTCGGAGCTTTCCAGGTATACCTATGAGGAAAGCCGTGTGAAGGTGGTGGACGCTCCCGAAGTCATTGAAACCGGAGAGCCGCCCGTGAAAGCCATTCAGACCAAAAAGAATTCTTCCCTTGTGGTTGGGCTGAATCTCGTTCACAAGGGCGAAGCAGATGCCTTTGTATCCTCCGGAAGCACCGGAGCCGTCCTTGTCGGCGGCCAGGCAATCGTCAAAAAGATCCGTGGAATTCACCGCGCGCCTCTTGCTCCCCTCCTTCCGACCGCAAATGGCGTATCGCTTCTGATCGACTGCGGTGCCAGCGTAGATGCCAGACCGGCTCACCTGGTACAGTTTGCCGTCATCGGATCCATCTACATGAAGAGCGTCCTTGGAATCCAGAACCCCCGCGTCGGGCTTGTGAACATCGGCGCCGAGGAGGAAAAAGGGAATGCGCTCTGCAAGGAGACCTTCCCTCTACTCAGGGAATGCAAAGACATCAACTTCATCGGAAACGTTGAAGCAAGAGATATCACAAAAGGCGTTGCGGATGTCTATGTGACCGAAGCCTTCGTCGGCAATGTCATTCTGAAAATGTACGAGGGCGTCGCGAGCACTCTGCTTCACGAGATTAAGAGCGCGATTTATTCCTCCCCACGAAGCAAGATCGGCGGACTTCTGATCAAACCGGCTCTGAAGTCCACCCTGAAGAAATTCGACGCAACCGCGTACGGCGGCGCGCCACTGCTCGGTCTGAAGGGCCTTATCGTCAAGACGCATGGCAGTTCAAAAGCTGTCGAATTCAAAAACACCGTTCTCCAGTGCATCCAGTTCAAGGAAGAGGATGTAAACGGGAAGATTCAGGAATTTCTTGCAAAGGAATCCGCCGCAAAAGAGAGCGGGCGTTCGGACGCTGCTGTCTCTGCCGCAGAAGATCCGCAGTGAGGCTGACGAATGGAATTTCAACTGCTTCAACAAATCATCGTGGAGATCCTGCACGTTGATCCGAGAGAGATCACAATGAGCACCACCTTTGCAGAGGATCTCGGTGCCGACTCCCTGGATCTGTTTCAGATCGCCGCGCTTACCGATGAAAAATTCGAAATAGAGATCACCGAAGACGAATTTCTAAATATCAAAACAGCTGGAGACCTTGTGAAGCTGATCCGGAATAAAACCAGCAAACCGCCGCGCTCCACAGGCGGGGCATCGCACACTGTATAAACTGCGAATGGCTCGTGCTTCGCACTCCCGCAATATGTATCCAGCAAGCGTATAAGAAGACTGCTCCCGGTTAACTGCGTCCTGTAACCGTCAGCAGTCTTTGTGTTACCGGCCGCGTAACGCCCTGACAGACAGTGTTTTTTCCCCCGTCCTGTCAGCTCCGCGCAGACGACAGCATCCTTATCGCTTCGACGCAGCAGTGCAGAAAGGAAAAAATACAATATGGAAGAAACGCTGTCGGAACTGCAGCAGAAAATCGGTTATACTTTTACAGACGTCAGCTGGCTCGAACTGGCACTTCGTCACAGTTCTTATGCGAATGAGCATAACCTCGGGCATGAGGGCTGTAACGAGAGGCTGGAATTCCTCGGAGACGCGGTCCTCGAGCTGGTATCAAGTGAATACCTTTACGATCATTACCCACAGCTTCCGGAAGGGCAGCTTACAAAACTGCGGGCGAGTCTCGTCTGTGAACCGACACTCGCCTATGACGCGCGCCAGTTCGGGCTTGAAAACTATCTGCTGCTAGGAAAAGGAGAGGACGCGACGGGAGGAAGGAAAAGAGACTCCGTGGTCTCTGACGCCCTTGAGTCGGTCATCGGCGCAATTTTCAAGGATGGAGGCTTTGAACGGGCGAAGGCATTTATTCTCCGCTTCGTGATGGACGACGTGGAGCACAAGCAGCTGTTTCACGACTCGAAGACACACCTCCAGGAAATGATTCAGGCTGTTTCAGAAGAACCGATCCGCTATGAGATCACCGGAGAAAGCGGGCCGGATCACAACAAGAAGTTCACCGCACAGGTATGGCTCGGGGCAAAGCTTCTGGGTCAGGGAGACGGTCATTCCAAAAAAGCGGCGGAGCAGCAGGCAGCATATCAGGCAATTATGCGTTTTTCACCGGCTGATATTGCGGCAGGCACGCAGAACGGATCACAGAAGGAAAGAACAAATCCATGTATCTAAAATCAATCGAAATGCAGGGCTTCAAATCCTTTGCGCTCAGAACAAGGCTGGAATTTCATAATGGTGTCACCGGAATTGTCGGACCGAACGGGTCCGGTAAAAGCAATGTCGGCGATGCGGTCCGCTGGGTTCTCGGAGAACAGAGCGCCAAGTCTCTGCGCGGCGGCAATATGCAGGACGTTATTTTCGCCGGAACGGAAAACCGGAAGCCTGTCGGATTCGCCATGGTCGCCATCACGCTGGATAACGCCGACCGGAAGCTCAATTTTGACGCAGACGAAGTGACGGTCATGAGAAAGCTTTATCGCTCCGGCGAAAGCGAGTATCAGCTCAACGGAAGGAGCTGCAGGCTCCGCGACATCAACGAGCTTTTCTATGACACGGGAATCGGAAAAGAAGGATATTCCATTATCGGACAGGGACAGGTCGAGAAGATCCTCAGCGGCAAACCGGAGGAACGCCGAGAGCTCTTCGATGAAGCGGCAGGCATTGTAAAATTCAAGCGAAGAAAAGCAACCGCTCTGAAAAAGCTGGAGGATGAGGAGGCGAATCTTGTCCGCGTCAATGACATTCTCAGTGAGGTCACCCGTCAGATCGGTCCTCTGGAGAAGCAGTCCGGGAAGGCCGAGGAATATCTCAGAAAGCGTGACAGCCTCAGAACCCTGGACATTCAATTGTTCCAGATTGATGAGGGAAGGACCGAGGAGCAGCTTCGGGATCTGAATCAGAATAAGCAGATCGCGGAAGAGCATCTTGCCGATCTCAATGTCCGGTTTGAAGAGACAAGGCTCGAATATCAGCGGGTCGAGAAAGAGCTGGAAGACCTCGAAGCAAGCATCAGCACTTCCAGAGACAGCCTGCAGGCAGCCGCGCTCGAAAAGCAGCAGCACGAAGGGCAGATCAACGTTCTCCGCGAGCAGATCCGCGCGGCAGAGACCAACCGGAAGCTTCTCCATGACCGGCTTGATACCATAGAGGAAGACAAGGCTTCCCGGATCCGCAATGCGGACGAGCAGCGGCAGGAACAGCAGAAACTGACAGAAAAGCTGACAGAAGCTGAAAAAGAAAGGGATGCCCGGGAGCGCGACGCATCGGAAATTGAGGCGGAGATCGCCGGAAAAAATTCCGCCGCAGAACAGAGCCGCAGCGATACCATCGCGCTCCTGAACAACCGGACTACGATCCGGGAACGCCTTCAGCGTTACGACACAATGCTTGAGCAGATCGAGATACGAAAATCCGAGCTTTCCTCCCGCATCCTGCAGATGAAGGAAAACGAATCCCGGGAAAAGGAAAACCTCAGAAAATATGAGGAAGAATTTTCCGCAGTCAGCTCCGAGGTCGAAAAATACCGCAAATCGGAAGCGGAAAAGGAAAAGCAGATCATCGCACTCAAGCATCTGCTCGATGAGGAGAACCATCAGCTGGAAACCGGTCAGACCGCCTATCACAGAGAGGCTTCCCGTCTCGAATCTCTCCGGAACATTGCCGAGCGGTACGAGGGATACGGCAACAGCATCAAGCGCGTGATGGAACAGAAAGACAGCAATCCCGGCATTCACGGCGTCGTAGCGGATCTGATCAAGACCGACAAAAAATACGAGACTGCCATTGAAACCGCACTTGGCGGTGCTCTACAAAATATTGTGACCGACAACGAGAGCACTGCGAAATACCTGATTGAATACCTGAAACGCGGTCACTTTGGAAGAGCCACCTTCCTTCCTCTGACTGCCATGAGAGACGACACCCCCCTCTCACAGAATATCCAGTCGGTTCTTCGGGAGGATGGAGTCCTCGGCGTCGCCGACACGCTCGTCTCCTGCGATAAAATCTATCAGAGCGTAATCCGCCGTCTCCTTGGCAAAACCGTCGTTGTTGATACCATCGACCATGCGATCGCCGTGAGCCGGCGTCACCGTCAGTCCGTCCGGATGGTCACACTCGAAGGTGAACTGCTCAGCCCGGGAGGCTCCATGACCGGAGGTTCTTTTAAGTACAACAGCAATCTCCTCGGCCGAAGAAGACAGATCAAGGAGCTCGAGAGCAGCGTCCAGTCCCTGAAAAAGGAAATGCAGGAGCTTCAGAAAAAAATCGAGGGACAGCGCGCTCAGAGAAATGACCTGCGAAGCCGCCTCGCGGAAGAGCAGGATGCCCTCCAGAAGCTTCTGATCCGTCAGAACACTGCCCGCGTAAACCGCGACGGCGCAAAGGAAAAGAGTGATTCTCTGAGCGCAGATTTTGGCCGCCTGACGGCAGAGCGCGACGAGATCAACGGCCAGATCGCCGAGATCCGCGAAAAGCGCTCCCTGATCGGCGGCGAACTGGAAAGCTCTCAGAAGGAAGAGGAGAATCTGGAGGATAAGCTCCGGCAGATCACAGATGAATCACAGGCGCTGCGTCAGAAGCAGCAGAATGCTATTGCCGAGAGGGATCAGGCGCGGCTCACATGTTCCAACATCCGCCAGCAGGCTGCCTTCCTCGAAGAAAAACTCCGCACTACAGAATCCGAAATCCGCCGTCTCGACGAGGAGCGGGAAACTCTTCTTCACTCCATTGACGACGGTGAGAGCGACACCGACAGCAAAGAATCAATGATCACGGCGATTCAGAACAAAATAGACGAGCTGACCGGGACAATCTCAGACGCCCGCGAATACGGCGAGTCTCTTCAGACCAGAAAAGAGGAGCTCACCAGAAATCACCGTGAATTTTTCGAAAAACGCGACCGCCTCTCCACAGAGAAGACAGAGATGGATCAGGAGATCTTTCGTCTCGATTCCCAGATTGAAAAGCTTCGCGAGCAGAAGGAAAACCAGATCAACTATCTGTACGAGGAATATCAGATCACACCCGATCAGGCCGAGGCTGTCCATTTCGACGAAATGCCCGACCGTACTCCGCTCCGCAGACAGATCACTCAGCTGAAATCCGAGATCAAAGCACTCGGAACCGTAAACGTAAACGCCATAGAGGAATACCGTGAACTGAAGGAACGCCACGATTTCCTCCAGAGCCAGCACGATGACCTGATCAAAGCCTCCGACGATCTGAAGGGAATCATCCGACAGCTCGATGAAGGCATGCGCAAGCAGTTCAAGGAGCGTTTCGAACAGATCCGGGTGGAATTCAACAAGGTATTTCAGCAGCTCTTCGGCGGCGGCAAGGGAACCCTGGAGCTGACCGATGAGGAGAATATTCTGGAATCCGGCATAACCATTACGTCACAGCCGCCGGGGAAAAAGCTCCAGAACATGATGCAGCTGTCGGGAGGCGAGAAAGCTCTCACCGCAATCGCGCTTCTCTTCGCGATTCAGAACCTGAAGCCGTCGCCCTTCTGTCTGCTGGACGAAATCGAAGCTGCCCTCGACGATAACAACGTAGGCCGCTTCGCCGCGTATCTGCACAAGTTGACAAAAAATACGCAGTTTATTATTATTACTCACAGACGCGGAACCATGGCGGCGGCCGACCGCCTGTACGGAATCACCATGCAGGAAAAGGGCGTATCGGTCCTTGTCTCCGTTGACCTTATCCGCGAGCAGCTCGACAACTGACAGCAGCATTGCGATGAAAAGCAGCTGCTTCCCGGCTCTATCGCAGCTGTATTCTGTTTCTACAGCGGCCGCATTACGTTTCTGCAGCAGCTGCTTCATGATTTTAAAGGAGAAAAAATATGGCAGGTTTTTTCAGCCGGCTGTTTAAGGGACTGTCCAAAACCCGTGACAGCATAAACGAAAATCTGGACGAGGCCTTCGGATGCTCCGAGATCGACGACGAGTTCTATGAATGTCTGGAGGAAGCCCTCGTCGCCAGTGACATGGGAATTGAAACCACCGAGACCGTTATCGACAATCTGAAGGAAATCGTGTCGGATCTCGATCTCAAAAAGCCGGCAGACTGCAAGAAATACATGGTTGACTGTTTTCGCCAGCAGATGAAGGTGGAAGAAAACGCCTATGAATTTGAAAACCGAAAGTCCGTCATCCTCGTCGTCGGGGTCAACGGCGTCGGCAAGACAACAACCGTCGGCAAGCTTGCCGCCAAGCTCCATCATCAGGGCAGAAAGGTCATCATCGCAGCGGCGGATACCTTCCGCGCGGCAGCAATTCCGCAGCTGGAGACCTGGGCGGACCGCGCGAAGGTGGATATCATCACCGGTCAGGAAGGCGCAGATCCCGCCTCCGTCGTATATGATGCAGTCGCCGCGGCGAAAGCCCGTAAGGCTGATGTTCTGCTGATCGACACGGCGGGACGTCTCCATAATAAGAAGAATCTCATGAACGAGCTTCAGAAGATTTATAAAATTCTCGCCAATTCATACCCGGAGGCATATCTGGAGACCCTGCTGGTTCTTGACGGAACCACCGGCCAGAATGCCATTCTTCAGGCCAAAAGCTTCGCCGAGGTCGCACACATCACAGGTCTTGTAATCACCAAACTCGATGGCACCGCGAAGGGCGGCATCGCTGTCGCCGTGCAGTCCGAGCTTCAGATCCCGGTTAAATATATAGGAGTTGGAGAGCAGCTTGACGACCTGCAGAAGTTCGATCCGGATTCGTATGTAAACGCGCTCTTCGAATCCAATCCTGAAAACGCACAATGACAACAGCAGCAAGGACAGAGGCGCGTATCCTGACGCGGATCCTCCTCCCTGAAAAGCACAATGACAGATTCCGCACTGCAGAAAGGAAAAACCAAGATGAGTGAGAAAGAGATGCTTACACTGAACGCCTTTGAAGAAGCCTCCGAAATTGTAAAGAGGGTTACCTCCGACACCAAGCTGGTATACAGCGAATACTTCACCAATCAGACCGGAAACCGCTGCTATCTGAAGCCGGAGAACATGCAGGTAACCGGCGCCTACAAGATTCGCGGTGCCTATTATAAGATCAGCACGATGAGTGAGGAGGACCGTCAGAAGGGTCTCATCACGGCATCCGCGGGCAACCACGCACAGGGAGTCGCGTACGCCGCAAAAGCCTACGGCTGCAAGGCTGTCATTGTCATGCCGACAACGACACCCCTGATCAAGGTAGAGCGGACAAAGAGCTACGGCGCGGAGGTTGTTCTCTACGGAGATGTCTATGACGATGCCTGCAAGAAGGCTCTTCAGCTCGCTGCGGAAAACGGCTACACCTTCATCCATCCCTTTGATGATCTGACCGTCGCGACCGGCCAGGGCACCATCGCCATGGAAATCATCAAGGAGCTCCCAGTTGTCGATACCATCCTGGTACCCATCGGAGGAGGCGGTCTCGCGACCGGCGTTTCTACCCTCGCCAAGCTTCTGAATCCGAAGATCCACGTCATCGGTGTGGAACCGGCAGGTGCGAACTGCATGCAGGTATCCCTGAAAAACGGCAAGGTCACCGAGCTCCCGAGTGTGAACACAATTGCGGACGGCACTGCCGTAAAACGTCCCGGCGAAAAGATTTTCCCATATATCCAGAAGAACATCGATGAAATCATCACCATTCCGGATGAGGAGCTCGTGGTGGCATTCCTCGACATGGTGGAAAATCACAAGATGATTGTTGAAAACTCCGGTCTTCTCACGGTAGCAGCCCTCAAGCATCTGAAACCGGAAAATAAGCGCGTCGTAGCAGTCATGAGCGGCGGCAACATGGATGTCATCACCATGTCCTCCGTCGTTCAGAACGGTCTGATCGCGCGAGACAGAATCTTCACCGTCTCTGTCCTTCTGCCGGACCGTCCGGGAGAGCTTGTACGGGTGTCCACCGTCATCGCTCAGAATCGGGGCAATGTCATCAAGCTGGAGCACAATCAGTTCTACAGCACTAACCGCAACGCAGCGGTTGAACTCCGGATTACCATGGAGGCCTTCGGAACCGACCACAAGAATCAGATCCTCAAGGCACTTGAAGAGGCGGGGTTCAACCCGAAGGAGAAACACACAAGTCTCTGATTCCTCTGATATTATTAAAGCACTACAGGAATCCTTCCGGCATCCACCCGGATCAGCGGAATCATCGGTCAGAAAACATGAATCAGAAAATCAACTATCAGAAAGAAATGGAAAAGATTCTGGCAGAGCTGGAAGCGGAAGGCCGTACGCCGCGGCTTCTGCTTCACAGCTGCTGTGCCCCCTGCAGCAGCTATGTGCTGGAATACCTGTCACCGTATTTTTTTATCACAGACTTCTACTACAATCCGAATATAGCTCCGGCGGATGAGTACCGGAAACGTGTCAGCGAAATGCAGCGCCTGATCCGTGAGATGCCTCTGCCGCATCCCGTGGAATTCGAGGAAGGTATCTACGACCCTGACCGTTTCTATGAGATGGCCAAGGGAAAAGAAGATATCCCCGAAGGCGGGGAACGCTGCTTTGCATGCTTTGAAATGCGTCTGCGTGAGGCGGCACAGGAAGCTCTCCGCCTGCATATGGATTATTTCACCACCTCTCTGTCGATCAGTCCGCTGAAGGACGCGCAGAAGCTCAATGAGATCGGCATTCGGCTCGGAGAAGAGTACGGCGTTCCCTATCTGGTTTCCGACTTTAAGAAAAAGAACGGATTCCGCCGCTCCACCGAACTTTCCAGAGAATATCATCTCTACCGCCAGAACTACTGCGGCTGCGTCTATTCCAGAAGGCAGGCGGAAAGGGAAGGCAGAGTATAGCAGAAGATATTGTTTTTATCGTCATCCGCCGGGTGCCTTGATCTCAGATCTCAGCAATCCGACGATCTCGTTTTTCAGCGTCAGCAACCCGACGGCCTTTTTCAACGTCAGCAACCCGATGATCTTGTTTTTCAATATCAAATCTTTTCAGTATCAGAAAGGGAGCATTCACTATGGCACAGCTCTGGGGCGGACGGTTCACCAAAGAAACCGACAAACTCGTATACAACTTTAACGCGTCAATCAGCTTTGATCAGAAATTCTACCGGCAGGACATCCGCGGCAGCCTTGCACATGTGCGGATGCTTGCTAAGCAGGGAATCCTCACTGAACAGGAGAGGGATCAGATCATCGACGGACTGAACGGCATCCTGAGGGATGTCGAGAACGGCACTCTCAGCATTACCGACGAGTATGAAGATATCCACAGCTTTGTCGAGGCGAATCTCATCGACCGGATCGGCGATGTGGGCAAAAAACTCCACACCGGAAGAAGCCGGAACGACCAGGTTGCTCTGGATATGAAGCTTTATGTGCGGGACGAAATTGACGAGCTTGATCCGATCCTGAAGAAGCTTCTTCTTGTGATCGAGCGGATCATGGAGGAGAACACAGAAACCTATATGCCCGGCTTCACCCATCTGCAGAAAGCGCAGCCGGTTACTCTCGCACATCACTTCGGCGCATATTTCGAAATGTTCCGCCGCGACAGAAGCCGCCTCGCCGATATCCGCAGAAGAATGAACACATGCCCGCTCGGAGCAGGTGCCCTCGCCGGCACCACCTACCCGCTTGACCGTGCGTACACCGCCCAGCTGCTTGACTTTGACGAGCCCACCGCCAACAGCATGGATTCCGTATCAGACCGCGACTATATCATCGAGCTCCTTTCCGCCCTTTCCACCATTCAGATGCATCTGTCCCGTTTCAGTGAAGAGGTTTGCATCTGGAACTCAAACGAATACCGTTTTGTGGAAATCGATGACGCATACAGTACCGGAAGCTCAATCATGCCCCAGAAGAAGAACCCCGACATCGCCGAGCTCGTAAGGGGTAAAACCGGACGTGTCTACGGCGCGCTGATGCAGATGCTGACAAGCATGAAGGGCCTGCCTCTTGCCTACAATAAGGACATGCAGGAGGATAAGGAGCTCACCTTTGATGCCATCGACACCGTAAAGGGCTGCGTGGTCCTCTTCACCGGCATGCTTGACACCATGAAATTCCGAAAAGACATTATGGAGCAGTCCGCAAAGCACGGCTTCACCAACGCCACCGATGTCGCGGATTATCTGGTCCGCAAGGGAATTCCGTTCCGCGACGCACATGGAATCACCGGCCGTCTTGTCCTCGACTGCCTGGACAGAGGCTGCTCCCTGGATGATCTTCCACTCGAAGAGTTCCGCAGATATTCTCCGGTCATCGATAGCGACATCTACGAAGCCATCAGCATGAAAACCTGCGTGGAGCGCAGAAACACTACCGGTGCCCCCGGACCCGAAGCCATCCGTGCGGAGATCGAACGGAACCGGAAGTACCTCTCCGCCTGATAAAATCAACTTTTTGCGGGATACCGGTTGCATTACCGGAAAAAAAGGAATAGAATACGTGAAAACAATGAAAGATCAAATGTAAGGAGATTGAACAATGGACAGAAAATTAAGAGTCGGCATCCTCGGTGCCACCGGAATGGTAGGTCAGCGTTTTGTCACACTCATGGAAAATCATCCTTGGTTTGAAGTCACAGCTGTGGCAGCCAGCGCCAGAAGCGCCGGACAGACCTATGAGGAGGCTGTCGGAGGCCGCTGGAAGATGGAAACTCCGATGCCGGAATATGTAAAGAACATGACGGTAATGAACATTACGGAGGTTGAAAAGGTCACCGCTCTCGTTGATTTTGTGTTCTGTGCTCTGAATATGCCGAAGGATCAGATCCGCGAAATCGAGGATCTCTACGCAAAGGCAGAGACTCCTGTCGTATCCAATAACAGCGCAAACCGCTGGACACCGGACGTACCGATGGTCGTTCCGGAAATCAATGATTCCCACTTTGATGTAATCCCGTATCAGAGAAAGCGGCTTGGCACCACCCGCGGATTCATCGCCGTAAAGCCCAACTGCTCCATTCAGAGCTATGCTCCGGTTCTTACCGCGTGGATGAAGTTCGAGCCGACCGAGGCCGTTGTTACGACCTACCAGGCAATTTCCGGTGCCGGCAAAACCTTCAAGGACTGGCCGGAAATGGAGGGAAATGTCATTCCCTTCATCAGCGGTGAGGAAGAGAAGAGCGAGCAGGAGCCGCTCCGCATCTGGGGTCATATTGAGAACGGAGAGATCGTAAAAGCGGAAGGTGTGAAGATCACCAGCCAGTGTCTTCGTGTCCCCGTACTGAACGGCCACACCGCTGCCGCTTTTGTGAACTTCCGGAAGAATCCTTCCAAGGAAGAACTCATCGAAGCAATGGAGAGCTTCCGCGGATATCCGCAGGAACACAATCTTCCAAGTGCTCCGAAGCAGTTCATCCGCTACATGACCGAGGATGACCGTCCTCAGGTTCGTCTGGATGTAAACTTCGAAAATGGAATGGGCATCAGTGTAGGACGTCTCCGCGAGGACAGCATCTTTGACTGGAAGTTTGTCGGCCTCTCCCACAACACCCTCCGCGGAGCTGCCGGCGGCGCCGTCCTCTGTGCAGAGACCCTCGTCGACAAGGGGTATATCACTGCAAAATAAAATCCGGCCGTCGGAAAGCCGTCGAGCCGACCGACACCCTTTTTCAGAAAACCGGGATCCTGCCGCGGCAATGCCGGGCAGGATCTTTTTTCCCTTTTCCCTTTCTATGTTCTTCCCTTATGCCGCCAGCCCTCGTCTGTCCCGTCTTCCATATGACAATCAGAGTCCTTGTAGAAGAACCCTTGTTCACGTAAATAAAGAAATCACCATCCACAACAGGCGCAGTATCTCTGTATAAAGGAAAGTGAGGCCCCTCATTGCCGAAATCACTCTATATCGCCGAAAAACCCAGCGTCGCGCAGGAATTTGCCAGAGCGCTGCATGAAAACCCGGTCCGCCATGACGGATATATGGAATCCGACAACAGCGTCGTCACCTGGTGTGTAGGACATCTCGTGACCATGTCCTATCCGGACAAATACGACGAAAAATACAAGAAGTGGTCCTTTGACACGCTTCCTTTTCTTCCCGCACAATTCAAGTATGAAGTCATCAGCTCCGTCCGAAAGCAGTTCCAAATTGTCAGCGGTCTTCTGAATCGTGAGGATGTTGAAACCATCTACGTCTGCACCGACTCGGGGAGGGAAGGAGAATATATCTACCGCCTTGTCGCCATGATGGCGAAGGTTCCCCCAACCAGGGACCAGCGGAGAGTGTGGATCGACTCGCAGACAGAGGAAGAAATTCTCAGGGGGATCCGCGAGGCGAAAAACATATCGGAATACAACAATCTGTCCGAAGCTGCGTTTTTGCGGGCAAAGGAAGATTATCTGATGGGCATCAATTTCTCCCGGGCACTTTCCCTGCGTTATTCCTATGACCTCTCCTCCTACCTCGGCGGCAAATATCACGCCATCGCCGTTGGAAGAGTCATGACCTGTGTACTGGGCATGGTTGTTCGCAGAGAGCGTGAGATCCGGGATTTTGTAAAAACCCCGTTTTTCCGTGTTCTTGCTGATCTGTCCTGGCAGGGCAGGCCATTCGAGGGCGAATGGAAAGCCGTTGAAGGCAGCCGCAGCTTTCAGTCACCGAAGCTTTACAAAGAGAACGGCTTCCGGAAAAAAGAAGATGCAGAAGAACTGATTCAATACCTTGACTCAATCCATCCGCAGGAAATGAAGGCGGTCCGCGTGGAGAAGAAAACCGCCCGGAAAAACCCGCCCCTCCTGTACAATCTGGCGGAAATTCAGAACGACTGCTCCCGGTTCTTTAAGATCAGCCCCGACCAGACGCTGAACATCATTCAGGAGCTCTACGAGAAAAAACTCGTAACCTACCCCAGAACGGACGCGCGCGTTCTGTCCACCGCGATCGCAAAGGAAATCAACCGGAATATCGGAGGCCTGCGGAATTACGGTCCGGCTGCGTCCTTTGCCTCTGAGATCCTGGATAAAGGTACCTGGAAGGGCATCGGGAAAACCCGCTACACCAACGATAAACAGATCACCGACCACTATGCGATCATTCCGACCGGACAGGGCCTCCAGAACCTGAAAAATCTGACCCCGCTCGCCGGTAAGGTCTATGATCTGATTGTCCGGAGATTCCTGAGTATTTTCTATCCGCCCGCAGTCTACCAGAAGGTCAGTCTCGAGACACAGATCGAGACCGAGCATTTCTTTTCCAATTTCAGCGTACTCACAGAAGAGGGATACCTGAAGCTGGCGTACCGGAACACTGCGAAAAAAACAGGCGCGTCCACTGACAGCTCCGGGGAATCCTCTCCGTCCGAGAATACGGAAGAGCAGGTCGACACGGCCTTCCTCGAAGCATTGAGGCAGCTGCATAAGGGCAGTATCCTTCCGGTCGGCGGCTATAAGATCAAGGAAGGGGAAACCTCCCCACCCAAAAGATATACCTCCGGTTCCATGATACTGGCGATGGAAAACGCCGGACAGCTGATCGAGGACGAAGAGCTTCGGGAACAGATCAAGGGAAGCGGCATCGGCACCTCGGCTACACGCGCGGAAATTCTGAAAAAGCTCTTCAACAATAAATACCTCGAATTGAATAAGAAGACTCAGGTCATTACCCCGACACAGATCGGAGAAATGATCCATGATGTGGTATACTGCTCGATTCGATCTCTTTTGAATCCGGAGCTCACCGCATCCTGGGAGAAAGGGCTCACCTATGTCGCGGAAGGAACCATAGAGCCCTCTGAATATCTGAACAAGCTTGAGACCTTCGTGGCGAACCGCACAAACCAGATCAAGCAGACAAACAACCGGGCGATTCTTCAGAAACGATACGATTACATCTCCCAGTTCTACAAAAAGAGCCGCCGCAGGAAATCATAAAACACCCGTGTGGGATCGTTCTTTTTTATGGCGAAATCCCCTTTACGAAAAGGACGATTTATGCGAGAATATAAACGGCTATGTGAAAAACTTTTTTGAAAGGAGTTTTACAATGATTTATTCACAAGAAGTAGAAGATATGTGCGTTGTACATCAGGGCGTACATCATGGCGCTGCTCCTATTCCTGAAGAAGCTAAATGGGTTCAGGCAAAGGAGGTTAAAGATATTTCCGGGTTTACACATGGTGTAGGCTGGTGCGCACCGCAGCAGGGTGCCTGCAAGCTGTCTTTGAACGTCAAGGAAGGAATCATCCAGGAAGCTCTGATCGAGACGATCGGCTGCTCCGGTATGACCCATTCCGCTGCAATGGCAGCAGAGGTTCTTCCGGGACTTACCGTTCTGGAGGCACTGAACACAGACCTTGTCTGCGACGCTATCAATACTGCTATGCGTGAGCTCTTCCTCCAGATCGCTTACGGCCGTTCCCAGAGTGCGTTCTCCGAGGATGGTCTTCAGATCGGCGCTGGTCTTGAAGATCTTGGAAAGGGTCATCGTTCTCAGGTCGGAACCATGTACAGCACTCTTGCGAAGGGACCGCGTTATCTTGAGATGACAGACGGCTACGTAAAGGAACTTGCTCTTGACGAGAATGATGAGATCATTGGATATAAATTCGTAAACTTCGGAAAGATGATGGACTTCATCAAGGCCGGCGACGATGCGAATACCGCATTTGAGAAGGCTTCCGGTCAGTACGGCCGCGTAGCTGACGCCGTGAAGTTCATTGACCCGAGAAAAGATTGATAGAGGAGGACGACAAAGATGGCTTTATTTGAATCATATGAAAGAAGAGAAAAACAGATTCTCGCAAAGCTTGCTGAGTACGGGATCAACTCTATTGAAGAAGCTGCAGAGGTAACAAAGGCAGCAGGTCTTGATGTATACCATCAGGTCGAGAGCATTCAGCCGATCTGCTTTGAGAACGCAAAATGGGCTTACACCGTAGGCGCAGCAATCGCAATCAAGAAGAACTGCCGCACGGCCGCTGAGGCTGCTGCCGCTATCGGTGAGGGACTTCAGTCCTTCTGTATCCCGGGATCCGTAGCTGACCGCCGCAAGGTTGGTCTCGGACATGGAAACCTTGGCAAGATGCTCCTGGAAGAGGACACCGAGTGCTTCGCATTCCTCGCCGGCCACGAGTCCTTCGCAGCAGCTGAGGGCGCCATCGGTATCGCCGAGAAGGCAAACAAGGTACGTAAAAAACCGCTGCGTGTCATCCTGAACGGTCTCGGAAAGGATGCGGCTCAGATCATCTCCCGTGTAAACGGCTTCACCTTTGTGGAGACCTCCTATGATTACAAGACAGGCGAGCTCAAGGAATTAAGCCGCACCTGCTATTCCAAGGATCCGAACGGCGCGCGCGCAAAGGTTAACTGCTACGGTGCCAACGATGTACAGGAAGGCGTTGCCATCATGTGGCATGAGAACGTTGATGTTTCCATCACCGGCAACTCCACCAACCCGACCCGCTTCCAGCATCCGGTTGCAGGCACCTACAAGAAGGAGCGCCTGGAGGCAGGCAAGAAGTACTTCTCCGTTGCTTCCGGCGGCGGCACAGGCCGTACCCTTCATCCGGACAATATGGCTGCAGGTCCTGCATCCTACGGTATGACAGATACCATGGGACGTATGCACAGCGACGCTCAGTTCGCAGGATCCTCCTCCGTTCCGGCTCATGTAGAAATGATGGGTCTGATCGGTGCAGGCAACAACCCCATGGTCGGCATGACCGTTGCGGTTGCAGTTGCGGTTGAGGAAGCTGCAAAGGCAGGACGTTTCTGATCTGACACTGCCCGGGCTGTATACACCAGTTTCCACGCCCCGGAAACATCCGAACCGGATGTTCCGGGGTTTTTCTTAACGGAGGCACTGTTTCATGAGTTTTTTGCCCGTTTCCAGAGAAGACATGAAAAAGCAGAACATCACACAGCTCGATTTTGTCTATGTCTGCGGCGACGCCTATGTGGACCACCCCAGCTTCGGTTCCGCGATCATCGGAAGAGTCCTTGTTTCCCGCGGCTACAGCGTCGGTATGATCTGCCAGCCCGACTGGAGGGATCCGGCAAGCATCGCCGTTCTCGGTGAGCCGAGGCTCGGTTTCCTGGTATCCGCGGGGAATATGGATTCCATGGTTCTTCACTATACTGTCGCGAAAAAGCGCCGGCACGAAGATCTGTACAGCCCCGGCGGCCGGGGCGACTGCCGCCCCGACCGGGCTGTAATCGTCTACTGCAACCTGATCCGGCGAACCTTCCGGCACACCCCGGTCATCATCGGAGGAATTGAGGCAAGTCTTCGAAGACTCGGCCATTATGACTACTGGTCTGACAAGGTGCGCAGGTCCATTCTTCTGGAGTCCGGCGCGGACCTCCTGTCCTACGGGATGGGAGAGCGCAGTATTGTTGCGATCGCTGACGCTCTCGCCTCCGGCATCCCCGCAAAGGATATTACCTACATCGACGGAACCGTTTACAAGACCAGGGATGAAGAGAGCATCTACGATGCCGTCCGCCTGCCCGATTTCAGCGAGATCAGCGAGGACAGTGAAAGGGGCCGCAGAAAATACGCCGAAAGCTATGCGGTGCAATACGCCAATACAGATCCCTTTCAGGCAAAACGGATCTATGAGGGCTATGGGAACGGTGTCCGCGGCAGCGACGGCTCCGATCACGGGTCCGGGATGACCTATGTCGTCCAGAACCCGCCCTCAAAGCCGCTGACGCAGATGGAGATGGACGACATCTACGCGCTTCCCTATATGCGCCGCTGGCATCCGATGTACGACAGGCAGGGTGGAATCCCCGCCCTCGCCGAGATCCGTTTCAGTCTGACCAGCAACCGGGGCTGTTTCGGCGAATGCAACTTCTGCGCGCTCACCATGCACGAAGGCAGAATCGTCCAGGCCAGAAGCCATGAATCCATTCTCCGGGAAGCGCAGCAGATGATACGGGAAAAGGACTTCAAAGGCTATATCCACGATGTCGGAGGTCCCACGGCGGAGTTTCGCGCTCCCGCCTGTGACAAGCAGCTGAAGTACGGTGCCTGCGTGCACAAGCGATGTCTCTATCCCCGCCCCTGCAGCAATCTGCGCGTTGACCACTCCGACTACCTGAAGCTTCTGAAAGAGCTGAGAAGTCTCGACGGTGTGAAAAAGGTATTCGTCCGGTCCGGCTTCCGCTTCGATTATCTCATGGCGGACCGGGACAGGAATTTTCTCCGGGAGCTTTGCCGTTATCATGTGAGCGGACAGCTCCGGGTCGCCCCCGAGCACATCTCCGACAATGTTCTGCGGGAGATGGGAAAACCGCCGGTAAAGATCTATAATGCCTTCGTACACGAATTCGAAAAAGTGAACCGTGAGCTCGGCCTGAAGCAGTACATCGTTCCGTATCTGATGTCCTCTCACCCCGGCAGCCGTCTCTCAGACGCAATTGCCCTCGCCGAATATATACGCGACATGGGATACATGCCGGAACAGGTTCAGGATTTCTATCCGACACCCGGCACGGTTTCCACCACCATGTATTATACCGGTCTGGACCCCCTGTCCATGCAGCCGGTGTATGTCGCAAGGAATCCACATGAAAAGGCGATGCAGCGCGCCCTGATCCAGTACCGCAGGCCGGAAAATTATGATCTGGTAAAAGAGGCCCTCCAGAAAGAGGGGAGAGAGGATCTGATCGGATTCGGTCCCCGTTGTCTGATCCCGCCGAGAAAAATGGCAGAGCATTCCGCACACAGCACCGGAAGAAACGTTCATTCTCACAGAAAACCGTCCGGAAGGAGGAAGAGAAGATGAGAGAGGATTATGTAAAGGCAAAAAAGCAGGCTGACAAGGCGCTCCGGAAAGCAGCCAGCGAGGGAAGATATCCGTATCTGACCTCTCTGGACAGTTTTCTTCCCAATTACATGACACTGGCGAAGGTACCCGTAGGAGTCAAGGACATCCCCATCCGCATGATTGCCGGCACCGTAACAGAAAGCCGGCAGAATGCTTTTACCTGGAACTTTCTGCCGACTCTGAGATACTACACCGAATTCGGTCAGAAGTGGTCCACCCTCTACGACGCCCAGCAGGCCGAGGGAATCCACGACCCGATCAAGTGTTTTGAATATCTCAACCGTTTCTATGTCCTTGAGGGCAATAAACGGGTTTCCGTGCTCAGCTACTGCGGAGCCAGATCGATTGCCGCAGACATCACCCGCATTCTTCCGATAAAGTCGGATGACATCGATATCCGCGTCTATTATGAATTCCTGGATTACTACAAAGTCACTCAGCTCTACGGCATTGTTTTTTCCAAACCCGGCTGCTATGCGAGACTGGCCACACTGTACGGAAGAGACCTGACCGAACCCTGGCCCATCGAGACGGTCGAGGATCTGCGTTCGGATTTCAACCGTTTCTCCGACGCATACGACGCAAAAGGCGGGGAAAATCTTCGGATTTCCGCAGGTGACGCCTTCCTGATTTACCTGGGTTTCTACCACCGTCAGAGTCTTCAGGAGGACACCCGTTCCTCCATCGAGAAGAAAATCGGCTTGATCTGGAACGAGCTTCTGAGCGCAGAGAACGAGGAAAATGCGGCCCTGCTCGATACTCCGGACACCTCCCGGAAGGGGAACATCCTCACAAATCTGTTCAACCCGGTATACACGAAGGAACAGCCTCTCCGCGTCGCCTTCCTCTACTCACGTCCGCCGAAGACCTCGCGCTGGCTTTATGGCCATGAGCTCGGCAGAAATGAACTGAATCAGACCTACGAGGGCGTCGTGGATGCCATCTGTTTCGACGACTGCAATACAGAGGAAAAGCTCGACGCCGCCTTTGATGCCGCTGCGGCGGATCTCGATGAAGTGGTCTTCACCACCTCACCGGACATGATGGACGCTTCCAAACGCGCAGCTATACGATATCCGAACATGAAGATCCTTAACTGCTCCATCGACCTTATGAGCAGCGCGGTCCGCACCTATTATCCGAAGATGTACGAGGCAAAGCTCATCATGGGCGCTCTCGCGGCGTCCTACGCAGAAGACCACCGTATCGGCTACGTCGCAGACTATCCGCTGAACGGAAACATCGCGAACATCAACGCTTTCGCGATCGGAGCCGCCATGATTGATCCGGAAGTCAGGATCCTCCTGAAATGGAGCGGCATAAAGAACAGCCGATGGGAGGAGGAGTTCAATGAGCAGGCGATCGGGGTCATCTCCGGTCCGGACCTTATCCGGCCAGATGAAGCATCCCGGAAATACGGTGTGTACAAGCGTCTGGCGGACGGAACCATCCGCAATATTGCCGCGCCCCTGTGGAACTGGGGACAGTTCTATATTCAAATTGTAGACACCATCCTCGATGCCTCCTGGAACAACCGTGAGAACATCAGCAAGGAGCAGGCAATCAACTACTGGTTCGGTTTTTCCAGCGGCGCCATCAATGTGATTCTCTCCCAGAATATTTCGTATTATTCCCGCAAGATGGCATATCTGTTCCAGCAGGGCATCGAGAACGGAACCATCAATCCATTCTGCGGCGAACTCCGCAGCCAGACCGGACTCATCCAGGATGCAGGCGGAGGATCACAGCTGACCAATGACCAGATCATTCACATGAACTGGCTCAACGACAACATCATCGGATCACTCCCGGATCCCTCGCAGCTCACAGATACGATTCATTCCACGATGGAGCGGAGCGGAGTTCAGGGAATCCCCTCTGCTGAAGAGCAGAAATAAGGAACAGAACGGAGAGATAAAAATGAAATTACTGCTACTGGCCGACGAGGAAGTCAAACAGCTCTGGGATTTCTACAGACCCGGCATGCTCAGGGATTACAATCTGATCGTATCCTGTGGAGATCTCAACAGAAAATACCTGGAATTTCTTGTCACAATGGCGAGCTGCCCGATCCTCTACGTCCGGGGCAACCACGACAAAACTTACAGGGAACAGCCGCCGGAAGGATGCATCTGCATTGAAGACACCGTCTATGACTACCATGGTCTTCGGCTTCTCGGACTGGGCGGATCCATGCGCTACCGTCCGGACGCCGACAACATGTACAACGAAAAGGAGATGGAAGACCGTATTCGCAGAATCACGCGCGAAATCCGCCTTCGCAACGGCTTCGACGTCCTTGTCACCCATGCTCCCGCAAAGGGCTACGGAGATCTCGAGGATCTCCCGCACAGGGGATTTGAATGCTTCAATGAGCTGATGAACAAATGGCACCCGAAATACATGTTCTACGGCCACGTTCACAAATCCTACAACAACTGCCACTTTGAACGTGAAATTCTCCACCCGAGTGGAGCCCGTCTGATCAACGCCTACCAGAAATACGAGCTGGAGATCGGTGATGACGAATATCCTTCCGTCGGACATACCGGTTCTTTTATCTACGACCTTGTAATGTCCATGAAGAACAAAAAGAATCCATACTGAAAATAGCTCAATCGCGCCGGTTACTCTCCATCGAAAAGTTCCGGGGAATTTAATCGGCGCGATTCTGCTTCAATTCTGCTTTGATCCCGATTCTATTCTGCTTTGACTCTCATTCAATTCTGTCTCAATTCAGATTTGACTCTAATTTGATTTCTGTTTGATTCTGATTCCTGTTTGATTCTGATTACAGTTTGATTCTGTTTCCCGTGATTCTGATTCCGGTCACACTTCCCGTTGACAGCTCCGTGTTCGTATGATATATTAAATCTGCGTTAGATATATCTAATATTAGTAAAATTATCTGTACTATTATGCGCAGTTACCAGACTATGCGGATTTCCGTTTCGGCCGTCTTGACTCTTCCCTGGCCGTAAACGCCTCAGGCTTCGCGAAAAAATGTCGGAAAATCTGCCTTATTTATTGCCGCAGAGCCGGTTTGATTCAGGTCATTCATTATAGATGAAGACCGGATATCGGAGGAATCATGTCAGACCAGACACTTGTCGATCACGCCTCACCTACACTCGCCGGACTGAAGACAGGGGCCCTTTTTCCTGTTCATTACCCGGACGAACAATCCATGAGAGAAGATATTCGACGTTACAACAGACGCATGCAGACAGCCGGGCTCCGGCTTCTTCCGGTCCGCTACAGAGACGGCCGCGCTCTGCTGTATCTGTACCGCGGAAAAGATCTGGACAGGGATCTCGGGCAGGAGAAGAGCCGGCGAATCCTCGCGTCAGCGGGCTACACAGGGACACATGCCTCGGAGTGCGTCTGTGAACTCATCTGCCGCATGCGGCAGAACCGGGATTTTCCCCACGAGGTCGGCGTCTTTCTCGGATATCCGCCGGAAGATGTCGAAGGGTTCATACAGAACCATGCGAAAAACTTCAAATTTGTCGGAACGTGGAAGGTTTACGCAAACGAGGATGAGGCTAGAAATTCCTTCGACCGGTACAAAAAATGCACCCGGTGTTACCAGAAGCTTCTGTCGGTCGGTATTCCCCTGGAGAAGCTTCTGGTTTCTAACCGGTAATTAAATCACAGAAAAAAGGAGAAAATGTCATGAGCAAGGTAGCAGTAGTATTCTGGACACAATCAGGAAACACGGAGCAGATGGCACAGGCGGTAGCCGACGGCGCAAAGAATGCAGGCGCGGATGTCGATCTTCTGGAGACATCTGATTTTTCACCTGCCAGCGTCTCCGAGTATCAGGGGCTTGCCTTCGGATGCCCGGCCATGGGAGACGAGCAGCTGGAGGATTCCGAATTTCAGCCCTTATGGGATTCCGTGAAGGGCAGCCTGATCGGAAAGAAGATCGGCATTTTCGGTTCATACGGCTGGGGAGACGGCGAATGGATGCGCAGCTGGGAAGCGGAATGCAAAGAGCTCGGCATCACGCTTGCATCTGACCCCGTCATTGCAAATGAAGCTCCTGACGACGGCGCCGTCGAGGCATGCCGCTCACTTGGTGCCTCTCTCGTCTGATTCCGGATACCCTCCGGGGTATCCTCCGATATCCTCAGTCCTCAATTTTCATCAAAAATATCATTGAGTTTTTGGTCACAATATACTAAAGTAAGGGAAACAGCGTGTTGCAGTTACTGCGTAATTCCAGTTGATTGCACACGCTGTTTTTTTTTACGCGAACAGTGAGCCGCAGCCGAATGCGAAGTATTCGTGTGCGGCGAGCGTCGCGATAGCGAGATAAAACTCGCGCAGCGTGTTTTATCTCGTTTGTGCCGCAGCCGGCCCCTGTGCAGACCGGCTGATCTATAGAACAGGAGGATATTCATATCATGAAGGAAACAGCAGATAAGGTGCACACAGAAAATAAAATGGGAACGCAGCCGATGGGCCGTGTTCTGTGGACGATGGGTATTCCGATCATCGTTTCGATGATCCTGCAGGCGTGCTACAACATTGTGGACAGCATGTTTGTAAGCCGGATGCCGGATATGAACGGACTGGCTCACACAGGAGAGTACGCCATGAACGCGCTGACTCTGGCGTTTCCCATCCAGATGCTGATCGTCGCCTTTGGCATCGGTACAGGCGTCGGCGTGAATGCACTGATGTCAAGAACCCTCGGGCAGGGAAACCGGACGAAAGCCGCGAAGGCAGCGGGAAACGGAATAATGCTTGGAATCATCATCTACCTGTGTTTTCTTGTCTTTGCAGTCTTCGGTATTCGCGGATATCTGAAAACCCAGACTAGCGATCCCGTCATCCTTTCCATGGGTACAACCTATCTGGCGATCTGCACCTACCTCAGCTTCGGAAACATTATGTACGGAATCTATGAGAAGCTGCTGCAGTCCACCGGAAAAACCCTGCTTTCCACCATTGCTCAGATTGCCGGTGCTCTCACCAATATCATATTTGATCCGATCATGATCTACGGACTGGTTGGCTGTCCCGCCATGGGAGTTGCCGGCGCCGCCTACGCGACAGTCCTCGGTCAGTTCGTATCTCTCGCCCTCGATATGTTCTTCCACTACAAGATGAACAAGGAGGTTCCGGCAGGTATCCGCTATCTGAAGCTCGACGCGCAGACGGTGAAGGAAATTTACCAGATCGGTATTCCCGCCATTATCATGCAGGCCCTCATGTCCGTCATGACCTATGGCGTAAACATCATCTTTGCAGGAGTTTCGACAGCAGCCGTCACCGCCTATGGCATTTTCTACAAGATCCAGCAGTTCATTTTCTTCGCCGGCTTCGGCCTCCGTGATGCCATCACGCCACTGGTCGCATACAATTACGGCATGGGAAACTATAAACGGGTCAAAGAAGGAGTCCGGTACGGAATCCTTGACACAAGTCTTATTATGATCGTCGGAATCATCGCCATGGAGATGTTCGCGCATCCGCTCGCACAGATTTTCGGCCTGTCCGAGCACACGGAAATTCTCTGCGCGCGGGCGATGCGCATTATCGCTCCCGGATTCATCTTCGCCGGAATCAACATTTCCTCGCAGGGAATCTTTCAGGCGCTTGAAAAGGGCACATACTCTCTGTATGTCTCTCTGCTGCGGCTGGTTATTGTTGTTCTGCCCCTTGCTTATCTCTTCTCCATTATGAAGACTGCGGAATTTCTGATCTGGTTTGCCTTCCCGATCGCGGAGGCAGTCGCCATGCTCGCCGCCGCTTTCCTCCTGAAACGAACCCGCGTTCAGAAGATTGAACCGATGAAGAACTGGGGCATGGATCAAAATTAATCCAATAGAATAGATAAGAAACAACCCGGCTGACGGCAAGTGCTTTCACAATTCTTCCTGTTCGTTAAAGACCGGCAGAGGCATTGGTAAATATTGTCCCTGTGAGTTGCGCCCGAACCGGAAGTGTGATACCATCGGCATAAAAAGCATGACGTGTAATCTTGCAGAATCCCCGGAAAATCTGTCGGCAGTACCTGTTTTTTTACTGCCGGCTCAAAAATCGGGGCCGATATGAATAAATATCCGTCATAATAATACCGGGGGTATATCAATGGAAGAAAAAACAGAAACAGCAGCACAAAACAGAAAGCCGGACTACAACAGACACAGCCTGCAGGAGCAGCCCATCGAATTCTATACACAGAAGTTCCGTGAAGCCGATCCCGCAGAAATTGCGGTCCGGACACACACAGACTACAACAAAGAGAAACATTGCTTCACCTTGCGTTTTCTGGGCAGGGATTACAGCATTTCCTGGCCCGGCTTTGAGATCACACCGCAAATCGCAGACAACAGCGGAAGAGTACTGATTCTCCGCTATCTGCTTTTTGCGGAATATGAGGCATTCAGCAATCACTTCATCTCGTTCCGCGACATGCCTTCCGGCGATTTGTATTTCGGTCCCTTCCAGGGCAGATGCATCTTCCGCTTCAATCACAAATACGGCAGCCGGAAAAGCGTCTTTCAAAAAGTCCTTGAGGGTATGGGAGCCACAAAGGTAGACTATGCCGACGCCTGCTATGACGTTGAGTTTCTCCCGGAGCTGTACATCCGCTTTATCCTGTGGGAAGGCGATGACGAATTCCCGGCATCCTCTCAGATTCTTTTTTCCGATAACTTCAAGAAGGCATTCGCGACCTACGACCTCGCAGAGGCCGGCGGCGTCTGTCTCAACGCCTTCAGTGCATGGGAGGCAGATCATGCGTAAGGAAGACGAAAGCTTTTCTTTCAGCGCAGCGCCCCGGTCTGGCAGGTCAGATGAAAGCATCTGTGAAGGCAGCTTTTGTCCGGAACCCGACGAATCCCCGGATCCCGGCGAAAAAAAACACATTCAGGAATTCTCCATCAGCAGTCCTTCCGCAGATCACCGGAAAGCACAAGAGGACAGTCTCTCCTCCAGAATCAGCCGGCTCTATCCAAACATGAGCAAGGGCCAGAAGCGTCTCGCCGACTATGTCACCGAGCACTATGAGAAAGCCGCCTTTATGACCGCGGCAGAGCTCGGCAAGCAGGCCCACGTCAGCGAATCCACTACGGTGCGCTTCGCAACTCTTCTGGGATACCGCGGATTTCCCGAATTTCACCAGACACTGGAGGAGCTCGTCCGCAACCGTCTGAATTCTATCCAGCGTATGGAGGTCACCTACGAACGGATTCCTCAGGACAAAATTCTGGACACCGTTCTGACAAGCGACATTGAGAAAATCAAGCTGACACAGGAGCACATGGACCGCAAGGCCTTCCATCTGGCCATCGAGACCATTCTCTCCGCGAAAACCATCTATGTCATGGGGCTCCGGAGCTGCGCGCCGCTAGCCGCTTTTCTCGCCTTCTATCTGAATGAAATTTTTGACAATGTCCGGCTGGTGAATTCCACAGGCTCAAGTGAGGTATTTGAGCAGCTGATCCGAATCGGAGCGAAGGATGTCATCATCGGGATCAGCTTTCCCAGATATTCGATGCGCACGCTTAAGGCGATGGAATTTGCCAATAACCGCAACGCAAAAGTCATCACGCTGACCGACAGCATTCACTCCCCGATGAACCTGTATTCCTCCTGCAATCTGATTGCCAGAAGCGATATGGCTTCCATCGTAGACTCGCTGGCTGCGCCCCTCTCCGTGATCAACGCGCTGATTGTGGCGCTTTCCATGCGGCGGCAGAATGAGGTCGTGAACACCATGACCACGCTGGAGCGGATCTGGAATGAATACCAGGTATACTCGCGCGACGAGATCAATCCTCTGGATGATCACCGCGGTATAAACCTGAAGGATCCTGACCGTAATACAATTGATGACTGAATTTTTCAAGAGACCGGGGGAATATCTATGTCTAAAATCTGCGTGATCGGAGGCGGAGCGGCAGGCATGGCCTGTGCCATGTTCGCGGCGGAACGCGGCTTCAAAGTTCACCTTTTTGAGCGAAACGAAAAACTGGGCAAAAAGCTCTTTATTACCGGCAAAGGCCGCTGCAACTTTACAAATGCGTGTGAGAAAGACGAGCTTTTCCCCCACGTCGTATCCAATCCGCGCTTTTTGTACAGCGCCTTCAACAGCTTCAGCAGTCAGGATACCATCCGTCTCTTTGAGAGTCTTGGCGTGCACACAAAGGTGGAACGCGGCAACCGGGCATTCCCATCGTCTGATCACTCCTCTGACATCATCCGCGCGCTGGAAAACCGTCTCCGGATGCTGGATGTGAAGATTCATCTGAAGACCAGGGTCATGAAAGTTCTGACGGAGAATCTCTCCCCGGAGGAAACCATAAAGAAGCAGAACCGGAGAGTCAGCGGCATCCTTCTGGAAAACGGATCCGTAATCCCCTGCGACGATGTGATCCTTGCGACCGGAGGGCTTTCCTACCCTTCCACCGGCTCCACCGGAGACGGCCTTATCATCGCGGAAAGTCTCGGCCATACCCTCCAGAAGCAGCGCCCCGCGCTGGTTCCTCTCGAGACCGCCGAGCCCTATATACCCGAACTGCAGGGACTGTCCCTGAGGAATGTCACACTGACCATCCCCTACGGAAAGAAAAAACAGTTCCGCGAATTCGGCGAAATGCTCTTTACCCACTTCGGAGTCAGCGGTCCTCTTGCTCTGACCGCGAGCTCGTATATTGGAAAGTACCTGGAAGACGGACCTCTTGCGGCATACATTGACCTGAAGCCCGCTCTCACCGACGAACAGCTTGACGCAAGGCTCCTCAGAGAATTCGAAAACGCACGGAATAAAGGGCTGAAGAACGCCACCGCCTCCCTTTTCCCGGCGAAACTTCGCCCGGTCATGATGAAGCTGAGCGCAATTCCCGAAGACAAACCGGTCAATGAAATCACCAGAGAGGAAAGAGCCGGCTTCCGCCGACTGGTAAAAGCCTTTCCTTTCACCATAACCGGTCTTCGCAGTTACAACGAGGCCATCATCACCCAGGGCGGGATCTCTGTGAAGGAAATCAATCCGTCCACCATGGAATCCCGTCTGGTTCGCGGCATGTATGCGATCGGAGAGATCCTTGACCTTGACGCCGTCACCGGAGGCTTCAATCTGCAGATCGCGTGGTCTACGGCAAAGGTATGCGCCGACGCGCTTTCAGACAATAACCGGTCTTCATAACCAGCTCAGATGGGCCGGCCGCGGCAGCTCCGGACAGAAGATACGGACTAAGTCGAGTCACTCGTGGACAGGGAAGCGGATGACGGTCTTCACAATTTCTGCCGGATCGTTTATAATTTCCTGCAGTGTATCTATGCAAACAGCCGCTCCGCCACCGCGGAGCGCCACATTATTTCTGCCGGACGGTTTATCATGTGCCGGCAATGTAACCAGGTAAACAGCCGCCCGCGAGGGCGGGACACAACATTTATTCAGCCTGCGGATTGCCCAACGAGATAAAACACGCTGCGCGAGTTTTATCTCGCTATCGCGACGCTCGCCGCACACGAATACTTCGCATTCGGCTGCGGCTCACTGTTCGCGTAAATTATATGCTTCTCCGGCGTCCGGCAGGCACGAGGTCAGAAATGAGTTTTCAGATTGCAATTGACGGCCCCGCCGGAGCGGGGAAAAGCACTATAGCCAGGCGAGTTTCCGAAGCACTTGGCTTTATTTACGTTGATACCGGAGCCATGTACCGCGCCATGGGCCTTTATTTTCTGGACCTGGGAATCGACACGGAGGATGAAAACGCCGTCAACGCGTCACTTCCCGGCGCCAGGCTGAGTCTGCAGATCATCGAGGGCAGCCAGCATGTATTTTTAAACGGAAGAGACGTTACCGGACGGATCCGTTCCGAGGAGGCGGGAATGATGGCCTCCAGGACAAGCCGGTACGCCGCGAACCGTGAGAAAATGGTAGCCATGCAGCAGGAGATCGCCCGCTCGCAGAACGTTGTGATGGACGGAAGAGATATCGGAACCGTCGTCCTGCCGGATGCACCGCTGAAGATCTACCTGACCGCAAGCGTTCAGGTCCGCGCTCTCCGCAGGTACCGGGAACTGCTTCAGAAGGGTCAGACCCCCGTTCTTGAGGAGATTGAAAAGGACATTGCCGCAAGGGATGACCAGGACATGCACCGGAAGAATTCCCCGCTTCGAAAGGCAGAAGACGCCGTCCTCGTAGACAGCTCTGACATGACGATCGAGGAGGTCGCAGATACCATCACGGACCTTGCCCGTGCCAGAATCGCAGAAAAGGGCAGCTGCTGAGAGGAGAAGACGGATGGAGATTATCAAAGCAAAGAGCGCAGGATTCTGTTTCGGCGTAAAAAGAGCAGTTGACGAGGTTCAAAAACAGATTCGCGATGGCAGAAAGCCCGTCTATACCTATGGACCGATCATTCACAACGAACAGGTGGTAAATAAGCTCGCAGCCCAGGGAGTCCGGGTTATCCGCTCAGAGGAAGAACTCGATCAGATCCATGAGGGTACCATCATCATCCGCTCTCACGGCGTTCCCGAACGGATACAGAAAAAAATGGAATCACTGGGAGTGAACCTTGTGGACGCCACCTGTCCCTTTGTCAAAAAAATCCATGAGATTGCCCGGAAGGCAGGCGAAAACGGTGACATCCTCATCATCGCCGGGAACCCGAATCACCCTGAAGTACAGGGCATCATGGGCTGGACCAAAGGAGAGGTCTATGCCGTCGAATCCCCTGAAGAATTGCAGAATCTGAAGATCCCGGAGGGCCGGAAGGCGGTTCTGGTCGCCCAGACCACTTTTGATAAGGTAAAATTTGAAGATATTGTTGAAATTTTTGCCAGAACGCGTTATAGTAGTTATGTTGTAAATACTGTGTGCAATGCAACTGACGAGCGGCAGACAGAAGCGCGGGAGATTGCGCAGAAAGTAGATGCTATGGTTGTCATCGGAGGCAGGCATAGTTCTAACACACAAAAGCTGTATCATATTTGCAGTGAGAAATGTGCGAATACTTACTTCATTGAGACACTTGTTGATTTGGATTTGAAACCTTTTCAATCTTATTCTCGTGTAGGTATCACAGCTGGAGCATCTACTCCAAATAGTATAATTGAGGAGGTTACAGAACATGTCAGAATTAAGCTTTGAAGAAATGCTGAACGAGTCTTTCAAGACCGTACATAACGGAGAGGTAGTCGAGGGAACGGTCATCGACGTCAAACCGGAGCAAATCATCCTGAACATCGGGGTTAAGGCTGATGGCATTCTGACCAGAAACGAGTATTCTAATGATAACTCTCTGGATCTGACAACCGTCGTTAAAGTCGGTGACAAGATGGAAGTCAAGGTCATGAAGGTCAACGATGGCGAGGGTCAGGTACTTCTCACCTACAAGAAGCTGGTTGCCGAGAGAGGCAATAAGAAACTCGAAGAGGCATTTGAGAACCATGAGGTTCTGAAGGCAAAGGTTGTCCGCGTTCTGAACGGCGGACTGAGTGTCAACGTAGACGGCGCGCGTGTATTCATCCCGGCCAGCCTCGTATCTGACACCTTTGAGAAGGATCTCAACAAATACATGGATCAGGAGATTGAATTCGTGATCATCGAGTTCAATCCGAGAAGAAGAAGAATCATCGGCGACCGCAAGCAGCTTGTTGTAGCCGAGAAGAAGAAAGCCCAGGAGGAGCTCTTCTCCAGAATTCACGTGGGCGATGTTGTCGAGGGAACTGTTAAGAATATCACTGATTTCGGTGCATTCATTGATCTCGGCGGAGCGGACGGTCTGCTTCATATCTCCGAGATGAGCTGGGGCCGTGTTGACAATCCGCGTTCTATCCTTTCTGTAGGGCAGAAGGTTACCTGCCTGATCAAGGATATCAAAGGCGATCGCATTGCGCTGAGCCTGAAGTTTGACGATCAGAATCCGTGGCTTACCGCCGATGAGAAGTACGCGGTTGGAACCGTTGTAGAGGGCAGAGTAGCCCGCATGACTGACTTCGGCGCTTTCGTTGAGCTTGAGCCCGGCATTGACGCTCTTCTTCATGTATCTCAGATTTCCAGAGATCATGTCGACAAGCCGTCTGATGTGCTGAATGTCGGCGACATCATCACTGCGAAGATCGTTGATTTCAATGCAGAGGATCGCAAGATCTCCCTCAGCATCAAGGCTCTTCAGAACGATTCTCAGGATGAGGCTTCTGACGAACAGTAATCCGCCGGAGAATCCCCAGATTTCTCTTATATATCTTATATATCAGAGTTTTATAAAGCACAGATGAGTACGCAAAACCCGCAGATCCTGTTTTTCAGGATTTGCGGGTTTTTTCTCTTCTTCGTTTCATGAAAGCTCAATATCGCATGCAGTCTCTTACGCGCGCTTCGCGACAGACGGCCTGTCTGCGTTTTCGAAGAGCTTATACAAAATGGCCATACGATACATCGTGCCACATACTGTATAAGTCCCCGCGTCACTTCGCTGCTTCGCAGCTTCCGTGCCGCTAACAGGTGACCGACTTCGTCGGTCTGTCGCGGCGTTCGCCCCACCGCTTCACACTTTGTGTGAGCGGATGTGGCTCACTGCCCGCGCATATTCGCATTCCCGCGTTGCTTCGCACCGCTCCATGCTCATACCTGTTGTCGTCGCTAATGTTCTTGCCCACTGGTAAGCAGGCTCCCCGTGGGCCAAGAACATTGCGACTGGACTTATACAGTAATATATTGACCATGTAGTCGATAAGTGGTATATTTCATATATCGACCGCATGGTCATTTATTTTAGAGACACCTGATCTGTCAGCTCCAGCATCGGCAAGGCAGTGGGTTACCGATTGCAGCAAACGAAAGGATTATATGTATGAACAGAGAAGAGAAGAACCGTCAGACCCGGGCGAAAATTCTGGCAGGCGCAACCGCTGAATTTGCGATGCATGGATATGAGGCTGCGTCACTGAATACCGTCTGCCTTTCCGGCGGCATTTCCAAGGGGATCATCTACCATTATTTCGAATCCAAGGACGTACTTTATCTGGCCTGTCTTGAGGAATGTTTTCACTCTCTAACGGAATACCTGAAGGAACATCTCACCGGGGAAGCAGAACAGGAAGATCCTCTTGCCGCCTATTTCAGCGCACGCCTGGATTTTTTTCATACACACGAGGACTACGCCCGTATTTTCTGCGGTGCCGTTATTTTTCCACCGGCCTGTCTGCAGAGCAAAATCGCAGATATCCGGCGGGATTTTGACGAAGTGAATGATAATTGCCTGCGCAAGATTCTCAGAAACCGGAAGCTGCGCAGTGATCTCACGGAAGAAGAAATCATAAGAGCTTTTCGCATGATGCAGGATTCACTGAATGCCAGTTACCATCATCCGTCAGAGGACGGTCTGGATCTGGCGAGACACGAAAAGGATTGCAGAACTCTCGTGAATATCTTCTTGTACGGAATTCTGAAAAGAGAGGAATAATGACATGGAGACTCTGGTTATGATTCTTCGCTGGGCAGGGGCCCTGGCTCTTGCCTGGCTTTGCGGAAAGCTGATCACAAAAATCGCCGCCACCCGTGAAACGGGTGGTTCGGTCCGGGCTATAAGCCCGTGTTGCTAGGCCAGCGTCTCAAGGCGCTGGCTTTCACTTTATGGCTACGGGAAGTTTCTTT
>NZ_JBQKGL010000004.1:0-287616 GCF_052118825.1 Bilifractor sp. LCP21S3_A7 | reverse complement strand
CATTTGGTATGCGCAAGGCTATTCGCCTGGTTCGCCATGAGATCACCTCTTTCTTTTAAATAGTGGCTTGGACACCTCTATTATAGAAAGAGTTGATCTCAATTGTATAACTATTTGACTCTCACCCGCATAGCGGGTGGTTTTTTATTTCGCTCGGCTCATATTTCCGTTGGGAAATACTCGCTCGAGCTCAACAGGCTAAAGCCCATAGCGAGATAAAACACGCTGCGCGAGTTTTATCTCGCTATCGCGACGCTCGCCGCACACGAATACTTCGCATTCGGCTGCGGCTCACTGTTCGCGTAAAAAAATCTCCCGAAGTCTGGCCTGATCTTAAAAAGGCCCTCTTCGGGAGATTGCTTTATACATTGAAACGGAAAATAATCACATCGCCGTCCTTTACGACGTAATCCTTGCCCTCCATGCGGACCAGGCCCTTTTCACGTGCCGCCGCATACGAACCGCAGTCCAGAAGCTCCTTGTAATTAATGACCTCCGCCTTGATGAAGCCGCGCTCAAAGTCGGTGTGAATTTTTCCGGCCGCCTGCGGTGCCTTTGTGCCGATTCGTATTGTCCACGCACGGGTCTCGTCCTCACCTCCGGTCAGGAAGCTCATCAGACCGAGCGTGCGGTAAGAGGCCTGAATCAGCTTGTCCATTCCGGATGATTTCACGCCGAGGTCCTCAAGGAACATCTCCTTATCCTCATCGCTCATCTCGGACATCTCCGCCTCGATCTCCGCACTCACCACGAAGACCTCGCTGTTCTTCGCCTTCGCGTACTCCCGCACCGCCTGAACATGGGGATTGGAAGCGCCGTCGTCCGCAAGATCGTCCTCCGCGACATTCGCCGCATAGATCACCGGCTTCGCGGTAAGGAGATTCAGCTCATTAAAGGCGGTCAAAACGCTCTCCTCGTCCCGGTAAGGCTCCAGATCAAACGAAATCGCGTCCTTGCCATCCTCCAGGTGCGCCTTCAGGGCCAGAAGCATCTCAAGCTCCGTCTTGACGGATTTGTCGCCGATGCGGGCCGCCTTGGTCGTCTTCGCGATTCTTCTCTCCAGTACCTCGAGATCCGCGAAGATCAGCTCCAGATCAATGGTCTCGATGTCACGGGTCGGATCAACGCTTCCATCTACATGGATGACATTCGGATCCTCAAAGCATCTGACGACATGAACAATCGCGTCGCACTCACGGATATTCGCGAGGAACTGATTACCCAGGCCTTCTCCCTTCGATGCGCCCTTTACCAGACCGGCGATATCCACGAACTCGACAACTGCCGGTGTCACCTTCTTGGAATGAAAGAAGTCGCCAAGCAGCTTCAGTCTCTCATCCGGAACAGGCACAACGCCGACATTTGGATCAATGGTGCAGAACGGATAGTTTGCCATTTCTGCCCCTGCCTGGGTCAGCGCATTAAACAGAGTGCTTTTACCAACATTCGGAAGTCCGACGATACCTAGTTTCATTTTCTTCTATATCTCCTTAAAAATCCTTATATTTACGGGCTTTTGGCTCCTTGCTAAATTTATCGGGTGCCACAACAAGCGCCACGAGACAGATCGTCCTTGGCCTTAGATTGCGAATTCCGGCAGATGAAAAAGAGTAATCCCCGTCTGATAGATCGTCGGGATTCTGCAGCCTTCCTCCACTATATCAATAAAGACCTTCTGACAACGAGATAAAACACGCTGCGCGAGTTTTATCTCGCTATCGCGACGCTCGCCGCACACGAATACTTCGCATTCGGCTGCGGCTCACTGTTCGCGTAAATGAACAGGCTTCTCCTCCGTCGGAGAAGCCCTCATAGAAATTTTAGCGATAATATTGTACACTAATCGCGGATCATTTGCAATGTTGCTTCATTTTCAGGATTTGGAAATACTGCCATATATCTCTCCACTCCTCAGTGTTCAAAATGCCTGCTTACATCTTCCAGAAAATCGATGATGTGAAGATGCTGAGGGCAGACGCTCTCGCACTGTCCGCATTTGATGCAGTCAGACGCCTTTCCGTGTCTCGCCGCAACCTCCTGATAATTGGTAAAGTTCACGGTCCATCCCTTTTCCGCAAGGTTTTCGCGCATATCCTCATTGTATAAAGAAAAATATTCCGGGATAGCTATATGCTTCGGGCATCCGTCCGTACAATAATGGCAGCCAGTACACGGAACTGTAATCTGACTGTTAATAATGTCTCCAGCCTTGAAGCAGAGTGCCTTCTCTTCTTCCGTCAGAGGCTCAAAATCCTGCATAAAGGAGGTATTGTCCTCTACCTGTTCAATATTTGACATACCGGAGAGCACGACCATGACATTCGGGAGACTTGCGGCAAAACGAATCGCATAGCTGGGAACGGACAGAGATGGATCGTGATCTTTGAACAGTTGCTCCGCTTCGGCCGGAATCTTTGCAAGCGTTCCTCCTTTCACAGGCTCCATCACAATCACCGGCTTGCCAAATTTTTCACACACCTCATAGCACCGCCTCGAGTTAATCCATTCGGACTCCCAGTCCAGATAATTGATCTGAAGCTGAACAAATTCCATTTCCGGATGTTTCGTCAGCAGCTCTTCCAGCAACTCCGGCGTATCATGGAAGGAGAAACCAATGTGTCTGACAAGGCCGACTTCCTTCTTCTGAACCAGCCAGTTCCACACATCAAATGTGTCGATATGCTTTAGCATGCCGTGACCAACGCCGTGAATCAGATAATAGTCAAAATACTCAACGCCACATTTTTCCAGCTGCTTAAAGAAAATCTCATCTCTTTCTTCCATCGTGTTGTAAAAAGCCGCGTGCAATTTCGTTGCAAGAGTATAATTTTCCCTCGGATAACGATCCGAAAGGCATGTCTTTACAGCACATTCACTGGCAAAATCGTTGTACATCCATGCGGTATCAAAATAGGTGAAACCCCTTTGCATAAAGATATCCACCATCTTTTTCACCTGTTCGATATCGATATCCGCAGGATTCTGCGGATCCATATGCGGAAGCCGCATCAGGCCAAAGCCGAGTTTCTTTTCTGGTTTAAAATTCATATTCTGTCACCTCTCATTCAAGTCATTGCAATCTTTCATCAAAAGCCATTCAACCGCGTCCTAAAATCATATCCCGATTCATCCGAACCCATGTAACTACGTTGTTTTGATCTCGGCATCTTCCCAAAAGACTTCCACGGCATCCCTGTTTTCTACTTGTATCATATCATATTTGCACTTGCGGGATCATCAAAAATCTGTCTCCCGATATTTCTTTCTGTATAAAATGCTCACGTTCCACTAAGACGGCAAGAATTGGGTGAATACAAAATAACGCCCAGGGATTTCAGTAACCCTGAGCGCCTTGACCGCAACAAAAATCTGCGATTTCTGATTCTCAAATTTCATACAAATTGCCGGATATCAGGCGTTTGTGGGGAACAGAAGTCTGCGGTTTCCGATCCTCAGATGTCGAGTGCCGCATGATAGCCCCAGTACACCGCATTTGTAATGGTGGAAACTCTGGACGCATCGCCGATTACACGGACGAAGGGAGCGGTGTCCATCAGGGCCTCCACAACATCAGTCCGGGATCTCTGACCGAGCGCGCAGATCACGGTGTCACCGGGAACCAGAACCTTCTCTCCGTCCTTTGTCTCGCAGAGGATTCCCTCTTTTGTGACCTCGAGTCCCTTGTAACCGGTATGGACCGTACAATATTTATCAATCTGTGCCATCAGCAGAGGACGGTGGCGGACGTTTGCGTCCGGCGCAAGCATATCCCGCATCTCAACGATCTCAACATGCTTTCCCTCCTGCCCGAGATGAACGGCACACTCACAGCCCGCGAGTCCGCCGCCGAATACAACGACATGGTCCGTGCAGCGTTCTTTTTCCAGATAATAGTTGTTGACCACAATGACGTTTGCTCCGTTTTCCCCGCGCAGCCCCGGAATCGGAGGTACGAGAGGTGTAGAGCCAACCGCAATGATCAGTGCATCCGGCGCCTCGCTGTCGACATATTCCGGTGTCACCTCGACACCGGTACGGATCTCAACGCCCGCCTTCTCGCAGAGCAGCCGGTATGTTCCGGAGAGCTGATACATCTCATACTTGAAGGGAAGCGCCTGCTCCGATTTCAGAATGCCGCCGACCTCCTTTTCCTTCTCACAGAGGACCACCTGATGTCCGCGTCTCGCAGCGGTATAAGCCGCATACAGACCGCCCGGGCCGCCTCCTGCCACAAGAACCTTTTTCTTTACCGGTGCGGGCTGGATCTCATCCCCTTCCAGTTCTCTTCCGATCAGCGGGTTGACCGTACAGCGTCTGGTAGATGTGGCCGCGCGCTCCGCCATACACGTAAAGCAGCGCAGACACCGCACGATCTCATCCTCTCTGCCCTCGTTGACTTTTCTCGGAAGGAAGGGATCGGCCAGAAGGGCGCGTCCCATATACACGATATCCGCTTTTCCCGAAGCAATGATCTCCTCCATTTGCGCCGGGTCGTTCAGGCCTCCGATCGTAGCAACCGGTTTTTGTACATGCTTCCGGATCTCTGCCGCCAAATACACGTTACGTCCGTGGTCCTCGAACATTGACGGATGCGTGATGCCGAACGTCTTCTGATAGGTGCCGGCCGACACATGAATGATATCCGCATAGGGCTCGATCGCCTGTGCAATACGGACACCTTCATCGAGGCCATATCCGCCCTCCGTGAACTCAGCGCCACTCATTCGAAATTCAACAGGGAAGAACGGGCCTACCGCCTCTCTCACCGACTGAAGAACCTCCACAGCAAACCGGGTGCGGTTTTCCAGTGACCCGCCATATTCATCTGTCCGATGATTGAACAGGGGAGAGAGGAACTGATTGATCAGCCAGCCGTGCCCGCCGTGAATCATGATCATCTCAAAACCCGCACGCTTTGCCAGTCCTGCTACATGCCCGTACGCCGACACAATGTCTTCAATCATTTCCTTTGTCAGAGCCTTCACCTGCACGCCGTCTCCGCGAACGGTATCGGAGGGTCCCCACTGATGCAGATCGTGCTGCTTCTTTTTGTCTGTCATGTAGGTGCCGGCAAACATACCGGAGTGCGACAGTTCCAGACTCGGAATCCCGCCATGCCTGCGGATTGCATCCGCCGTATAGGTTGCGCAGGCCAGGGAGTTCAGAATGGACTCATCCAGATGATAGGCATGTGAACCGTCCGTCTGCGGGTGAACCATGCACTCACTTACCGTGACCGCCGCTGCGCCTCCCTTGGAACGCAGCTCATAAAAAGCCGTGGATTTTGGTCCGATGCAGCCGTCATTCGTGATATCCGTTCCACCCATAGGTGCGGAAAACATACGGTTGCGAAAGGTAGTTCTGCCGATCGTGATTGGTTTGCAGAGATTCGGGTATTTTCTGGTTCTCATAACATCCTCCTGTACACTCATTTCAGATTGATGGCGCGATATCGTTAACAAATTAACTAAATCTATCTTACATCGGCTCCCAGGCTTTCGCCATCAACCAGACTCATGCGTGTAGAAACTATTTTTTTCATCCCTTCATAATGATTGTATGGTTTTTGTCTGAAAGAGTATAAACTCATCCTTATCTGGGGTATAATGCAGGAAGACAGATCCCGTCATACAAGAATGAGACGCACCCAGGAAATGGGCATCATGTAAGAAGGAAACATGCCCAGAAAATGGATATCATGTAAGAAGGAGACGCACTCAGGAAATGGATACAAAAATGCTTCGTTATTTCTGTGCCTGCTATGAAACCGGAAGTTTAAACAAGGCTTCCGAACGTTTTTATATTTCCCCGCAGGGTATGGGAAAAAATCTGAACCGCCTGGAGGATGAGCTCGGCGTGGTTCTCTTTCGCCGGTCATCCGCAGGGCTCATTCCCACCAAGAGCGGAGACTACCTGTACAGGCACAGCCGCGAGCTGCTGTACCGGCTGCAGGATCTTGAAATGGAGATGAAGCGGATGGATTTCTCCCGCCGCTCTCTCCGGGTTGGTTTCGCCTGCGGCGTCATTCGCGCGCTTCAATCCGTCCCCGCGCTGCGGGCTCTGAATCAGAAGCTGATCGGATCAGAGAGAGTGGAATGGACAGAGGATTTCAATCAGAACATCAAAGATCTGCTCCTGGGCGGCAAAATCGACACCGCCTATGTCGTCGATCATTTTCGCTCCCCCATGGTGCACGAGCAGAAAATCTTCGAGACGAGACTCTGTGCCGTGGTTCCTCAGGGGCATCCGCTGTATGATAGAGATGTACTGTCATTCGTGGATCTGCAGGAGGAGAAGCTGATCACACTCAACGAGAAATTCAGTATTTTTCACTCCATCGTCACCAAATGTCAGGAGCTCGGCTTTGTGCCGCAGATCTCCATCCGTACAATGGAGAGCTCACTAATTTATCTGTTCGTATCCAGACAGCACGGTATCGGCATCGATGTAAACCTTCATGCCTCCGAAATCCGGCAGGAGAATATCCGGTGCATCGAGATCAAAGACTCCATCCCCTGGGCCATCTACGCCGCAACGTTAAAGACCCCGGCGTCCTCCGAGTCTGCAGGAAGTTCCGGTTTCTGATCTTTCGTATTCGCATTCATCATCACCGGTATCTGCCTCTTTCAGACATGCATCGCCAGTCAGAACAGAATCCGTATATAGGACCGGCCGTTCGCCCGCCTCAGACATGCATCGCCAGCGCCAGAACAGAATCTGTATTCATAGCCGCCCGTTCGCCTGCCTCAGACATGCATCGCCAGCCAGAACAGAACCGCATCCCGGAAATTCCTGGGGTTCATTCCGGTCTTCCCGGCGATCCGGTTCAGCCTCTGCTGAACGGTGTTGACATGCAGGAAAAGCTTCTCCGCGGCCGCCTTCAGAGACATGTCCGAGTCATAGTACGTCTTCAGGAATTCAACTTCCGAGGGCTTCAACCCTCCCAGCACCTTCGTTGTGTATTCCTCTCTCACCGCATCGCTCATCCCTGAAAGAAGGATCTCCAGCTTCAGATCATCAAACGCGACGAGATCCTTCCCGGTCCCGCGTATAGAGCTAATGGCGATGACTGCATCCCGCCAGGAATCGCCGCACTTTTCAAAGCTCTTGTCACTGCCGACCGCCATCTGAAGGATCTGATGATGATCCGATGCGAAACGGCGGAATACTGACTGATAATTCTTGTATGACTCCGACCGTATGAGTCCGGCGAACCGGTTCGGGTAGATATAGGTGTAGACTTCTTCCCCGATCCGGTTGAAAAAAGCTCTTACCTTCTGCTCCAGAAGAGAGATGTTCACCAGATTATAACGAGTATTTATCTCGATACACAGCATGCGGTATCTGCCCTTCGGGTCTACATGAAACTCCTTCAGGCAGCTGTCAAAATAAGCGCGGTTTTCGAAATCCTCATTTTGGATACAGCGGATCAGATAGGCGCGCCGCTCATCTGTACTCCGGTACATCTCTCCGATTTCCTGCTCATGCAGGAGAAGCGCCGAGATCCTTTCCGCAAGATGCGCGTACTTCCGGGCTTCGGACGGCTCTGCCGTGATACCGATCACCGCGATTACAGAGTTATGATAATAGATCGGAATATTTATTCCCTTTCTTGTACCCGAATAATCCTCGTTGCTGTCCACCTCTATGGTCTCTCCACTCTCTGCAGCTTTTCTTCCAATTTCGTGGAACATACCTATACGCTCCGGATCCGTCGACGCGGTGATTTTCCCCTCCGGACTGATAAAATTAATGTTGTATCCGCACACATCATGTATGGTATCCACCATCTGCTGCGCCAGACGGTGCCGTATCAGACTCTTCATGTTCTCAGCTTTCTCCTCTTTTTTCTTTTTTCATGTCTGTAAATCGCGTCTGCCAGAGCGGGTCTGTTAGATCCGGTCTGCCAGATAGTGTTTGTTAGATTCGGTCTGTCAGATAGCGTTTGTTAGATCCGGTCTGCCAGATTGCGTTTGTTAGATCCGGTCTGCCAGATTGCGTTTGTTAGATCCGGCCTGCCAGATCGGATTTATAAGATCAGATCTGTTAAACATGATATACAATTGCATTTTATCGTTAAATTTATGTTATCTATAACATAGCATACCCGGATACTTTTTTCTATAATCAGCTTATAAAACAAGTGCGGAACAGCAGCCCGGAGGTTCCGAAGGCGATCGGAGAAGTCCGGGGACAGATACACAACACAGACGAATTACCTTCGGAAATTTATGAACAGGCGAAAGGAGTATTGATATGAAAATTGTGACCGCCATAGATTCATTCAAGGGAAGCATGACTTCGATCGAAGCGGGAAATGCTTTTGCGGAGGGCTTTCATCGGGTGTATCCCGACGCGGAAATTGCCGTGCGGCCGCTTGCGGACGGAGGAGAGGGAACAGTTGAGGCCCTGACAAAGGGAATGAACGGACACCTTGAGCATGTCACGGTCACCGGACCATTCGGAGAGCCGGTTGACTGTCCCTATGGGATCATCCGTGATTCCATGACTGCGGTGATCGAAATGAGCGGAGCCGCGGGCATCACTCTGGTCCCGGCCGAAGAACTTAACCCGCTTTCGGCAACCACGTACGGCGTCGGCGAGGTGATTGCGGATGCCATTCGAAAAGGCTGCCGTCGCTTTATCATCGGAATCGGAGGAAGCGCGACGAATGACGGCGGCGCCGGCATGCTTCAGGCCCTCGGCTTCGGACTTATGGACAGCGATGGCAGAGAGATTTCACGCGGCGCCCGGGGACTCATGAATCTTGCTGTGATAACGGAGGAGCATGTCCTCCCCGAGCTGGCAGAATGCACCTTCCGCATCGCCTGCGATGTCACAAATCCGCTGTGCGGCATCAACGGATGCAGTGCTGTCTTCGGCCCGCAGAAGGGAGCACGTCCGGAGGATATCCGGAATATGGATCGCTGGCTCGCCCGATATGCCGAAATTTCCAAAGTCCTTCATCCGGACGCTGATCCGGATTTTCCCGGAACCGGAGCTGCCGGCGGTATGGGCTTTGCCTTCCGCACTTTTCTGCCCGCCGAGCTTCAGTCCGGCATCCGGATTGTTCTTGAGGAGACCCGTCTCGAATCATACCTCGCGGACGCGGATCTGATCATTACCGGCGAAGGCAGGCTCGATGCCCAGACTGCCATGGGCAAGGTGCCGGTCGGAGTCGCAAATCTTGCCAAAGCACATGGGAAACCCGTCATCGCCTTTGCCGGAAGCGTCACAGACGACGCATGCGCCTGCAACGAATGCGGCATCGATGCCTTCTTCCCGATCGTACGCGGTGTCACGACCCTGGAAGAAGCCTGTGAACCTGAGAACGCCAAAAAAAATATGGCTGCTGCGGCCGAACAGGCGGCACGCCTCATAAAACTGCAGCTAGCGAAGAGGTAATCCTCCGGATATCACTGCTAAACCCGAAACATCAGAACCAACTCATAAGACCTGAAGGATTTGCAGGCACTCTCCCGGATGCAGAACGGGAGAAGCTTAAGTATCCCGCTGCTGCATATAAAACTTTCTGACCATCCCAACGGATACCATATAAGGAGGCAAGGCAATGACATACACATTTTCAACTGCAGGGGCGCTGATCGGAATGGCGCTCGCAATTTTTCTCATCATCCGGAAATTCCATCCGGCCTACAGCCTGATCATCGGCGCTCTGGTCGGCGGACTGATCGGCTCCGGCGGAAACCTGGGTGTTACCGTAGACTCCATGATGACCGGGGCGGGGAGCATGATTACCTCCGTTCTCCGGATCATGACCTCCGGCATTCTCGCCGGCGCGCTCATCCGGACCGGATCCGCTGAAAAAATCGCACAGGTCATCGTCCGGAAGCTCGGAAGCCGCAGAGCGCTCTTTGCGGTAGCCCTGGCCACGATGATCATCTGCGCGGTCGGCGTATTTATCGATATTTCTGTAATCACCGTTGCCCCGATTGCGCTCGCGATCGGTGAGGAAGCCGGATACAACAAGCAGTCACTGCTCCTGGCGATGATCGGAGGCGGAAAGGCCGGCAACATCATTTCCCCAAACCCGAATACCATCGCGGTTTCAGAAGCTTTTAAGATCAATCTGACCTCTCTGATCACGAGAAACATCATTCCGGCGATCTGTGCCCTGATTGTCACGGTCATTCTGTCCGGAATTCTTGCCGGAAAGAACGGCCTTCCGGTAACAGATTCGGATCTTGAATCGACCGATTCCCGCAGCCTGCCCTCCTTTGCGCAGGCAATTGCCGGCCCTCTCACCGTAATTGTGCTGCTCGCGCTCCGTCAGGCAGGGATTACGATAGACCCGATGATCGCTCTTCCGGTCGGTGGACTCGTCTGCGCGTTTGCGACAGGCACTGTAAAAAAATTCGGCGAATTTTCCTCCTTTGGACTGGATAAGGTAACCGGTGTCTCCATACTGCTTCTCGGTACAGGTACCATTGCCGGCATCATCAAGGCATCCGCTCTTCAGGCAGATGTCGTGAATGTACTGAACTTTTTCCACATGCCCGCCTTCCTGCTTGCGCCAATCGCCGGCATCCTCATGGCAGGCGCTACAGCCTCGACCACGGCAGGAGCTACCGTTGCCGCACAGACCTTCTCAAAGGTACTTATCTCTAGCGGAATACCGGCCGTCTCCGCCGGCGCAATGATTCATGCCGGAGCAACTGTCATCGACTCCCTGCCCCACGGCTCCTTCTTCCATGCAACCGGCGGTGCCGTGAACATGCAGATCCCGGACCGCATGAAGCTGATCGCGTATGAGGCACTCGTCGGACTTACAAGTACCATAGCAGCTGTGATCGTATACCTCGTCGCCTGACCGGATAAATTGCTGCTCTTCGTCGCCTGACTGGATCTTTCATCAATGATGTCTCTTCGTCAGCTGACTAAATCATTTATCAACTGCATTTCTTCGTCACCTGATTGAACGAGATAAAACACGCTGCGCGAGTTTTATCTCGCTATCGCGACGCTCGCCGCACACGAATACTTCGCATTCGGCTGTGGCTCACTGTTCGCGTAAATCAAAAAAATACCTGTCCGCTCAAGGAGCATTTCTCCGGCGGACAGGTATTTTTCTTTGATGTTTTCCATCATCGCATTATTTTTTCCATTGCCTTGCCTTTTGCCAGCTCATCAACCAGCTTGTCCAGATACCGGATCTTCTGCATTAACGGATCTTTGATTTCCTGGACCTTGATTCCGCACACACTGCCTGTAATCAGATGGCAATTCGGATTCATCCGGGGAGCTTCTTCAAAAAATGTCCGATAGTCCACCTCCTTTTTCAGCTGCTCCTGCAGCTCTCCTTCTCCATATCCTGTCAGCCAGCAGATGATTTCATCCACCTCTTGCCTTGTCCTGCCTTTACGCTCAGCCTTCGCCACGAGCAGCGGGTATACCTTGGAAAATTTCATGGCAAATACTTTTTCATTATCCATTTGATCCACTTCCTTCATGCCCGATTTCCCATCTGGTGACGCCAGAGAGATTGTCCTGAATCACAAAATACCATCCGGAAGTCTGGAAATCAATATATATTTCTCTTTGAAAATGCCAGAAAAGCAGGTCCGTCACGAACCTGCCTTTGTCTGTTCCTATCGATTTCATTTCAATTTCATATTCGTTTCAATTTCAATTTAATTTCCGGAGATATTGCTTATTTTCTTTCCTGTTCCGGAAAAATCCGCCGATCACGCCTCCCATTCCCCGGAAGAAATGACCGTTCACCATCTCTACAATACTTTTTACCATTTCCATCGAGACCAGACCGCCGGTCATCTTGGCAATGGCGCGGAACGGCATATTATACTGGAACATCGTATTCAGATCCGGAACGCCTCCCTCCGCCTGCGATTTTTTCAGTTTCCTGTCCAGAACCCTATATATCTTTCTGGCGATGGGACTCTTCGCGTAATACATCTGGCACAGGGCATCGTTGATACCGAGGCTTTTCTGGTTCCAGGAGCCGGAAGGAACCGGATACCCCAGTATCTCTTCATACGCCTCATCAGAGACTCTTCGGATGTCCGCCTTGTAATAGCAGCCGCATTTCTCCCGATCGTACGGAAGCTGCTCCAGATCTCCCTGCTTCTCCACCGATGCAAAAAGACGCAGATCCCGACAGCTGGATCCGACAGAAATCTGGTACGTTCCGCCTTCGATTTCCCAGCGGTCCGTCATGCGATTCCTCACACGGAAAGTCTTGTCATCAAACGGGATACTCACCTTCTTTTCTTCTCCGACCTTTAGAAAGATTTTAGCAAATCCCTTCAGCTCACGGACCGGTCGGAAAAGAGCGGAATCTTTCATTCCCACATACATCTGCACAACCTCGGCGCCGTCACGGGTGCCGGTATTTTTCAGCGTGAACCGGATTCCCGATTCTTCTACCTGCAGAGCGGAATATTCGAAGGTGGTATAGGAAAGCCCATACCCAAACGGGAAGAGCACAGGAACATCTGCGGTCTCAAAATACCGGTATCCCACAAATACGCTCTCACGATATTCAGAGTTTCGCTCAAGAGCCGGATAATACGAATACGACGGTGTATCCTCATATTTATTCAGAATGGTTTCTCCGAGGTGTCCGGATGGGTTTACCGCGCCGGTGAGCACGTCAAGCATGGCGCTCGCGCCCGCCTGTCCCGGCAGATACGCGTGAAGAAGCCCCTTGAAAAGGCTGTGCCAGGGCATCTCAATGACCGATCCCGCACTGATAATTCCAACTGTGTTCCGGTTTGCTTCCTGAATCTCGCGCATCAGAGTGATCTGGTTCTGCGGAATGCGAAGATGTGTGCGGTCAAGGCCCTCAGACTCGGACTGCTCATTCAGGCCAAAGAAGAGCAGTACAACATCTGCCTGTTTCGCCAGGGAAACCGCTTCCCCGATCAGGGTTGCATCCTCACTCCCGTCCCTCCGGTATCCTCTTGCCGTGCCCACAACCTGAAGATCATAGCCGCCTGCGAGATCCCGGATGTTTTCTACCTTCGTTGCATTCACCATCGAGGAACCGGCGCCCTGATAGCGCGGTTCAAATGCAAAATCTCCGATGATGGCGACCCTTGTCCCGCTCTTCAATGGAAGAATCCGATCCTCGTTCTTCAGAAGAACCATACTTTCCGCCGCTGCTCTCCGAGCAAGCTGGTGGTTTTCACGGTGTATCGCGTCTTTATCCAGACAGGAAGCTTGCACAGAACCGTCATGATCGTCATGATTCTGACGGACCTTTTTTGCCTCAGCGGTCAGCTCCAGCACCACATCCAGCAGCTCATCGACTCTCTGATCCACCTCATCCTGCGAAATCCTGCCTGATTTAACCCCAGCCAGGAGTTCTCTGGCCGAATCCAGTCCCGGATTCGGCATCTCCAGGTTTGAGCCGTTCTTCACACCGAGAACATGATCATTGCTTGCGCCCCAGTCGGTCACAACAAAACCGTCAAACCCCCATTCCTTCCGCAGAATATCTGTCAGCAAATGACGGTTTTCGTTCGCGTATACTCCGTTCACCTCATTGTAGCTTGACATCATCGCCCTCGGGTGGCTCTCCTTCACCGCGATTTCAAACGCAGTCAGGTAAATCTCCCGAAGTGTCCTTTCATCGATAACCGCATTCATGGCCATCCGCCGGGTCTCCTGCGAATTCACCGCAAAATGCTTGCAACAGGCAGCCACACCCCGGGACTGAATTCCCCGCACTTCTGCCGCTGCCAGCTTCCCCGTCAGATACGGATCCTCAGAAAAATATTCGAAATTACGTCCGCAAAGCGGATTCCGCTTGATATTCATGCCCGGTCCCAGAAGCACGTTGACTCCCTCCGCCATGGCTTCCCTTCCCAGTCCCTCGCCGACCTCTTCTGTCAGGGCTGCGTCCCAGCTGTTGCAGAGAGTCGCTGACGATGGAAAACACGTCGCAGGAACCGAGGGATTCAAACCAAGGTGGTCGCCCTCGCCGGCCTGCTTGCGGATTCCGCTCGGTCCGTCCGACATAAAGATCGACGGAATTCCGAGCCGTTCAAAATTCCAGGACTCCCATTCACTTTTCCCCGAAAGAAATGCGGCCTTCTCCTCCGCCGTCATCCGATTGACAATATCCGCGTGTTTCATAAATAAAGTCCTTTCATTCATTGTTGACAAAAAATCGATTTCTTCACGTCTGGGATCGCCGACAATTATTCTATCTCCAGTACAGTCCCGCATTGACGGCCATGTTTTCCGTGTATCGGATATCCGTGATCGCCGGCCGTTATTCGCTCTCCAATGCAGCCGGGAGCCATCCGCGTTCCATGCACCGCGCTAAATCCCAGGCTTCCTTAAAATATTCGTCTGTCTTTTTTCTCCGGTCCCGCAGGAGCTGATAATTCCAGTAAAACCACCCCTCTGTCTCTTCCCAGGTGCGAAGCTCGGCACGGGCAAGACGCAGGAACCGCTTTCGTTTCTCCCGCTCAGGAAGCGGAACATTGATCTGGTACCTCCTTGCGTCCGGAGAGGTCGCCATTCCGGAAAGTGCCCCTCTGGTGAAATCCCTTCGAATCCCGAAGGCATATTCATTCGTGACACACCATTCTCCCACAATAACCGGCGTATACCTCTGCGCCAGCCGGATTCTCTGTTTGTTGATCGCCAGGTAGGTACGATATACCCAGGGCTTATGCACCGGAAAAAAGTTCTCCATGGCAAAAACATACATATGCGTATCGAGACAGACGTTTTTCATCTTGTGGCAGACAAAATAGTCTCCCCACACATTCAGCCGGAACCCGTCATGAAAGACAATCGTTTTGGATTCCGGCAGATATCTGCGGATTCTGTGGTACGCCCTCCGGTAAAAATCCTTCAGAAAAACGGTAGGTACATGACCGGAGCCCTCCGCCTCCTCAAGATCCCTGGCCTTCCCTGTGGAAGGCGCCGTCAGGTATACCAGGCGGCTGATGGGCTCGTTCAGGACCTCCAGGCCGTAGAGTGCGCTTTCCTCCGCGTATCTCTTCGCCAGCCTCTCCAGAACGTGCAGCACAAACTCCACCTCTTCCGGATTCTTGTGCCATTTGCATACGCCTGTAATTCCTCCGTTGTCGTAACCGTTCTGTCCCCCGCAGGCCGTGTGAAGATCAATCAGAATTTTGATCTTCCACTTTTGGGCCCACACAAATGCCCGGTCCAGGTATTCCAGACAGCCTTTATAAGGTTTACGATCTCCAAAGATAAAAAACGGCACCGGTATGCGCACATGTGTGATTCCATGATTGTGCAGCCATTCAAAATCCTTCTCCTGCACATAGGTCTCCCTGTGATACTTCATGCGCTGATCCAGCTTCTCTCTGGTCATCTGCCCCGTCTGATACCCCGGATCATCAGCAGGAAGCTTCGCCCAGAACGAATTCTCCGGAATAATCCCCCAGGACGCCTCCCGGTTCAGCCATGTCTCATCCTCCGCATCCGTTCCGTCAAACATCTCCGGAGACATCCACTTCTCCAGCACCAGCCAGTTTCCCAGATTCACCCCGTGAAACGGATTGTTCTGTGTCGACTTCTCCATTTTTCTCCTCCGGTTATTCCTACAGGCTTTTCTTCCCCTGGTCATTCCTGCAGGCTTTTCTTCCCCTGGTCATTCCAGATCCAGCTTCAGCAGTTTAACGTGGCATATGCATATATCGCCGATACATAGTCACTGCCGTATTTTTCCCGTCTGCGGGTGTGCAGTCCGTCTCCGGCATGCGAACGGACAGCCTCGCTCTGCAAAAGGCCACCCGTTTCTACATGTGTGCCTGTATAAAGCGGTCCATCTTCTCCAGTTCCCGAGCCGAGTACATCCCGTCTCCTGCGTGGCCAGCATTTTTTACGATATTCAGCTTTGTCCGCCCGGTACCGATGATGCCGGATACTTTCGAATACAGATTCTGAGACTGTGTGACCGGTACCGTGAGATCTGCATCTCCATGGGAAATGTAGACGGACAGATCGGAATCCGGACGTAGGTTTTCGTCAATGTAATTATTCAGAAGCATCGGCGCCAGCTCGTCTTTACTCAGCTTCGAAATGTCCTTGCGGAGCCAGTAGCTGTGAATATCGGTGTAGCCCTCCGGAAGGTTTTTCTGAATCCATCCGTTGGCAATCGAGCGCACGACAGAAGAATAACCAATCTCCTTCCACTGAGCATCCAGGCTCGTGAAATCAACATCTCCATAATAATCAATCAGAACACGGATCGCCGGATTGACACCTTCTGCCGGTACGGAATCTCCGCCCGCAGCAGAGCTCTGTCCTTCCTCTTGTTTGCCGCTGCTTCCATCATCGGAACAGCCGTCTGATTCCCCGCTGCTTTCTCCGATATATGGCAGGCTGTTAAACTCCTCATCATTCGTCATGGCTGCGGCAATAGCCAGGTAGCCTCCTGCGGATTCACCGAATATGGCCATTCGCCCGGAATCATATCCATAGGTCCCGGCGTTTGCCTGAAGAAACCGGATGCACGCCTTCACATCCTCGACTGCCCCGGGGAAAGGAGCTTCCTGTGCCAGTCTGTAGTTGACCGAGGCGCACGCATATCCATGATCCCGGAAATACCGGTACATCAGCACCGCCTGCTTTGACTGACTGTCATTTGTGACAAAACCGCCCCCGTGGACCAGAATCAAAAGCGGAGGATTCTTCACATCGGAAGGAACATAAAGATCTACATAATCCGAATCGGAAACCGAACTATATGGAATCTTCAAATAAGACTCACCGCCCGTCCATGTATCCGTGTCAGGCACACGGACATGTGGCTGAGTCAGATTATGGAAGACTGCTGCCGTTGTCTTATGCCAGATTCCCATTATCACGGCAGCCGCAATCACCACAGCAAGGAGAATGCTCCGCACCACTCTGCCCACCTTTCTTTTCTTTACATTCATCTTCTCTGCACCTCTCCATTTCTGACCTGTCAGAATTTCCTTACCCCAGGAGTTTTCCGATCAGTGAGTTCTTTTTCCTTGCCTCTTTTTCGAGATATTTCCGATTTTCTTCTTCGAAATCAAGGTTCTTCTTTTTGCAGTATGCCTGCAGCTCTGCAATCCGGTCCTGTTCCGCCTTGCGGTCCGCTTCCTCCTGCTCCCGCTTCTCTCTAACGGACGGATCCTCCCAGACGCCGCCCTCGGCCAGAACAGCCTGTTTCTGGTGCTCCAGAATCATCTCCTGATCTTCCTTCAGATTTTTCTCCACATTCAGCCCGAGAATCAGGAAAATACTGACCGCGAAGGTAATCATGTCCACCGCCAGATACAGAAACGCAAGCACATGCTCCGTTCCCAGTGACTGTCGGTATACAACCCGCCCGGTCCATGAGGAAATATCCTGAATAAACTTCCCGCTTGCCGGATCAGCTGCGATGCCGATGTTATTATATCCGGAGGAAGCCAGCATACCGTTCAGAACGCCGTTGCAGATTCCTGCCAGTCCGACGAAAACCGCGCTGTAGATCGACATGGTAAATCCGTCACTCCGGAATCCGTTTTTCGCCTCCAGGTGATCAAGTACATCCGAGAGCAGCGCAAGAAGAACATACTGCGCCGGAATAATTCCAATTCCTTTCAGAATCACGCCGATGCATACGATCACAAAGCTATTGACATTGAGAAACGCGACCATGCCCCCGGCAAGTGCAAAAATGAGACCAAGCAGAATTGATTTTTTCTTCCCAAGCTTATTTGCGAGCGGCCACGCAAGGAACATACCGATTACCGTCGGAATTCCTCCCACCAGTCCCAGCGTCGACATCAGAGTACCGGACATCTGTTCCGGGTTTGAGGAATGAATCACACCGTCAAACATCCACCGGACAAAAAAGCTCATAGATCCGTTTTTGAATGCCTGACCCATCTGAAAGACCAGAACAAACAGAATCATCATCCACCAGTACCGGTCATGGACACAAGCACGGATATGCTCTCTGGTGGGTATTTTCTTTTCCTGAAGATTCAGATTCTGACTTTCCTCTGTGATCCTCTCACGGGTATAATAATATTCCAACAGAACTCCGACCGCGGTCAGGATGGCCAGAAAGACCGCAAGCACTCTCCAGTGCAGGTAGCTTGCCTCCACATTCAGCCCGTTCTCATCTGTGACAAACATATAGCTCTGCAGGAGAATCGGTACAAGTATGCTGCCGCCCACACCCGCAGCTCCGACTGTCGACGCGTTCGATAAAGTGGCCAGAATGCCTCTCTGGGAAGAATTCCGGGTAGAAAGAGATACCATGGAGTTGTGCGCTGTGTAATAGCAGGGATACGCTACAGCGTAATAAAGATTATAGGACACCGCAATCCAGAGAATCTGCGCCAGACCGCTTCCCTTTACCGGCGTCAGAAACAAAAGCAGAATCGCCGCCGCCAGAAGCGGGATCGACAGCAGAAGATATGGCCTCGCCTTTCCGGCTGCCGTCCTCGTCCGGTCAATGAGACTTCCCACCACGAGATTTCCCGCGATGACAAATATCACCGAAACCATGGGAAGAAGCGCTGAGAACAGACCGAATTTTGTCCATCCCAATACATCAACATAGTAACGATTCAGATACGCCGCAAAAACAGCATTTGAGATCATTGCCAGAAACGGCGCTCCCAGATATCCGAAAAACATCTCCTTAATTTTTACATTAGAAGACGTGATCCGGGTATGAAATGCAGACTTTTCAGCAATTTTCGTGATCTTCACTCTGTACTCCTTCCTCTCCTTTGACAACCGTTACGGCGTAGGTCCAGCTTCCGCTTCCCACTTCGTGGCAGCTTCCGTCAGGAAGCTCTGCGCGGCAGGTTGTTCCAGCCGGAACGCGGATATGAATTTCAAATGTATCGTCGACAATTTTCCAGTCACTGACAATTTCTCCGTACGCACCTCTGACGCTTCCTCTCGCCTGCGTGAGGAAAAACCTTCCATTATTTTCTTCATCACGGCAGATCAGAGGACGGATGCGGAATCTGCGGTACCCGGCCTCAAGCGGCTCGATCCCCGCGATTCTCCGGTAAAAGAAATCTCCCACCGCTCCGCTTGCGTAGTGGTTGAAGGACACCATGCCTCCGGTTCCGTCACCCTCCCCGGTATTACAGCTTCCATCCTCACGAAGTGCATCCCATCTCTCCCAGATGGTTGTTCCTCCGGTCTTTACCTCATAGAGCCATGACGGACACGTATCATTCAAAAGCATGCGGAACGCCTCCTGCGGGTACCCATTATCTGCCAGCGCAAACAGCACATATGGCGTTCCCGGAAAACCTGTTCCGATATGATAACCATTTTTTCTTACCATCCGTACCAGATGTTCCGCCGCCTTCTTCCGGTCCTCTCCCTGCAGCATTCCATAATACAAGGGGAGTACGTATGCGGTCTGGAATTCATCCCTGACCCTTCCGTCCGGATCCATGAGAAGACTCCGGTACGCGTTTGCCGTATCCTCATGCAGCTTCCGGTATCTGCGTGCGTTTTTCTTTTTCCCGAGAGCCTCGGAAATCCGGCTCATGATTGCCGCCGAGTTCGACAGGCAGGCCGTCGCCGTATACTTACCTCTGCGCATCCATGTCCACATGTCAACTCCCGGTGCGCACCAGTCGCCGTAATGATGCAGAAGCTTCCAGATATACCGTCTCTTCCCGAAGGAAAAAAGTCCGGCCCAGAAACGGCAGGCGTCGATATATTTCACCATGACCGGATACATCTCCTCAAGGGTGGATAAATCCCCCCTGGAAAGATATTCTGCCCAGGGCACCAGGATACAGGCGTCTCCCCAGTGATCCACCGCCATCGTCACGACCAGCTCCCACTGCCAGTACACCTTGACGAAGGGGACAATCATCGGAATCCCGCCGCCCCATCTCTGCTCCGCCTTCACATCCCGCAGCCATTTTCCAAGGAAGCGGGACATGTCAAAATTATATACTGCAGTCCGTGAGAAAAGAGCGATATCGCCGGTCCAACCAAGCCGCTCATCTCTCTGCGGACAATCTGTCGGAATATCGACAAAGTTGGACTTCGCACCCCACCGGATATTCTCCTGAAGACGGTTCAGATCCGGATTCGAGCAGGAAAAGCTTCCGTTGTCACGGATGTCGGAATACAGCGCCACTGCTTCCACCCTCAGAATCTGAGGCAGGTCACCTTCAGAAGCCGCAGGGTTCTCCGCCTCGCCGGCTGAAGTGAAGGAGGATCTCTGATGATACGCTTCAACAGCCGCAGCACAGGAAGATGAACGGATTTCCGCAGCCTGATCCGCAGCGTCAGAAAACGCCATTATTTCCGCGCCTTCGACGGCAGCATACCGAAATCCCATATAAGTGAGAGACGGCGCATACTCCTGCACACCGTCCTTCAGAATATAAATAGCCTCCTGCCGTGCACTTCGAAGAGGCTCCCGGTACAATTCTCCGTCCATCAGAACCTCTGCATGGGTGATGGTAATCCTCTGCCCGGCACTTCCTTTCAGACGGATGCGGATTACTCCCGCAAGATTCTGTCCAAAATCAAAAATAATCTTTCCGGATGGCGAGCAGGTGACGGCTACGGGGCGGAAAACCTCATGCGCACGCACGGGGTCTCCGTACTGTGCGATTATGTCCGGGTGAATTCTCAGTTTTTCCTCACACGCCGGATGCCATCCGTCTGTTTGATTTGCCGCGTCTGTTCTGTCTGCAGCATGACCGAGCATGGCCATGCGCCTTGCGTCAAAGGACTCGCCGTTGTAGAATTCCGCTGCTAGGAACGGTCCGTTCATGGATACCTCCCAGTCGGATCCTGTTCCGATAACTTGCTCCGATCCATCCTCAAACCAGATCCGGACCTCAGCCAGAAGCGCCTGACGGTTCGCGTAAATCCGGCAGCGTTCTTTATAGGTGTAGCGTCCGACAGCCCAGCCGCCACCGACGACCGCGGTCAGAATGTGTGTGCCACAGTTTTCAAACTGCTTCGTAAGATCATAGGTCTGGTATTGAAGCTGCTTCCCATATGCCGTGAAGCCCGGGGCGAAATAATCTCCGCCGACTCTCTCTCCATCCGCATAGAACTGATATATACCCATAGCGGTGCTGTACAGCACCGCCCTTTTTACTCTCTTCGTAAGGTTCAGACATTTCCGGAAGTGCATCGGGACCGGAGAAGCCTTTTTCTCCGTGAAACGGTACGCGCCGTCAGTAATCCATCTTCCGATCCAGGGTGCTCCCATTCTTCCCGTCTCAAAGAAAAGCTCAGCCGATGCGTTCTCTCCGTGATTATCCGTGACACAAAGCTCCGCCCGGTATCTTGTAAAAGACCTGAGACTTGCGCCGCGATAAACCGCACGGTTCTCCCCGGCGAGCTTCACCGTCCAGTCTCCGACGGTAAGTTCCGCGCAGGTCTGTTTCACATCCTTCCCGGTACTCTCAAGCTCCCACCAAAACGCAGGGTTTGAGGAATCTGTCACACATCCCTCTTCCAGATTCTGCACGGTAAATGAACGAATCCTCAGCATTTATCTGCACCCCTTTCCCTCGACCGCTTCCACTCGCAGAGCATTCAGAAAATTAACACACCAATTATTTTAACATGATGGTGCTTCGTAAAGTCGTACCTGGTATTTCAACCTGAAACCAGCCGCCCTTTTCTGAGCGGCCGTTCCATTTCCGATCAGCTGCGCTTCCGCAGTCTGTTCATCTTTCATCCTTCTGTTGTTTCAAAAACCCCGCAATCAGGTAAAGCAGCATTCCGACGATCGCAATTCCTGCAAAAATGATGAACGGAATCAGTGTGTCGATCTGATCCAGCCCGGCAATCACATAGCCGATCTGATTGACCATCGGCTTAAACGAATATCCGGCTGCAAACCCCATCAGCACTGCTCCGACCAGCGGAAGCCAGCTGTTCAGCCCTCTCCGGTTCAGAATGATTGTCACAGCCTCGATCACCACTACTGCTGCCAGAGTGACAAATACCGCCGGCGCCTTGTACATGGCGCGTGTATACATGATGATGGATGCTACCGCCAGGATGGCGGCAGCCAGTGTCAGGTAAAATCCTGCTGCTCTGTTTTTCATTTTTTTACCTCCTCATCTGCGTCTGCTCCGGATGCATCCACGACCTGAACAGCCTTGAGCTTGCGTTCTTTTGTAACATAGAGTACGGCAAAGAGAACCGTCAGCGCCGCGAACAGGGCAATTCCGCCGTAGATCGCCGCCTGCCACCACGGTGTTACATGCTTCAGCTCGGTGGTGTGCGTAATTCCGTTCATCACAAGGCTTCCTGCCAATGTGTGCAGCCAGTACTTGATATTGGTCTTCATCATCTTCTGGAAAGCAGTATCCTTAGCGATGAGTGCCTTTGAAGCTGCCATGGTGCCGATTTTCGATGTGTCGTAAGCAGAAGTTGTCAGGCAGTTTCCGCCGCCTGCAAAGGTGATATCCCTCCAGTTCATGTAATCGGCGCCATTGATCATATCGGTTACGACCGCGCCTTCATATCCCCACTCATTTCGCAGAATATTGATCAGCAGATTCTCGTTTGCACCTCCGAAAACCGTTCCCAGACGGTTAAAGGATGTCATTACATTTCCGGCACTGTTGGTGGACAGCACCATCTGGAATCCTCTGAGCTCGTTCTCGCGCATGCCCTGCTCATTGGAAAATACAGACATGCCGGACCGGTTTGTTTCCTGATGGTTTGCGGCCAGATGCTTCGGCTCCGCATACATACCCTTGGACTGAATTCCTGTGCACAGGCTTACCGCAAGAGTTCCTGTCAGCACGGAATCCTCTGAATAATACTCATGGTTTCTCGCGTTGTACGGCACACGGTGAAGATTGATTCCCGGAGCAATGATTCCTGCAACATTGGACCACAGGCCACCCTCTCCAAGAAGCTCACCTTCCCGGTGAACCAGCTCCTGATTAAAGGTGGCAGCCACAACCGGTTCCGTCGGCATGACATTATCCGCGTAGGTGCCGTCTTTATCTTCCGCTGTCGTATAAGTCGGGTGGTTGGTGTCGCTGTTCTTGTCCCAGCGAATATAATATCCGGCTACCTGGTCATAGGTGAAGCCGAGAGGACCGTCGTTCTGATCGGATCTTGGAAGGAGAATGGAATCAATATTCTCATTGTCATCTCCACCCTTCTCGATAAACTGAATTGCCTCATCCAGCGTGATCTCAGATACCAGCTTGTCCCATTTTTCATCATTAATGTCGGTTACGCCGGTAATTTTTCCATCCTTAATCGTAACCATATCGATAAGCTTCAGACCGTTGTCCTCTCCCCAGCTCTCGCCGTCACCGTTCTCGGTAAGCTCATATTTGCTGTTTGTCAGTCCGGTCATCATCTCATCGGTCGGTGTCAGAGAATCCACAGTCTTCCAGCCCTTTGTCCAGTCTGCTCTGGTAGAATACTCTGCCGTGTCCGGAATCTGCTTGTTAATGTCTGCGTCCTGAAGCTGGTTGGATACGTTTTTGGAATAGGTATCGATATCCTGCTTGTCAAGATTCCAGACGATTGCATTGTCCGGGTTTGCCTTCTCATCATCCGTCGTCATCTCCAGCTTGCCGGTGGAACCGGTCTTTTTCGCCAGCACGTTATTCAGCGCCTCATGTGCCCCGTTTCCGATGGAGAAATAATAATCCCCGGCATCCAGAACCCACGCGCCATTTCCGTCCTTTGCGGTTTCGTCATAGGACGCCATGTACTGCGGATCAAAGGAAACCGTCACATCTTCCGACGCCCCCGGCGCGAGCTCGGACGTCTTCGCAAAGCCGACCAGCTGAATCGCAGATTTCTCCAGTCCTCCCTCTGTGTATGGTGTCTGTACATAGAGTTCCACCACGTCCTTGCCGGCAGTCTTTCCGGTATTGGTAACGGTAACGGAGGCGCTTCCCTGATCTCCCAGAGATACGTCCACGCTGTTCAGTTTCTGTTCAAAGGTCGTGTAAGACAGTCCATATCCGAAGGGGTATGAAACCTCATTCTGATAATCCCAGGCATCTCCGGTAGAAGACCCCGCCTTGTCATCCGCATTGCCCTGACCGAGCATCTGATCCTCATAACGGGTTTCATAATACTTATAGCCGTCGTAGATTCCCTCGGTCTCAACCGCGAACCAGTCTGCCTTATTGTCCTCGGTCAGCGTGCCGCCGTTGTTGGATGCATTCGTATAGGTATAAACCCCGAAATTCTGCATTGCAGGAGAGGAAACCGAATTCACCGCATAGGTATCCGTGATTTTTCCGGATGGATTTGCGTCTCCGTCCAGAGCATCTACAACTCCGAGGAATCCATACATTCCGGGTTCTCCCGCCCATACGATCGAATCAATATCCGGATCCTTCTTCAGCGAATCAATTTCCATTGGATTATCCGCATTCAGAAGGACAACAACCTTTGTGCTGTGCTTCTTTGCGAGATCTATCATGGACTTCTCATAATCTGACAGAGCAAGCGGACGCTCAAAAGAGTCGCCCTTTGTGGCATTCTTCATTCCCGGCTCATAGTCTGCCGCCTCAGAAGAGTCTCTCGAGATCACGACAACTGCCGTCGTGTCATCGGCGCTGCTCAGCGTATCCTCCGTATAGAGATCGGCCGGAATCTCTCCGACCGGATAAGCCGCCGGTGTCTCATAGGTCGGTGTGAAAGCCGGCATCAGTCCGTGCCCGGGCTGTCCGAAACCGGTTCTCATGTACTCGGACGCCTCTTTGCCCGAATACAGGTCAATGAAGTTCTGATTCAGCGTGAAGCCCTTCTGGGTGAACGCCTGCTCCAGGTCCACCGGAACCTGCCCGTTCTTTGTGTCGGATGCAGTTGAGGATCCGATCATGCCGCCCAGCGTCGGATAATGCGAATTCATGCCCCAGAGCGTAATCTTCTCAGTCTTTGCAAGCGGAAGTGCCGCATTGTCATTTTTGAAAAGTACGGTTCCCTCGCCGGCGATCTCCTCGGCCAGCTTTACCTTCGCATTGTACATATCCTCCAGCGATGAAAATTCGGAGTCATAGTACATGCTGTCTTCTGTAGAAGAATCGACCATCTTCTGACTGGCGGTTCCCAGTCTCGTATTGATAAAGGCTGCATTTGCGTTTGCAACGGTTGAACCGGCAACCAGAATTGCCATTACGGTCGCCGACACGCCGGTAAGTCCCCGCCATGCTCTGGCTGATTTTTTCCTTTTCATTCTCTACCTCCCTGTACATAAAAAAACGTCCGCGCGGATTTGTGTTCCATGCTTCTCATTATAAAGAAGAAACGGAACCAAATCCTTTTTTAGCGCGAACGGTTCAATTTTTAGCATAATCGGTACAAAAACGCACGTACCTGTTGAACGAGATAAAACACGCTGTGCGAGTTTTATCTCGCTATCGCGACGCTCGCCGCACACGAATACTTCGCATTCGGCTGCGGCTCACTGTTCGCGTAAGTAAAAATGCAGGACTGCGCAGCACGGAGCAGGCCTGCATGTAACCGGCTTCGTCTGCCTGTCGCGGCGTTTGTGCCGCCTGCACGTCACTTCGGCTTTTTACACGATTTCCATCTCCAGGTCCCGGCTTCTCTCTTCGTCTCTGCAGGTCAGCCTCAGTGTGCCGCCCGCACCGACCCGTACAATCGCAAGCGCCTCTCCATAATAAGTAGAAACTGTATCCTGCAGATACCCTTCCGGATTGTATGGGCAGGCATTCCCAAGTGCCTTAAGTTCCCCGTTTTCTACCTCGATATGCACTCTGTGCTTTTCCATCGGCTTCCAGATGCCGTCCCTGTCGGTGTAACGAATGCGGAAATAGCAGAGCCTTCCGGCCTGTGCGGTGAGCCGTTTTCCCGTCAGATCCGGAGTATCGCAGCCGGAGATCCGCTCCATGGCAGCTTCCGGGATCACCTGAAGAGTCGTTTCCTCCTTTGCGCTTTCCAGCCGGCAGGTTCCGATGCGGCTGTCATCACCGTTATAGGCAACGGCGCGAAGCACTCCGTCCTCATACGGAACCTTGAATCTGGCAATGCAGTTCCCGTGCAGTCTTGCGGCTCCGACCTTTCTGTCGTTCAGAAAAAGCTCCACACGCTCCGCCCTGACGTACACCTCGATCTCTGCCTTCTTTCCGGTGCAGCCTCTCCAGGACCAGCTTTCGATGGCATCCGACATCTTCCATGCAGAAGGAGTATGCCTGCCGTTCTGATAGACCGGCTTTACGGCGATAAACGGGCCGGTCTCCTGCTCGAGGGCGACCCGGGTCCAGCTGGCCTCGCCGATTGCTTTTCCCGTAAGGTCCACTCTGCCGCTTCCCGCGGAAATCCATCCTGCCTGATCCGCGTCCTTGGGTGCGTAATCCTCGTATTCCCAGGAGCCGATTCCCGCCTCTCCGAGGTAATCCATGCCTGCCCACACAAAATCACCGACGATACGCGGGTTCTTTTTCGCCAGTTTCATAAAATCATGCGCATCGCTGCAGAAGGTCTCACTTCCGAGAATCAGCCGGTCCGGATACTTCTTCAGGTCGTGCCGGTAGCGGTAAATACCGTAATTGTAGCCGGCAACATCCATCGCGGCAAACGCATCCCTCGTCTTGACATCGCAGCCGTGAAGCGTTGCGCCGAGCTTCATCGTCTTGTCACCGAGAAGGCCCGCCATCTGATTGTAGAACTCGCTGCCGACCGTCTTCTTTTTATTCCGCTCCTTGCCTTCCTTCGCAGCCTTCTCAGCTTCTGCAGCCTCCTTTGCCGCCTTCTCATCGCTGTACACGCCAAATCCCATCGCATACATCAGATTAAAGAAAATATTGACGCCACAGGTGACCGGACGGGAGCCGTCCAGTCTGTGAAGATATTCCGTCATATCCCGGGTCAGCGCAATGCCTCTCTTCTCGCCGGTTTCCGCCACCTCGTTTCCCGTAGAATAGAGAATTACAGACGGATGGCAGTAATCTTTATCCACCATATCACGCAGATCTGCGCGATACCATTTTGTCATTTCTCCGGCATAATCAAATCGCGTCTTGTGGATATACCAGCAGTCCACATATTCATCCATCATCAGCATTCCCAGCCTGTCGCATGCCTCAAGCAGATATTCCGAAGCCGGATTGTGTGCGCTGCGAATGGCGTTGTAGCCGTTTTCCATCAGAATCCGTACTCTCCGCTCTTCGGCTTCCGGATAAGTTTCCGCGCCCAGCAGCTGATTGTCCGAATGAATGCAGCAGCCCTTCAGAAGCAGCCGTTTTCCATTCATCTGCATACCGTGCTCTGCGTCCCAGGAAAGCTCGCGGACTCCAAAGGTCACCTCACTGGTGTCATCCGCAAACCTTGCGCGGCACCGGTAAAGCTCCGGGCGCCCCGGATTCCAGAGTCGTGCCCGGTCGATTGAAATGTGGAATACTGCCTCAAAATGTTCCGCAGCCCTTCTGTCTTTCTCTGTGTGAATTCCTGCCGTTGACTCTTCCGCTTCATCGGAAGCCCCACACACAACTTCTTCATCAGGAGAAACCGCAGCGGACTGCTCTTCTGCATATGCAGCTTTTCTTCCGTCCGGATCCGTCATTTGCAGACTGACCATACCAGCGGCACTGGTCCGCACACGGACCTCAACCTGCGCTTTTCCGCAGGTATGCTCGCTGTTGTAATCACACACTGACACCGTGCGAACCTTCAGGCCATATAACGGAATATAATCGGACTCTCCGACATACATCCAGACCGGCCTGTAAATTCCGCTGCCGCTGTACCAGCGGCTGTTCGGCTGATCCGCATTATGTGCGACAACCCGCACTTCATTTGAGGCGCCATAATGCAGATAAGCTGATATTTCTGTCTGGATCTGCGTGTATCCATACGGACGCGACACCGCCTTGCATCCGTTTACGAAGATCTCAGCATTCCGGTAGATTCCCTCAAACAGGAGGAACACGTTTCTTCCTTCAAAAGACGCCGGCACTTCGAAGCGATGAACATATTCATAATCGCCTCCGGCAAACCAGCCGACATTATGCATTCCCGCGCTCTCCCCGGATCTTTTCTCGCGAAGCATGGCGTCATATGGGAGCCGGACCTTTATCCCTTCTTCACTGCTTCCCAGATGTTTTACCGTCCAGTCATTGTTAAAATCGTATCGGATCATGATCTGCCTCCTGAATTTTTATTTACGCGAACAGTGAGCCGCAGCCGAATGCGAAGTATTCGTGTGCGGCGAGCGTCGCGATAGCGAGATAAAACTCGCGCAGCGTGTTTTATCTCGTTCTGTATTCCCGGCTTCCGCCTGTGTTTTCACTTCGGCTGTCCCAGGAATCTTCCCTCTGCAGACAGCCTTGTCATGCGGAAACCCTTATCTCACATTTTCAAGCCTACCACAAAAAAGGATAAAAAAAGACAAATGACGCAAATGGTTCATTTTTTTGCGTCATCTGTCTGTTTTCACTTCCTGTGATACTTCCGGCGCGATCCACATGTCAGCCGCACTTTCCTCCGGTCACGCCTCGTTCCTGTCGGTCAGATTTCCCTGCGGCTCTGTGTGCCCGGCAGAAGGATGTGAAGACTGAACCATCCATCCTTCGCGCCTACCGTCAGTGAACCTCCGTATTTCTCCACCGTGGAGCGCATACTCTTGACTCCGAATCCGTGGTAAGCGTGGTTCTGTTTGGTTGTCACCGGAAGGCCGTTTCGAAAACTGACCGCACCGCTGAAGCGGTTGAGCAGCGTGATATTGACAAAGTTCTTCTGCCTCGCGATCGTCAGATGAATCAGCCTCTCCTTCCTGTCCGGTATCTGCTTTGCCGCCTCAATAGCGTTATCCAGGGCATTTCCGAACAACGAGCTGATATCCATGATTGACATAAAGCTCAGCGCCGCTCCGTCCGCCACAACGGTAAATTCCACATGATATCTCTGACAAGCCATGGCCTTGCTGGTCAGGATCGTATCCAGAACCTCGTTGCCGGTCTTATTCTGCGCCTCGTACAGCTTAATTTCCTCCTCCATCTTGTCAAGATACCGTACTTTTTCCTCAGAATCGATGCCGTCCCTCAGAATTGCAATCTGATGCTTTAGATCATGATATTTCTGATTGACAAGATCCACACTCTCCCGCGAGGTCTGATAATTGGAATATTGAAGCTGAAGAATATTCTGCATGGTCTGCAGTTCCATCTGCTCCTGCGCCTGGTGCAGCACAATGGAATAAAAATAAAGAACAACAACCCCGGCAAAATCCACAACGGTTCGAAGCAGCAGGATTTCCGATGTGTACCTGGCGGTAAAAGGCGCGCGCTGAAGCACAAAGCTGATATCACTCATGAAATACACCGCAACGATGATCAATATCTCCCCAAGAAGTGCATGCCCATGTAATTCCAGCTGTTCATACCTTCCGGACCGGCTGTCATATTTCCTCTCCAGCGCAGCAGCCAGAACGAATACACCGGCATAGGTCGGAAGCATAAAGATCAGATTCGTCAGCGGATTCAAGGCAACCCTTAATTCTGTCAAACCGAAATAATAAAGCTGCCATTCCAGAGAAGCCGCAAACTCTCCCAGAATAAAGGCGCGAAGCGTATCAAAGAGACAATTCTTCCAGTTCATCTCTGTCAGCCAGTAAAAGCCGAGAAAAATCTGAACAATGGTACCCATTACAACCGGAAGGAATAACGGAAGAGGGGGATTCTTCGTCACCGTCATGTAAAAAATGAGAAATCCTCCCATTCCCAGAAAAATCAGATTTCTCTTCCAGCCCTTTCTCCGGGCCGGCCGATAATGACTGATGATTGCAAAAGCAATTATATAGGTGATTGCATAATAAATTCCCGGTGTGTCCTTAAGATCCGGCAGGACATTTCCGGAAGCAGTACGAAACAGGAGCCCGTATACATCCATCCCGTTACCTCCCTGTCTCCGCCATGTACTGATTCAAAGCATCCATCAAAGGCTTTTTCCTGGACCGGCTCACCTGCAGACGGTCCTCCCCGATCTGAACATCATTCCCGACGATACCGTCTACATAAGCCAGATTAATCAGAAAGCCCTTGTTACACTGAAAGAAATACTCGCCGGATAGTTCCTTTTCCACCTCCTTCAGCGCGCCTCTTGAGGTTATCTCTTCTGAAACCAGATGAAAAATCAGTTCATGGTTCATGACTTCAATGTAACGGATGGAAGAAGTGGAAATCCGCCGCATCCCGCCCTTGACATTCAAAATCACGTACTTATTCTGGATTGTCTTCCTTCTTCCCAGTGCACGTGTAATGGTCTCCGAAAAGGAATAGTAGGAAACCGGCTTCAGAATATAATCCAGTGCGCCGACCGTATAGCCCTTGATCGCGTACTGAGGCATATTGGTAATAAAGATGATGCAGACCTCCGTATCCGATTTCCGGATCTCCTGCGCCGCCGTCATCCCGTCGACAAATGCCATCTCAATATCCATCAGAATAATATCGTAATCCGGTGTATACGGATTCAGAATTCCGTCTCCATCGGAGAATTCCCGGATGGAAAAAACTTCGCCATGCTCTCTTCCGTACTGTTCCAGATATGTGCGGAACTCCCGGCGGTAATTCTCATCATCCTCAACAATCGCAATTCGAAGCATCTCTCCATCCTCTCCCGACAAAATCACGCATACATTTTTCATCCGCTGACATACCTGTCAATAGGATGCTTGCCGATCATGAACTTCAACCCTGCAATCATCCTATCGCATTCTGCCAGATTTTACATCCCTTTAACGCACAATTGTCCTCGTCAGGCTGTAAAATTCCTGCCTTCCCGAACCCGCTGCTTCACAGCCTCCATGCCGTACACACGGAAGCGGTAAAGCAACGGGCAGCCGCAGACACCTATCCCGTACGTATATAGCACTGCAGATAGCATGGCCATTTACCGGATGTTCAGTTCCGGCGGTTCATCGAGGTGCTCCGACACATACTTCCCGTCCTTTTTTCTCTGCTTTACGCATTCCGTCAAAAGATACTCGATCTGCCCGTTCACCGAACGAAAATCATCCTCCGCCCAGGCTGCGATCGCGTCATACAATTTTTCATTCAATCGAAGCGGTACCTGCTTCTTCGCCATCTGCTCACCTGCTTTCTGTCTACCACAGCCGGAAACTGTTTGCTCACACCCTTCAGAAATATATCCTAGTTTTTGGGCTGACAGGTTTTCCATCTGCGGGTGGAAGCGGTTTGTTCGCGCAACACGGTTTTGGTCAGCCTTATACGAAACTATCGTAAAAAACCTCTCAGCACGTCTCAAAAGGAAGCGGCGGCCTTCGCCAGACCATACTAACCCGGAATGGCAGCGCCGCCGCGTTCATCATTCAGTTTCAGTACAGGCTTCCCGAATTCACAACAGGCTGTGCGTCATGGTTGCCGCACAGAACCACCAGCAGGTTCGACACCATTGCCGCCTTCCGTTCCTCGTCGAGATCCACCACGCCGTTTTCCTTCAGTCGCTCCAGTGCCATCTCAACCATACCGACCGCACCGTCCACGATCATCTTTCTCGCGTCAATCACTGCGGAAGCCTGCTGTCTCTGGAGCATCACCGCGGCGATCTCGGGAGCGTAAGCCAGATACGTGATTCTTGCCTCTTCAATCACAAGTCCGGCATTTTCTACCTTTTTCTGAATCAGGTCACGGATCCGGTCCGCCACAACCGTCGTAGACCCGCGAAGGCTTCCGTCGTCAGCCTGTCCGTCACCGGTCGTATCGATATTCGGTGCCACATCATACGGGTAAATCTTCACGATATCCCGCACCGCCGCATCTACCTGGAGCGACAGATATTCCTTATAATTATCGACATTGAAAACTGCCTTCGCTGTGTCACTGACTCTCCAGATCACTGCCACGCCGATCTCCACCGGGTTGCCAAGTACGTCGTTGACTTTCTGCTTCGCATTATTCAGGGTCATCGCTTTCAGAGAAATCTTCCAGTTCGCCGGCTCCTCTGTCTTGTTCACGGAAGAAAGCGACAGCTGAATCCCATGGGCCGAAGCGTTCTCATTCACATCTCCGCTCTGTCCCAGCCTTGTCTTCGCGGCTGGATTTACTGACGAGCAGAAAGGATTCACATAGTAAAATCCATCCGTCTTGATCGTCCCGATATACTTGCCAAAAAGCGTCAGCACAAGCGCTTCCTGCGGCTTGACAACCTTCAATCCCATGCAGAAGATCCATCCAAGTCCCCACCACAGAATCGCCGGAAGGAAGGCCGGAAGAAACAGAGAATCCTCCGTTCCAAGCTTGATTCCCGTCACAAACAGAAAAACAGACGCCACATACAGTGCAACCAGTAGCAGCAAAACAGGCATCCCATTGTTCTTCTTCACCAATTGCTTCTCTTCCATAACGTTTTTCCTTTCCGCCCCCTAAAAAAGGCTTCCGGGCAATCGCGGCCCGAAGACGATATTTATTTGATATCATAATGATATCATATATTGTAAAAATGTCAATACATGACAGCACCAACAATAACCTGCGGAGGCGGAAGTATCCTCCATACCGGCAGCGGGCAGTCTGGATGATATTTGTCCGGAAGAAGAGAACAGGGGTTGTTCGCAAATGCGGCAGCCCCTTAATCCGGCATATAATTTCCTTTTGAAAACAGCATTCTGCCTGTCTTGAAACCCGATATCGTATGGAAATGCTTTTCCCATCATTGCCGCAGCTGTGCGATTCGGATCAGCATCTCCGCGGTCTTCTCCATCTCCTGCACGCTCGCATATTCGAACCGGCTGTGATAGTTATACCCTCCCGTGCACAGATTCGGACATGGAATGCCCCGGAAACACAGTGCTGCACCGTCTGTACCGCCACGAATCGGGCTTGTGACACACACTTCTCCCATGTCCGACAGAACTTTCTGCACACGCCCGACCAGATCCATATGATCCTTCATAACCTCAGCCATATTGTGATACTGGTCCCGGATTGATGCGTCAACAGTTCCCTCACCATATTTTTGATTCAGATACGCCGCAATCGAGCGAATCGTTTCTTTTCGTGCCTCGAACCGTTTCCGGTTATGGTCCCGGATGATGTACTGAAGGTTTGTCTGTTCGACACTGCCCTCCATCCGGTCGAGGTGGTAAAATCCCTCATATCCCTCTGTGTGCTCCGGTGTTTCAGCCGGCGGAAGCATCGAGGCAAATTCCATCGCGATCAGGCAGGCATTTTTCATCTGGTTTTTCGCACTTCCCGGGTGGACATTCTTGCCATGGATCATAACCCGCGCTTCCGCCGCATTGAAGCACTCATATTCGATGACACCGAAGGTCCCGCCGTCTACGGTATATGCCTCTTTTGCCCCGAAGCGCTCCGTGTCAAAATGCTCTGTGCCGCGTCCCGTTTCCTCATCCGGCGTAAATGCAATGCGTACCGCCCGGTGCGGTTCCTCCGGATGATCATGAAAATACTGCACAAGGTTCATGATCTCCGCGATTCCTGCCTTGTCGTCCGCACCTAACAGTGTCGTCCCGTCTGATGCTATAAGATCCTCCCCGCGATGTCTCGTAAGCTCCGGAAAATCCTCTTCTTTTAATAATGCATCCCCGCCCTGGTAATTCTGAATGATTCTCGGCTTCACACTGCTTCCGCTCACCTCCGGCGACGTATCGAGATGAGCAATGAATCCCAGTGGCGGCATGGATTCAAAACCACTCCCATGCGAAGCAATAGCTGCATAGACGTAGCAATGTTCCCGGTCGTAATCCGTCCGGACACCCAGACTTGTCAGTTCTTTTTCAAGGAGCTCTGCGAGAGTCCTTTGCTTTGCAGTTGTTGGCTGATCTGTCGCATCCTCATCGGACTGCGTATCGATCTGAACGTAATTGAGAAAACGATGAATGAAATCTTTGTTTGCTGCCAAGCTGATTCCCTACCTTTCTGTTGAAATTCATAGATGCATTTTTTCTGATCCGGCTTGTTTAATTCCTGGTTACTGTTTCTCAAAATCCTCTTGTTCATTTCCGGACAGCTTCACCCATCCGGAGATTTACATCGAAAAAACAGAAGATCACACCCGGAGGGGATCTTTCACGGGAGTAATTCCATCATCGTTATATAACTCGTAATCCTCCGGGCATCCCCCGTTACAAATGTAATGGATCGTGCTGTAATCGAGAGCTGCCGTATTTGCTGCCGGATGGCAGAGCGGAAGCACATGTCCCTTTCGGATGAAAATCAGCACTTCCCCGAGCTCTGCCTTCACATAGTGATCGCCCTCTGAAAGCTGAATCTCATCGTAATCGTTCCAGCTTCTCATACGCAGAAGCATCATATCTTCCGGCAGATAGACATAACGGCCGGAAACGTTCTGCCGGTACACCGGCGCGATCATCACGCTTTCCCCGACAAGCAGCTGATCCTCTGTCTCCACTGCTCTTCTGTCATCCGGCCACTGGAAGGCGAGCGGCATCATGTACATGCCGTCGCGGAGCGCTGCCTTCATAAACTCACTGTAAATATAAGGAAGCAAAGCATATCTGAGTTCGATGATCGGGCGGAAGCGCTCCGGATGCGCAAACGCGCTGAGCTCCTGAAAGCGGTTTCCCTTCGCATTGTGATTGCGGTACAGTGGTGTAAAAAGAGCCATTTCCAGCCACCGCATCATCAGATCCTCCGTTGCGTCGTCACCGAAGCCTCCCATATCCGATCCGGAATACAGAAAGCCGCACAGATTCAGGCCCGCCATCTGCTGCATGCCGAGAAGCAGATGCTCCCACCAGCTTCTGTTGTCCCCGGTCCAGACACCTCCATAGCGATGCATCCCGATGTAGGATGACCGTGAAAACAGCAGGATCCTCCGATCCGGGCAAAGCGTCCGGAACGCTTCTCCGGCAGCCCTCGTCATCAGATAACCGTACAGGTTATGAAGCTTGTCATGGCGATAGGTTTTTCCCATGTATGTGTGATAAAAGCTCCGGTAATCCTCCGGATTGTTCGACAGTCCTCCGACCAGAGACGTCAGCTCAGAAAAGGATTCTATATCCAGATTCTCCCCCTTCAGTTCGTCGATCCGCCGGAACGCCTCGTTCAGATGCTTCTCCGTGTAGAAAATCGCGGGCTCATTCATATCATTCCAGAACCCGTCCACGCCCTGATCCAGCAGAAAACGGTAATGCTCCCCGAACCACTTCCGCGTCTCCGGCTTCATAAAGTCCGGAAAATGCGCCTTCCCGGGCCAGACAGCGGCCACCAGGTCGTTTCCGTCCTCATCCTTGACAAAGTAATCGCCTTTTCTCCCCTCCTCACAGATATCATAGCCATCCTCCATCTTCACACCCGCATCGATGATCGGCACCAGATGGATTCCCCTTTTCTTCATCTTCGCGCAGAAATCCGTGAAATCCGGAAAAGCCTGCTCATCAACCGTGAAGTCCTTGTAGTGATCCATGTAATCGATGTCGAGATAGATACTGTCAAGCGGAATGCTTTCCTTCTGATAGCGGTCAGCAACCTCCTCCACTTCTTTCTCCGTGCGGTAGCTCCACCGGCTCTGCCCGAATCCGAAGGCCCACTTCGGCGGAATATAGCTTCGGCCCACTAAGTGCCGGAATTCATGCGCAATTCCGGGAAGCGTCGAATCCTGAACCACATAGAGATTCGCGTCAAAATCATCCAGCCGTATCTCCAGCACATCCGGATCCGTGTATCCCAGATCAAATGTCACTCTTCCCGGCGTATCGACATAAAGTCCGAAAGAAGCCCGCGGAGAAAAAACAAGGATAAAATTCTGGGAGGCATAAAGGGAATGCTTTCCCTCCGTATGCATATAGTCGTCGGTGTTGTTGCTGATGTACAGCCAGTTCCTCTTGTTCATCCCGCGGACAGTTTCTCCGAGTCCGTAAATAACATCCTCCCTGTCCATTCGATGACGAATCGCCTTCGCGCCGGGATCCATAACAAAACCCGGAATCTCCCCTGTCTCAGCCGGTATATTCAGCACAACGGAATCTGTCTCGATCGGCTCTCCGATTATATAATGTCTGATCATGGTGTCTCCTTCACACTGTATAAATTTCTCAATGGCTTCGCACTCCCGCAATCCTTCAGGTATGAGGATTTCGCGCCTCCGCGCTTCATCCTCATACCTGTTGCCTTCGAAATCGCAGACAGTCTCTTACGCGCGCTTCGCGTGCGACGATCTTGTCTGCGTTTTCGAAGAGCTTATACAGTATATCACACCAGTTCTTGAAGATCAGTTGTTTGAGTGGAAGAATTCATAATATATTTTATCTTTCGTAATCGTCCACACTGAACACAGGACTGAAAACCGGATGGTTCTGCCGATTTCATCCGCATACGGATCATTATATAAGACGGCGCATGCAGCAGCTAGCGGATAACCTCGTATCCCTGGAAATTCGCCCTAAGAGCTTTCTTCAGCTGCCCCATTTTAATCTTCTTTTCCTCATGATAGAGTAAAATAAGTTCAGAAAAGCCGGTTCCATAAACGGAACCGGCTCCTGCCTGTCTTTGATCTTATATTTCTGTGATTTTTTCTCAGCGGTTAAATGCTTTTTTTCCGGGATATACGGCAGATTCGCCGAGTTCCTCTTCGATCCGGAGAAGCTGATTGTATTTTGCCACACGCTCGCTTCGGCTGGGTGCTCCCGTCTTGATCTGGCGTGTATTGAGCGCAACTGCGAGATCGGCGATTGTAGTATCCTCTGTCTCGCCGCTTCTGTGGGATGTGATTGCCGTGTATCCAGCCTTATGTGCCATCTTGATCGCCTCAAGCGTCTCAGACACGGATCCGATCTGATTGAGCTTGATCAGAACCGAATTCGCGCAGCCAAGCCGGATTCCCTTCTCAAGCCGCTCTGTATTTGTCACAAAGAGATCATCGCCGACCAGCTGTACCTTGTCTCCGAGCTCATCCGTCATCTTCTGCCAGCCTTCCCAGTCCTCCTCGTCCAGACCGTCCTCAATCGACCAGATCGGATACTTCTCGATCAGCGATTTCCAGTGCGCAATCAACTCCTCAGACGTGAAATCCCTGCCGGACTTCGGCTGGTGATAATATCCCTTCCCCTTCTCACTCTTCCATTCAGAGGATGCCGCATCCATGGCGAGAACAAAATCCTCACCCGGACGATAACCTGCGTCACGGATTGCCTGAAGAATATGCTCGATGGTGTCTTCATCATCCTTCAGATTCGGCGCAAAACCGCCCTCATCTCCGACCGCGGTGGTGTTTCCCTCCGCTTTGAGAATTTTCTGAAGTGAATGAAAGACCTCTGTGCACCAGCGAAGTGCCTCGCGGAAGGAAGATGCTCCCACCGGCATAATCATGAATTCCTGAGTGTCCACTGAATTCGTCGCATGCGCCCCGCCGTTCAGAATATTCATCATCGGAACCGGAAGACGGTTGGCATTTGCACCCCCGAGGAAGCGGAAAAGCGGAATCCCGAGAGATTCTGCCGCAGCCTTCGCGCTGGCGATGGATACCGCAAGAATTGCGTTTGCTCCCAGCTTCGCCTTGTTTGGCGTACCGTCCGCTCTGATCATCGCGTTATCTACCGCATATACATCCTGCGGGTCCAGTCCTCTGACTGCATCATTGATGATTGTGTTTATGTTGTTGACGGCCTTAGACACGCCCTTTCCGCCAAATCGTTCTTTGTCTCCGTCCCGAAGCTCAATCGCCTCAAATTCACCGGTAGACGCTCCGCTGGGCGCGGCTCCTCTTCCGACAGTTCCGTCATTCAGAATCACCTCAGCTTCAACCGTGGGATTGCCTCTGGAATCTATGATCTCTCGTCCAATCACCTTTTCAATCTGTAAATGTTTCAGCATATCGTCTCCTCCTGTCTTCCTGAGACATAACTGGTAACCATTCCTGTTGCTTTCACTCCTGAAACGGCTTTTTATCCTGTTATTGCGTTCTATCCTGCAATAGTTTTCTGCCCTGCTATAGTGTTCTATCCACAATAGTTTTCTGTCCTGCTATAGCTTTATCCAGTTGGCATCTGGTGATCATTTCTGTTGTTGTACATCATGACAAGCAGCGAAAATTCAGGATCATCAGCCTTTTGCGCGTTAGGTATCTCTAACTAATTATTAGTGTACACTAACAGCATTTGATTGTCAACCGCAATCTTATTTCAGCATCGGAATCTTATTTCGACATCGGAATTTTATAATCGACTCCAGGCGGTCAGGCAAAGATTTCCGGTGTCTTTGCCTGATCCGGCCTGCAAATTTCAACTCTCCACAAGCACCTTTACATCCCAATCCCTCAATTCGATTTTCTCACCCGGGACATATCTTCTGCCACTGAGCAGATCTGTCACCGTGCTATAAGGATTGTGTACCACCCGCGGATCTTCTGCGTAATAAAGGAAATAATGAACTGTCTGTTCCTTCGCATTAACGCCGCTGCGCAGAATCACCGGCCAGGTATACATTCTTTTTTATTTCACTTATTCCGATATCCTGAATGCCGATAATCAAATAAGGAAAAATTGCAGGATAAACTGAACCAGGCCGACACCCGGAAATCTCCGGACATCGACCTGACAATATTGTAACTCAAGGAACCTTTTAACAAGCGCAGGAATCCTCTTTGTCATGGAAAAGCTCTTCCGCCTTATTTATGCCTCGTCTCCAAAGAAAAGCTTCAGATCATCATCCACAGTTCCAATTCCCGCGATTCCAAAGTTATCCACCAGCACCTTTGCCACATTCGGAGAAAGGAACGCCGGAAGCGTCGGTCCAAGATGGATATTCTTTACACCCAGGTACAGAAGCGCAAGGAGTACAATGACGGCCTTTTGCTCATACCATGCGATATTGAACACGATCGGAAGATCATTGATATCATCCAGCTTGAATATTTCCTTGAGTTTCAAGGCGATCAGTGCCAGGGAATAGGAGTCATTGCACTGACCCGCATCCAGAACTCTCGGAATTCCGCCAATATCGCCAAGATCCAATTTGTTATATTTATACTTCGCGCATCCTGCTGTCAGAATCACCACATCCTTCGGAAGTCTCTTCGCAAACTCTGTATAGTACTCCCGTGTCTTGTGTCTTCCGTCGCATCCTGCCATTACAACAAACTTCCGGATGGCTCCGGTCTTGACCGCGTCTACAACCTTGTCCGCAAGCGCAAATACCTGCTCATGTGCAAATCCGCCGGTAATGGTTCCTGTCTCGATCTCTGTAGGAGCAGGACATGTCTTTGCCTGGGCAATAATTTCAGAGAAATCCTTGGTCTCGCCATATGTGCCGTCAATATGTCTGCAGCCGGGGAATCCTGCCGCTCCGGTCGTCCAGAGGCGGTCCTTATAGCTCTCTGCGGGAGGCACCACACAGTTGGTCGTCATCAGAATCGGACCATTGAACTTCTCAAACTCCTCTTTCTGTTTCCACCATGCATTTCCGTAATTTCCTGCGAAATGCGGATATTTCTTAAATGCCGGATAATAATGTGCCGGAAGCATCTCGGAGTGTGTATAGACATCTACACCAGTCCCTTTCGTCTGTTCCAGAAGCATTTCCAGATCGCGAAGGTCATGACCGGAGATCAGAATACCCGGATTTTTACGGACACCAATGTCAACCTGTGTCACTTCCGGATTCCCATAGGCCTCTGTATTCGCCTTATCCAGAAGAGCCATACCGTCTACACCGTACTTACCGGTCTCCAGAGTAAGAGACACCAGATCGTTTACTCCAAGAGAATCATCCAGAGTCTTCGCAAGTGCTTTCTGGATAAACGCATCCACTTCTTCATTGTCCTGAAGCAGCGCATTTGCATGCTTGGAATAGGCCGAAAGTCCTTTTAAACCATAGGTAATCAGCTCGCGAAGAGAGCGGATATCCTCATCCCTGGTCGAAAGTACGCCAACCTCTGCCGCCTTGGCGTCAAAGGAATCCTCCGCGCCATTCCAGAATGCGGCTTCCGGAAGTCCCTCTTTGTTCTCGAGCTTTCCAAGAAGATCCTGCTTTACTGCCAGCGTTTCCTCAACTGCTTTGCGAATCGCTTCCCTGTCAAAGTTTGCATTGGTGATCGTGATAAAAAGATTTCTTGTAACCATATGGTTCACATCCTTTTCCACGGGAATCCCTTCCTCGCGCATCCTTGTTGTCACACACGAAAGTCCTTTCGTCACATACACAAGCAGATCCTGCATACGGGCAACCTCGGGTTTCTTTCCGCAGACACCGGAGATCGTACATCCCTTACATCCCGCTGTTTCCTGGCACTGATAACAGAACATCTTGTTTTCCATCAATAAACCTCCTCTATCGCCCCAAAGGGCATTCTTCCTTTGCCTCTGCTGCCTCCCGGATTACATAGACCTTTGTACAGCCTGGAATACAGCGGCAGTCACTTGTTGTCTTTCTGTGGACAGTATAGTAGGATAAAAAGCAGAAGTATGTTGTCATTACCACATAATTATTTTTTTCAACCGTGTGACACTTTCCAATACAAGGCAGCCTTTCACAGTCCTGTTTTGCACTGATGAAGCCCCCTTCTGCGGCTAAGGAGACGAAAATGAATGAAGAAATGCTCTCGAAAAACGTTCTTTTCAAGGGATTAAGCAAAGAAGAAATTCACGATGCATTGCTGGCACTTCAAGCCCGCGAGCTTTTATACAAAAAAGACGCTTCCATCCTTCTGGCCGGAAGTAAAACCGACAAAATGGGACTGGTCCTGGAGGGAAGCGTAAGAATAGAAAACAACGATATGTGGGGGAACCGCACCATCTTAAGTCACGTCGGTTCCGGCCATTTTTTTGCAGAGACCTATGCGTTTCTGCATAACGAACCTCTGCTGGTAGATGTCGTGGCAAATGAAGACTCACGGATTCTTTTCCTCAAAATTCATGTCCTGAAAGAAACCGATTCGACCACACACCCCTGGGTACGGAAGTTCCTGACCAACCTTCTTGTGGTTACCGCACATAAAAACCTTGTTCTGTCCGGCCGCAGTTTCCACACCTCACCCAAAACCATCCGGGGCAAGGTACTGGCATACCTGAATTCGGTAGCCCTACAGAGCGGCGGCCACCGGTTCGACATCCCCTTTGACCGCCAGCAGCTTGCTGACTATCTGAATGTCGACCGGACCGCACTCTCAAAAGAACTGGGAAAAATGAAATCCGAAGGACTGATCACATTTGAAAAAAACCACTTTGAAATACAAAATGGAACAGAATATTAATTACCTTCGCACTTGGGGAATCCATTCCGTCCTCAATCGGTCATACCGGATATTTCTCGATCAGCGATTTCCAGTGCGCGGTCAGCTCCTCAGAGCTGAAGGCTCAGCCTGAAAGTTCTATAACTTTCAGCTTTCCAGAAGCACCTTTACGTCCCAGTCCCGAAGCTCTATTTTCTCTCCCGGAGCATATCTTCTGCCACTGAGCAGATCTGTCACCGTGTCATAAGGATTGTGTACCACCCGCGGATCTTCTGCGTAATAAAGGAGATAATGAACCGTCTGTCCCTTCGCATTGACGCCGCTGCGCAGGATCACCGGCCAGGTATATTGTTCCGCGTCCGCTGTCTCCTTATTTTCATAATGAGGCAGCCATATTCCCGCATCTGCGGACGCCCGTGCAAGAATTCGTTTCAGCTGCTCCGGATCTGTATGACAGCCGATATAGTACGCTGTTCCCTTACCGAACCGGTTTCTCGTGATGCCCGCATAGATGTTCCAGTACGGATGCTCATACCAACCGAGTACCTGAAAGCCATCCTCGCGGCACCCGGTTTCCGCGTCCTCCAAAACCGCCTCAGTACCATCCCTATTCTCTGCAGCTTCCAAAACATTCGCAGCTGCGTCCTTTTCTTCTGCTGTTTCTGAGCTGCAGCTCTCTTCACTTCCAGTTATTCCGCCGCACGGAATCAGAAGTTCCGCCCAGTGATTCACTTCCAATCCGTTCACCGTCAGCCGCTCCGGGTTCACAAACTGATGGTAATTAACCCCGAAGACATCCGTCATGTGATGCGGCTGGATATCCGTCCACACACTGAGCGAGCGGTTCGTGAAGAAGGAGCGGAACGTGGCGACGAGCACTCCGCCTGCCTCTGTCCAGTTCCGGATAATCCGGATAAATTCCTCAGAGACAGAATAAAGCGATGGAATCACGATGAGGTCATATCCGTCCAGGCTGCGCCTGTCGTTCTTCTGCGTGCCGCCGTCCGGCCGGCAGTCTTCTCCTGTGATCTGATCCTCAAAAAGGATATCCACACCGATATTCAGTCCGTACAATTCACGATACGTCTCCATCACAATATCGTTGTAGCTTAGGTCTTTATCAATCGGAAACCATTTAAAGGCGGTCAGCGTCCGGTTGTCGACGATCATGGCCGCGCGGTTTTTCTTCGTAATGATCAGGTTCTCTGCTCCGATCCGCTTCCACTCGTGACCGATCCCGGCGGCCTCGAGATATGTCGGATTCGGTGCGAAATCGTGGCTGAGAAGTCCCTTCCAATAGGTCTCGTATCCGTTATGTATCGAATGCCAGTGCCAGTACTCCACCATCGATGCCCCGCTCGCCAGATGAGAGTATGCCTGCAGGCGGATCTGTCCCGGATACGGAACCCACTCCCGAAAGGCTTGTGCCTCTGTCTCCAGCACCAGATAATTCCTGCTTCCGGGAATAATCCCACGCATCTCATCTCCGCCAAAGGCGATTTCAGTACCCGTCAGGTCATGCTGTGTCGGATGATAGATATCCGTCCCTGCAATCGTCAGCGCGCGTCCCATTTTATCGTGGTCACAGTCCGGCTGCACCCCGTAAGAGTACCCGTCCTGTGAGATCTTCGCGCCAAATTTTCTCCAGTTGTAATCCAGGTTGTGCGTGACAAACTGATCCGGTGTACGGTACTCATCGATGATCTTCCTCTGCCAGCACAGATACTCCGTCACAAGGCTGCGCTGAAACGCCTCAAACTCCGAGGCCAGACCGCCGTTGATACAGCCGCGCATGTCCGGAAGATCCTCCCACCGGCCGATGGAATTACTCCAGTACCGGAGGTAAAAGGTACGATTCAGTTCCTCCACCGTACCGTATTTCTTCTTCAGATACTCCCGGAACATCTCCTGCACACCGGCACCCGCGGTGCCGTAATGCTTCGTCTCGTTGTCAATCTGATAGCCGATCACGCAGCTTCTGCCGGCACAATGCCCGAGCATCTTCCGGATCACCCGCTCAATGTAGAACCGGAACGTCGGACTCGCAATGTTGAAGAGCTGGCGATGTCCGTACCTTGCTTTTCCCTCTAATGTCTCAACCATAATGTCATCGCTTTTTTCCGCAAGCCATGCAGGGATCGCGTACGAGGGTGTCCCGACGATTACCTTCATCTCATACGCCTCCGCAAGATCCAGCATCTCGTCCAGAAGAGAAAAATCGAACCTCCCCTCAACCGGCTCCCAGGTGGACCAGGTAGATTCGCCGATGCGGATGACATTCATCCCGGCATCCCGCATCATCCGCAAATCCTCCCGCATGCGGTCCTCCGGCATATATTCCAGGTAATACGCACACCCAAACAGGATATCTTTCTGTTTCATCCAAAACCTCCCCTCTTTGCCTTCACATTTCTCCGTCCTCAGTGACCGTCAGATCAAATCGATCGAAGTCCGCACATTTTTCATGCAGCATAGAATCCCTGGCAAAAATCCCGACCATTGTCCCGGTAAACTCACCATACTTGCAGTACTCATCGGAAAAAACAGAAGTATCCCATTCCTTTCCGATCCGCTTCCAGAGTGATCCGTCATAGCTCCATTCAAAGAAAGTTTTCCGTCCATCAATCGTCATCCGCATCCAGACCGGACGTCCCTTTTCCAGCGCCGTCCTCGTGCTTTGATATTCTGTCTTGTGACCATTTTCGAGCTGTATGATCCCCAGTGCCTCCGAATGCAGCGTCTCACTGTAATATTTTCGAAGATACAGGTTGTTCATATTGTCATAGTATAGCATGAGACCCGCATCATGCTGATAAACCTCAGGGCTGTATTCAAGAACAGTGACGGCTCTGGCATGCATCCCTGTCAGCTTCCTTGCCAGAAGGCTCACCTTGTTCAGCGATGCCTGACTCTCCTGACCGCGAAGCCGGACAAAGCCCGGCCTTGTCTTCACATCCGCAAAACGCTGCGGCATCTCCCGTGGCGAATAATACCAGTTTCCGAGGGTACCGCTGTCGAAATCATCTCTCTCCGGAACCGGCTGCATCTGTGTCTGCGGCAGATCCGGCTCCGGCACATATTCTTTCGCAAGATTCGTTCCATCCGCCATGCGCAGCCATCCGTCCCTGGTCCAGGTCATCCTCTCGATTGCAGTCTCTCTGCCAAGTGTACACCTTAGATCCAGAATGCCTTCCGGCATATACCCGGCCGGCCATTTCGGCGCATACGGAGAAGCTGCCTTGCGCTCCTCCTCTGTGTCGCGGATGATCCACGGACGCGCGGTCAGATGAACGAGATAGGTTTCGCCATCTGGAAGATCGACGTAGCTTCCATGTCCGGACTTCTGCAGCAAAGAATCCGGATTAAAATACTTCGGCTTCAGGTGATCCGCGTCCGCCCTCTCATTCGATACTCCGGGCTGACTCGTCACGATCGCCCCGAGCGGATCCGGCTCATAAGGGCCGAACACGTTCCGTGAACGTGCCATAGTGACCGCGTGATTATATCCCGTTCCTCCCTCGGCACACATCAGATAATACCATCCGTTTTTTTTCGTCAGGTGCGGAGCCTCAATACACCCGCGATCCGTCGCACCGCTCCATATCCGTTTCGGATATCCGATGATGTGTCCCGCGTCCGGATCGTACTCGACGGCACAGATCACCCCCGGTTCCTCATATCCTGTCCGCGTCTCCCATTCCAGGGATGCCACATATTTCCTTCCGTCATCGTCATGCAGCATCGAAGCATCGAAGCCGGCCGAATGCAGATACACCGGATCACTCCAGGGTCCGGTAATTTTTTCCGCTGTCACAACAAAATTATCCACATCAAAGTACCGCGCATTCATGGAATTCATGACGCCGTAAACCACGTAGAAAAGGTTCTCCGATTCACAATAAGTAAGGCACGGTGCCCAAATTCCCTTCGCGCTCGGAAGTTTCTTAAGATCCACCTGTACATCATCCGTCAGGACGTGCGTGAGAAGTTCCCAGTGCGCAAGATCCCTGGAATGGTAAATCGGAATTCCCGGCATCCACTCGAAGGTGGACACTGCGATGTAATAGTCGTCTCCCTTCCGGCAGATGCATGGATCCGGGTTAAAGCCCGGAAGTATCGGATTGTGAATCATTTCTGTCCTCCTGTCTGATAAAAGTAGTTTCCTGAATTCACAAAAGTCACGTTTGAAAATTCTGATCTTCAAACGTGACTTAATCATTCAGCCCCGACACCCTACATTGTGTCACCGGCTGTATAACCTGCGGCTCGCTTCGTACCTCGCCCCGCCGCAATCCCACAGGGGCCTGCATCATCCGTCTGTCGCAGCGTCCGCACACATTCAGATTCTGCGCCCTCGCACTTCATCCTTATACCTTTTGTCTTCGGAATCGCATCCAGTCGCATTAATCATTCATATGCTTTCCGGCCGCAAGATCTGAAGCAATTTTATCATATTTTTGTCCAGATCAAAAAGAAGGATGCAGATCAGCGACACAATGGATGTGATCACTGGAATCCAGATGAAAGATGTCCTGATTGAAGTAACCGCAGATGCCGTCTGACTTGCTAGAGAAGCGTCAAATTTTCCTGCTCCAAGAATCCATCCAAGTGCAGCAGTACCCACACCGGAACCGATCTTCATACAGAAGGAAGAAGCCGCATTTCCCATGCCGGCAATGTTGAAGCCCTGTTTCCACTCTCCGAATGTGATCGCGTCCTGCAGCATCCCGAACATGCTTCCTCCCATGAAACCAAATCCGATGCCCTTTATCGCAGAAAGCGCAACGACCGCAGCCACATTTTTACCGACAAATCCGGTAAGAGCAAATCCAAGCAGAGAGATGACGGATCCAAAAATGTCGACATCATGAAGTATGTAGAAAAGATGTTGATGACAAGAAGCACCCAGTACTTATTTGTCATCAGCGCAAGAATACCTTTTCCTCCTCATAGGACAATCACTTTTTATCGGATAGGACGTCTTAAACTCACGCTGTCTTCTCAACTGCATCTATAATACTTCCGGAAATGAGAGCCTCACAGATATATTTCTGTGTAAAAAATAGGTCGATTTTGACTTTTGGTGATGCTTGAAAATCCCCCCGATCAGAATTTCAGCAAACCCGATGGGAATCATTGAAGGAAAGTACCGGACGTGATATTCTCAAAGAAATGGCATAGCAGAGCTTCCTTGTGTCTGTGAGCTGAAAGGAACGTGGAGAAATGAAAAATCTGTCTGTCACCCATGAAATCGTGCATACTAATCCGAACCGGGATGTCCTGTTTGAAATCTTTCACGATTCCTATGACATTGCCGAACGCCACTGGCACAATTCCGTGGAAATGATCTATATTACAAGAGGAACGCTTTTTGTCACACAAAATGATCATGAGACGCGTCTGGATGAGGGGGATTGCATCATCATCAACTCCTGTGTCATACACTCAACGAACGGAAGTCTCGGCAACGACTCCATCCTTGTTCAGTTCCCGACTGCGTTTCTCAGCCGCTACATCCCTGATTTTGATCACTGCTATTTCGATCTTGAAACGCACAATTCCGATCCCAGGCACCAGACAAAACTTCTGCAGATCAAAACCGTTCTGGAGAATATGGCTGTCGTCGAGGATATTCAGCCCGAAGGCGGATTTCTCCGCTTCAACAGTCTCCTGTTTGAGCTCCTGTATGAGCTGTACCATAATTTTCGTGTGCCTGTGGCACCAACGGTTCTACCTGCCTCAGCGAAAATGCTGAAAGCCCTCACTCCGGTCATCGATTATACTCACGATCACTATATGGAACCGATCTCCATCGACAGGGTTTCTTCCATCGCTCACCTTCAGCCGGAGTACTTCTGCCGGAAGTTCAGACGTCTGATGGGGCAGACTTATCTCGAGTATCTGAATGATGTGCGCTTATCTTATGTCTATGAGGATCTGATTCACACCAATTTACGTCTTTACGAAATCCTCGACAAACACGGATTTACAAACTACAAGCTCTTCCGCCGGCTTTTCCGGAAAAAATTCAGCTGCACGCCGGGAGAACTGAGAAAAAAGAACGCCGCGAACGGAATAACCGCCCGCGGCAGAGAACATATCCAGCCGCAAATGTTCGATCTTCATTGCAACGATGATCAGCGCACGGTTCGCGGCCTTTAAGTTGTGAGTTGTGATTTACACCTGAGATGAAAGATATGCGCTCAGAAAAGACAGCTGAAAAGAGAACTCCGCTCCTCTTCGTTTATGCTAACATTGGAAAACGGAAAATCAGGACCGGGACCCACCCGGCATCTGTCCCGCAAGATGCTCCAGAAGACCGATGCATCCCTCCGTGATTTCCGAAACGCAGAGATCAAATTTTCTGGTATACCATGGATCGTCGATCCGCTTATCCGGCTGACCCGCATACTCCATCAGAAAATGCACTTTATTCTCCGGATCTTCCCCCAGAATCTGCCTCATGTAATAAGCATTCTCTTCATCCATTCCGATAATGAGATCGTACTTCGAATAATCCGATTTCTGAAGCCTCCTTGCCCGGTGATTTCCAATCGGAACCCCGCTCTGCCGGAGCGCATGCTCCATCGGCGGATACACGGGGCTCCCAATTTCCTCCGTCGAGGTTGCCGCGGAATCCACCAGAAAACGATCCGCGATCTTTCTCATATTAATAATGTTCTGAAAAATGTACTGTGCAGCTACCGAACGGCAGATGTTGCCGTGGCAGACCATGAGCACTTTTATCATGCTTTCTCAACCTCTCTTAACACGTCTCAAACCCTTGTAAAATCTGGGCTTGCCCGCCTTTTCATAAACGTCATTTTCGGACAAAATTTCTCAAAACATCCTTATCCTTTTGCAAAATCTTTGCAAAATTTGGTGCTTTTTTGGTGCTAAAATTTGGTGTTAGCGCCAAAGCGATACCCCTTCTTAGACCACACCGACACGTTTCAACTCCGCTAATGCATCATCATATTTCACGTGAGTATAAGTGTTCAATGTCACTCTGATGTCTCCATGTCCCATGATGTACTGAAGCATCTTCGGATTCATTCCGGTCTTGGCCATGTTACTGCAGAAGGTATGGCGGCACACATGGGGAGTGACCTTAGGCATCAATACCTGGTGGGTATTGTTGTACTTCCTGAGGATCCACTGAAAGTACTTCTCCCAATGAAGAGCTACCAGGGGCTGTCCATTCTTATCCAGATAAAGGAAGCCTGAATGCCTGTCGATCATAGGCTCTGCCTTGGGACTTTTTCCTCTTACTAAGGATTGCCCTGAAAGCAGCCTCTACTCCGGCTGTCATGGTGACATCTCGCACACCATTGGTGGTCTTGGTAGTCTCTACGTGGTAGCTCATATCAGAATATCTGACAAGCTGATGATCCACGTGGATGCAATGATTCTGAAAATCAATGTCCTTTCTAGTCAGTCCAACAAACTCTGAGATACGCAGTCCTGTATGAAAGAGAATGTATATTCCTTCATAGTAACGTGAAAAATGAGGATCATTCTTCACAAAATCCAGGAAAGCATTCATCTGCTCATAGGTCAGTGCTTCTCTCTTATTACCGTCATTCTTCAGTACCGTTGCAAGCTCGAACTGGAATGGATTACGTCTGATCAGCTCATCATCCATAGCCATCTGAAAAGCAGGTCGCAGAACTCCTCTGTAATTATGAAGTGTACTGAACTTCTTGCCCTGATACTTCTGCAGGCGGATGAGCCAGATCTTGGCATCGGATACTCTGACAGAGGAAAATAAGGAAATAAAGAGTCCTCAAATTTTGCGCTGCTAAATGAAGACGAGCGGAAGTAATCTCCCGCTCGTCAGTAAACTTAACTATGCCATATCAATCCCGCTTCTTTCCCGCCACCGGCACTAAGAACAGCGCGGGCAACAGCAGGAAAGCGGTACAGACCAGCCCCCAGGGTATGGACACCTGTTGGGCTACCAGCCCCACAATAGGCCCGCCGATGATCTGCCCGAAAGAGTCCAGCTGTCCACTGGTAGAAAAGACTGTGGCGCGCATTTTCTCCTCCACATGGTCGTTCATCCAGGCGGCCAGCACCGGCTCCTTGATGGTGCGCATAAGCCCCGCCAGGAGGAACATCAACAACATGAACCAAAAGCTCCGCCCCACTGCAAAGAGAACTAGGCACAGGATATACCCGGCGCTGGTGGACATGACCACACTGGTTCGGCTGACAGTCCCTTTTTTCTCCATGCGGGCGATGAGCAACTGATAAGCCAGAATACCTAAGCCGTTGCCGATAAGACTGATAACACCGAACCAAGTGACGCTGTTCAGTGGCCCGATAACGGGTATTACCGTGTCATCCAGAAAATGAGCGGTGGAGAGCCGGTCAAAGCCTTCACTGGCAAGTCCCCCGCACAGTGTGATTGCTAAGAGCGCCAGCAACACAGGTGCGCCTTTCACAAAGCCCAGGTTGAGCTTGAACAGGCAGACAAAGTCTTTAAGCAAGCCCTGCCGTTCCTCAATAGCAGGGGAGAAGTTGGTTTCTGGCATGATGCGAACCAGCACCAGCCCCAGCAGCAAGCACAAACTGCCCCCCAAGATGATAGGCATTTGCAGGTTTATGTTTCCCAGCAGTGTGCCCAGCACCACGCCCAGAACGCCGCCGATTTGCCCCATTTGACTGCCACGCAGGAACACCTTATCCATGGGCTTGTCCTCTTCCTCCGAGGCAATCCACGCCTCCAGAGCGCCGGTGATGAAGGTATCACCGCAACCCCAGACAACCTGGGCCAGCAGAACCGTCGCGAACCACGGCAGCGCACCCTCCATCAGAAAGCCCAGGCCGTAGAGGAACATTCCAATCAGCACCGAGCGCCGACGGCTATACAAATCCGCCACCACACCGGTGGGTATCTCGAACAGAAAGCAGGAGGTTTCCAGAACAGTCCCCACCAGGACAAGCTGAAAAGCATCCAGCTGCACCACCTCCAGGTGGTACACGATGGAAAGCACTGTGGCCATAGAAACCGCCAGGGAAAAGACAAATCGGATCAGCAGGTAGACAGAATATGCCTTTGAATTTTTAGCAAACATGAAGTTACATTCTCCTTTACGAATCAGTGGGTTGTTTTGTGAAACTCCAGCGGCCCGGCTTCACCGAGATGATGGACGCTGTGGAGAGCGGCGCGGTCAAGACGGTCGTGACGAAAGACCTCTCACGCCTGGGACTTAATTATCTGCAAGTGGGCCTATTTACAGAAATTACCTTCCCAAAGAAAGGCGTCCGCTTTATCGCCATCAATGACGGCGTGGACAGCGCCCAGGGCGACAACGACATTGTGATTGCCGTCTTTTAGCCAATTCTATCATTTTTTTGCTGTAATCAAAAGCGACAACCGAAGCGCCTCTTTGTGCAAGATACGAAGAATAATTTCCATTGCCACACGCAATATCCAAAATGTAATCCGCAGGATTAGGAGATAGAAGTTCCGTTACTTTGGGACGCACTACCTCTCTGTGAAATTCATTAGATTCGTCACCCATTGCATTATCCCAAAATTGTGCGTTCTCCTCCCAGATTTTTTTACTTTCCTCTGTTCCCATGTTCTCTCCCACTCCCCAAATTTGCTTTTTTGCTTCCATTAAATCTTCCTTACTATATTCCATTGTTACCCTCCATAACTTCTGATTGTTGCCGTCTTGACGATTATGTATCTTTACATTACCTTCTGAAACATATGGCGCACCTTGTCCAGGCGGCTGTTTGGACGGCGGGGCTGGATGACCGGCTGACCGACAGCGGCCTGATACCCTTTCAGTTCTGTAAGGCATACGCTCTGCCCGTTGGTGTAAAAGGCCAGATCAGTACGGTATGCCTGTATACAGCGGGCGGGAATCTCGCCAGTAAAGACAACTTCATCCTTTTTTTCCTGGACCGTTTCGATGGTGGCACAGTATTTCGGTGCATCATGATAAGCCCTGGAAAGATATTCCCGGGGCGCATAGAGGGTGAAGGAGAGATAAGGTTCCAGCAGCTGCGTCCCTGATTCCTTCAATGCCTGTTCCAATACAATCGGGGCCAATGAGCGGAAGTCCGCCGGCGTGCTGACCGGACTGTAATAAAGCCCGTATTCAAAGCAAATCTTACAGTCCGTTACGTTCCAGCCGAACAAGCCCTGCTCCAGCCCGTAACGGATACCATCCCTGACAGCGTTTTGAAAACTCTGGTTCAAGTATCCCAGCGAAACCCGGCTCTCGTATTGTACACCGGAGCCAAGCGGGAGTGGTGTAACAGACAGTCCGATGGATGCCCAAAACGGGTTGGGCGGCACCTCGATATGGATGGTGTGGCTGGCTGCTTTGAGCGGCCGCTCCATATAAATGACGGTGGGTTCCTTTACCACTGTTTCAAGCTTGTATTTTTCCGACAGCAAAGCGGAAACAACCTCCAACTGCACCCGGCCCAAAAAAGAAAGAATGATCTCATGGGTGATGGAATCCACCTCGCAGCGCAAAAGCGGGTCAGTATCCGCAAGTTGCGTAAGAGCGTCCAGCAGCCGTTCTCTTTGCGCTGCCGTTTTCGGCGCAATCGACGTCCGCAGCATGGGGAGGGGGTCCTCACGCCACCTTTTACGAGGGAGCCGGGTTGGGTCCCCTAATACATCGTTTAACCTCACGCTGTCGCTGGGAAGGATAACAATTTCACCCGGATAAGCGGTGTCTGTCCGAACAATTTCCCCTTTGGATGGAATACGCATCTCTGTGATTTTCAGCTTTTCTCTCCCGGCCAGGGCCACCGTATCCCGCAGGCGCAGCGTTCCGCTGTATAGCCGTAGATAGACACGCCGCTGGCCGCAATCTGTATACTCCACCTTGAAAACGCTGCCGCATAGGGCGGCGCTCCCCTGTTCCCCAATCGGTTGGAACAGCCCTGTCACCGCATCCATCAACGGTTGAATGCCAAGGCCCTTTTTGGCGCTGCCATAATAGACCGGGAACAGGGAGGCGTCTTGAACCCGCCGCTGTTCCTCCCGCACAAGTTTTTCCCGGCTGATTGGTTCTCCTGCGATATACTTTTCCAATAATTTATCGTTATTTTCGATGACCGCATCCCATGCTTCTATGTCGGTATTTTCCTCCAGGACTATTTCCGGGGACAGCGACACCGTCTGCTTGATGATAATATCGGCGGAGAGCTTATCCCGAACAGACTGAACCACGCTCTGCAAATCAACGCCAGCCTGGTCGATCTTGTTGATAAAGATAACGGTGGGAATGTTCATTTTCCGCAGGGCATGGAACAGAATACGGGTCTGGGCCTGCACGCCATCTTTAGCGGAGATCACCAAGATGGCCCCATCTAAAACAGCCAAAGAGCGGTACACCTCCGCCAAAAAATCCATGTGGCCGGGCGTATCCACAATGTTGACTTTACATCTGTGCCACTGGAAGGAAGTGACTGCCGCTTGAATGGTAATCCCACGCTGCCGCTCCAAAAACATGGTGTCCGTCCTCGTTGTCCCTTTTTCGACGCTCCCCGGTTCTGAAATGGCTCCGCTGGCATATAGCAGGCTCTCCGTCAAGGTCGTCTTTCCAGCGTCTACATGGGCAAGAATTCCAATATTGATTATTTTCATGTGATTGTCCTCCTTTTACTGCCCCGAAGGGCATAAAAATCCCCAGCAGTAAAATACTTTTACCACTGGGGATGATAATTTGCGGACATACACATATACAGCATACACCTGTTTGTGAGTGCTGTTTTTGGGGATATGTCAAAATTGATAAGGCAAAAGTATTCTTAAATTGGGTACAAAAAACTAAGCCCCTACAAAAGGGACTATCATAATCCTTTGTTCCCACTATTTGATTATAGTTTTATTTAAGAATACCTTGCCGCATATTTTTTACTCCTTTTCTGGAATTGAATTATATCACATCAGTTTTAGGAAAACAAGTATCTAAAAGAAATTTTTCTTCCCCTTATATGTAACAATCATACCGGCTTCCTAACGTTCAGAATGGTTTCTACTGTCTGCTGCGGTGTTTGGTTGGAATTGTCCAGCCAAAAGCCGATCCGTGGTGTTGTCTGCATTTTACTAAATACAAATTCTGATTTGTTGTTCTCTAATCTGATTCTATACCACTCTGTCTATACCGTTCAATAAATATCTGTTCCTTGCCTGAAGGTATCCTCTTCGGATGCCCGCAGGCTTTTTTATTTTTTCTCATTCAGGGGTGCGTTTCTCCCCTCCTTTCGAGGACGGAAGACATGAAGGGAGAACAACAAAGAATCGAGGTGATGACATGAAACTCAGACACAGAATCCGCATCAACGTCACGGACAGCTCCGGACGCAGGACAAAGGTAGTAAGCAGCGGTGTCCGCCACCTTCCGATGAAACTCCTCACAGCTCTCTTCGGGGAAAACACGGAAGTACTAATCCTCTCTCCTGGTCAGAGCGTCCAGTCAGTAGAAATCCATGAAATGAAAGGAGGCGAAACAAATGACTCAGGAAGAACTGCTTAAGGCAATCGCAGAAGATTTCCGCAGAACAGCCGACCACATTGAAAAGCTCACAGGTGTAGAAAGCCCCGCCAATCCTAAAGCGGAAACGGCCCCGTCTGCAGAAAACGTACCGGATGAAAAGCCGGTGACACTCGAGGAAGTTCGCACGGTTCTCTCTGCAAAGAGCAGCGAAGGCTATGGAAGCCAGGTCCGCGATCTCATCCACTCATTCGGTGCAGAGAAGCTCAGCGCGGTCGATCCCTCGCACTACAGGGAAATGCTGAAGAAAGCTGAGGTGATCGGGAATGCCGGTTAATCACGCAATGCTCTCTCCTTCCAGTGCACACAGGTGGCTTCACTGTACGCCTTCCGCACTGCTCGAGAAGTCCTTCAGTGATACCAGCTCTCCTGCTTCAGCGGAAGGAACTGCCGCTCATGCCCTTGCTGACCACAAAGTAAAGCGAGCTCTCAAGCGTCGCAGCAAACGTCCGGTGTCTGATTACAACACAGACGAGATGGAGGAATGCACTGACGATTACCGCGACTTTGTCATGGAGCAGCTTGGCAAGGAAAGACAGACCTGCAGTGATGCTCAGGCTTACACGGAGATCGAACTTGACCTTTCAGCTTACATTCCGCATGGCTTTGGGACCAGCGACTGCATCATTGTTTCCGATAACAGGATGCATGTCATTGATCTGAAGTACGGTCAGGGAGTGCTCGTGGAGTCAGAAGAAAACCCGCAGATGATGCTCTATGCACTCGGCGCACTGGATCTCTTCGGAGATCTGTACAACTTCGAGGAAGTATCGCTGACCATCTTCCAGCCGAGACGAGACAATATTTCGACCTGGAACACCACGGTATCACACCTCAGGGAATGGGCAGATGAAGTCTTAAAACCTAAAGTTGCTCTGGCCAATGAAGGACTCGGCGATTACTGCTCCGGCGACTGGTGCCGCTTTTGCAAAGCAGCAGTCAAGTGCCGTGCAAGAGCCGAAAAGCAGCTCGCTCTCGCAAAGTACGAATTCCAGAAGCCACCCCTCCTCTCGGATGAAGAGATTGATGAGATCCTTCCCGATCTCGATCCACTGATGAAATGGGCTGAAGATCTGATGCAGTATGCCACAGATGAAGCTGCCGAACATGGGAAGAAGTGGAAAACCTACAAACTTGTCGAGGGACGCTCAAAGAGAAAGTACACAGATGAGCAGGCTGTATCAGAGGCCGCGAAGAATGCCGGCTATACCGACATTTACAGGAGAAGCCTCATCCCCATCACGGAAATGGAACGCCTGATGGGTAAGAAAACGTTCCATGAAGTCCTTGGCGGACTTGTGATGAAGCCGCCGGGCAAACCGACGCTCGTACCGAGATCGGACGGGCGACCGGAAATAATGGCAGATGATGTTCATAACGAATTCAAGGAGGAAATTTAATTATGCCTATTAACAATCATTCTACAAAAGTCGTAACCGGTATCGTAAGACTCTCTTATGCAAATGTATGGGAACCGAAGTCCATCAACGGCGGCAAGGAAAAGTACAGCGTTTCGCTGATCATCCCGAAGTCCGACAAGAAGACGATTGACGCCATCAACAAGGCAGTCGATGCCGCTATCGAGGACGGCATCAGCAAGTTCGGCGGCAAGAAGCCGAACAAGGCTGCGATCAAGCTCCCTCTCCGCGACGGTGATATTGAGCGTGATGACGAGGCCTACAAGGACAGCTTCTTCGTCAATGCCAACAGCACCACTCCGCCCCAGATCGTTGATGCTCATGTTCAGCCGATTCTTGATCGCAGCGAAGTTTACAGCGGCTGCTATGCAAGGGTATCTGTCACTTTCTACGCTTTCAACTCCAACGGAAACAAGGGCGTGGCCTGTGGTCTTGGAAATATCCAGAAGATCAGAGACGGCGAGCCTCTGGGTGCTCACAGCAGCGCAGCTGATGATTTCTCCGACTTCTCCGACAACAACGGCGATGATGATTTTCTTGGCTAATAGCAGAAAGGCAACGATATGAAAGACATTCTTGATACAGTTCTCTACATCATCTACGCCCTCTTCGGGCTCGGCGGACTGGGACTCACGATCATTATGGTCGTGATTTCCATCCGGAATACAAAGCGCGACGATGCGTTTGAGAAGGAACTGCACGACCAGAAGATGAAAAACGAGGCAGCCGCTGCAGAGCGTGACAAGGAATTCGCAGCGGAAAAACAGCAGTGGGACAAGGAATACCACGAAAGACGCATGGCTGCTCTCGAAGATCTGAAGCACTGACAACTGAATAACGGCAACATGTAACGGCGGCGGGAGGCAGAATTCCCGCCGCTTATTTTTTTATGGAGACACATTATGAAATCACTTAGTATCGATCTCGAAACATTCTCAGACGTCGATCTGAACAAGTCTGGTGTGTACCGGTACACAGAAAGTCCGGCCTTTGAGATTCTTCTCTTCGGATTTGCCAGAGATGATGATCCGGTAACCGTCCTGGATCTGACTGCCGGCGATACTGTTCCTAAAGATGTTCTGGATGCACTAACAGACGAAACAGTGACAAAGTGGGCATTTAATGCAAGTTTTGAACGGATCTGTCTTTCCGCATATCTTAGGAAATATTACCCGGAGCGCTTTGTCACCTACAGTATTCCGGAAGACAGCGTCCGAAATTACCTCGACCCGGCATCCTGGCGCTGTTCCATGATCTGGTCTGCCTATCTTGGCCTTCCCCTCTCTCTGAAAGGCGTCGGCGAGGCATTAGATCTCGAAGAACAGAAAATGGCAGAAGGCAAGGAACTCCTCCGCTACTTCTGCACTCCGTGCAAGCCGAGAAAGGCGAACAGCGGCAGAACAAGGAATCTCCCCTCTGACGCACCGGATAAATGGGAGGTCTTTAAGAAATACAACCGCCGCGATGTCGAGGTGGAAATGTCCATCAAAAAGCACCTGCGTAACTTCCCTGTCCCGGAATCTGTCTGGGAGGAATACCACATCGATCAGGAGATCAACGACAGGGGCATTCTTGTAGACCTTGAGATGGCAGAACAGGCCATTGCAATTGACAGCCGGTCAAGAGCCTCTCTTACCGAGAAGCTCAAGAAGCTGACCGGTCTTTCCAATCCGAACTCTGTCGTGCAGATGAAGGACTGGCTGAGTGCCCACGGCCTTAAGACAGATACCCTTGGCAAGAAGGCTGTGGCATCCCTTCTGGAAACTGCTCCGGATGATCTGAAGGAAGTGTTAAAGCTCCGTCAGCAGATTGCCAAATCCTCTGTAAAGAAGTATCAGGCCATGCAGAACGCTGCCTGCCGGGACCACAGAGCAAGAGGAATGTTCCAGTTCTATGGGGCAAACCGCAGCGGACGATTTTCCGGGCGGCTGATTCAGTTACAGAACCTTCCTCAGAACCACATGCCGGATCTGGCGGAGGCAAGAGCCCTCGTAAAAAACGGTGACTATGACTCTCTTGATCTTCTCTATGATTCCGTTCCGAACGTTCTGTCCGAGCTGATCCGGACTGCTTTTATTCCCCGTCCTGGCATGAAATTCATCGTCAGCGACTTCTCTTCCATCGAGGCAAGAGTCCTGGCTTATCTCTCTGGTGAACAGCATACGATGGACTCCTTTGCCAGAGGAGAAGATATCTATTGTGCTACGGCATCAGCGATGTTCCATAAGCCGGTCGTCAAACACGGCATCAACGGTGAGCTCCGGCAGAAAGGTAAGATCGCGGTTCTCGCCTGCGGCTATGGCGGCTCCGTCGGCGCTCTGAAGGCGATGGGAGCGCTCGACATGGGACTGCAGGAAGAGGAACTTCAGCCGATTGTGGACGCATGGCGTGCCGCCAATCCGCATATTACAAAGTTCTGGTGGGACGTCGACCGTGCTGTGAAGGAGGTTATCCGGACAAAGGGAACCCGGGAAGTCAGAGGAATCCGGTTCTTCTACAAAAGCCAGATGCTCTTTATCCATCTTCCTTCCGGCAGAGATCTGGCCTACGTGAAGCCGATGATCCAGCCGAATCAGTATGGCGGCGAATCCATCACATACATGGGAATTGGATCCACGAAGAAGTGGGAACGCATCGAATCATACGGTCCGAAGATCGTGGAGAACATTACCCAGGCGATCAGCCGCGACATTCTCTGCTACGCCATGCGGACGCTCTCCCACTGCTTTATCTGCGCTCATGTGCACGATGAGCTGATCATCGAATGCGGCATGGACGTATCCGTCGACGCGGTCTGCGAGCAGATGGGCAGAACTCCTCCGTGGGCACCCGGCCTTCTGCTCCGTGCGGACGGCTACGAATGCGAATTTTATAAGAAAGACTGACGTTTCTGACGGGCAGACGCACTTTTTAATCCGAAGGGGTGCGTTTTGCCCGTCTTTTTGAGGACGGAAGACATGAAGGAGGTGCTCATCCATGACCGATGAACAGAAAACCCGTATCTTCCGTATGAGAGAACAGGGAATGAGCTATGACGCGATTGCCGAAGCCCTCTCCCTTTCCAAGAATACCGTCAAGTCTTACTGCCGCAGAAACGGCCTCGCCGGAAAGCGTGTCCCGGCGCAGAAAACCGCTGAAGAACCCGCTGAGTTCTGCCCGAACTGCGGAAAGCCTGTCCGGCAGATTCCGGGAAGAAAACATATCCGGTTCTGCAGCAGTGCCTGCCGTCAGGAATGGTGGAACAGCCATCTGGACCAGGTGCATCGGAAAGCGGTATATGACTTCACCTGCGCATGCTGCGGCAGACCCTTTTCCGCCTATGGCAACGCACACCGGAAATACTGCTCTCACGCATGCTACATCAAAGCGAGATTCAAAGGAGGCGCTGACCAGTGAATAAAGAAAAATGCGAAGCCGAGCGCCACTACCAGGCGAGCCTGTCGGCAGCAAAATCCATGCTGAAATCCGGCATCATCACCCGGACGGAATACGACGAAATTGATACAATCCTGCTCCGCAAATACCGCCCTGTTTTCGGCACTTTATTCTCAGATAACGCTTGATACCATCGGCGGGTCTGAGTGATGAATAGACACGGAAAGGAGCTGATTTCATGAAGAAAATTACAGAAATCAAAAAGATGAAACCGGTCCTGCCGGAACGGAAAAAGGTCGCGGCTTACTGCCGTGTGTCCATGGAAACCGAGCGGCTGCACCATTCCCTCTCGGCGCAGGTATCCCGTTACAGCGAACTGATCCAGTCTAATCCTAAGTGGGAATTTGCCGGGATCTACGCTGACGAAGGCATCAGCGGAACCAACACTGAGAAACGTCCGGAGTTCATGCGGCTGATTGCTGACTGCGATGCCGGAAAGATCGACATTGTTCTTACCAAGAGCATCAGCCGATTTGCCAGAAACACCGTTGACCTTCTTAAAACAGTCCGGCACCTGAAAGACATCGGCGTTGAGGTCAGGTTTGAAAAAGAAAACATCCGCTCCCTCTCCGGTGACGGCGAGGTGATGCTTACGCTCCTCGCTTCTTTTGCGCAGGAAGAAAGCGTCAGCATCAGCAACAATGTGAAATGGGGAATCCGCAAACGCATGCAGGAAGGCCTGCCAAACGCCAGCGGTCATTTCCAGATCTACGGCTATCAATGGGATGGAGACAAATTAGTCCCCGTCCCTGAGGAAGCGGAAATTGTAAAACGGATCTTTCAGAACTTTCTCGATGGAAAATCACGACTAGAGACTGAGCGGGAATTCGCGGCGGAAGGTATAAAGACCAGATCCGGTGCGAGATGGGAAGACTCCAATATAAAAAAGATACTGGAGAACATCACTTACACAGGCAACCTGCTCTTTCAGAAAGAATTCATCTCGGATCCCATCAATAAACACCGCAGGAAAAACCGTGGTGAGCTTCCGCAATACTTCGTTGAGAATACCCATGAAGCAATCATCGACTACGACACATGGAAATACGTGCAGGACGAAATGCTCCGACGCAGGGAACTTGGTGCTCTGGCAAACAAGAGCTTGAACACCTGCTGCTTCACTGGGAAGATCAAGTGTCCTTACTGCGGAGTCAGCTACATGCACAACCGCCGCACGAAGAAAGGTCACCCACAGGAATACTGGAACTGCGGCAGCAAGAAGAAAAAACAGGTTCCCGGCAAGAAGTGTCCAGTCGGCGGCACAATCAGTCAGAAAGCTCTTGAAAAAGCCTGCTGTGAAGTGCTTGGACTATCTGAATTTGACGAGACCGTATTTCTTGAAAAGGTCGACCATATCGAAGTGCCGGAGAAATACACGCTCCACTTCTTCTTAAAAGATGGAACGGAGGTCACCCGTCCTGCACCAAATACCGGCCATCAGGATTGCTGGACATCGGAATACCGTGCATTGACTTCAAAAAAACGTCGTGAGCAACCGCATGCGAAGGGAACGACAGAGCTTTCCGGCAAAATCAAATGCGCTGCCTGCGGCTGCAATTTCCGCCGATGCACACAGCCTGCTTCCAATCCGAACAAGCCGAAAATGCACTACTGGCGCTGCTCAGATCACAGCAAAGGCTGCATAACTGTTGGATTACGCGAGGACGTCCTGAAGAAGCAGATCGCCGAGATCATGGGAATTTCTGAATATGATGCGGCCGCTTTCAGAAAGCAGATCCAGGTGATCTATGTGAAAGACAAAGATCTTCTGGAATTTCACTTTAAAGACGGACGAGTTGAAACTACGCACTACGTTCCTCCGGAAAAGGCCTTCACGCCTCGCAGCGAAGTGTCCAGAGAATACATGAGGCAGCTTATGAAGGAGAGATGGACTCCAGAATATAAAGCTCAGATGAGCAGGAAGATGAAAAAGATAAGGAGTGAGAAGTTTTGGAACAACAACGGAAAGTAAAAACCATACCGGCAACCCTGAAGCCCTTCACCTCCTCTCCCATTGGCGAGAACAGGAAGCGCCGCGTTGCCGCTTACGCCCGGGTCTCCACCGACCACGACGAACAGTTCACAAGCTATGAGGCCCAGATCGATTACTACACAAAATACATCAAAGCAAGAAACGACTGGGAGTTCGTCAAAGTCTACACCGATGAAGGCATTACCGGCACAAGCACAAAGCACCGCGAGGGATTCAAGCAAATGGTAGCCGATGCGCTGGACGGAAAGATCGATCTTATCGTCACAAAGTCTGTCAGCCGGTTTGCCCGGAACACAGTTGATTCCCTCACTACCATCCGTGAACTGAAGGAGCATAGCGTCGAGTGCTATTTCGAGAAGGAAAACATCTGGACCTTTGACGGCAAGGGAGAACTGCTGATCACAATCATGTCCTCGCTGGCGCAGGAAGAATCCAGAAGCATTTCCGAGAACTGCACCTGGGGTCAGAGAAAACGTTTTGCTGACGGCAAGGTTACTGTTCCATTCAAACGATTCCTTGGCTATGACCGAGGGCCTAACGGCGAGTTGGTAGTCAATGAAGAACAGGCCAAACTTGTAAAGCAGATCTACCGAATGTTTATGAAAGGCACAACGCCTTACGGAATTGCCACTAAGCTCACGGAGGAGAATATTCCATCGCCAAGCGGCAAGCAGAAATGGCATGCCGGAACGGTAAAGGCCATCCTATCCAATGAAAAATACAAGGGTGACGCACTCTTGCAGAAGTCCTTCACCGTTGACTTCCTGACTAAGAAAACAAAAATCAATGAAGGTGAGGTCCCGCAGTACTATGTTGAAAAGGACCACGAAGCAATCATCGATCCGGAGATCTTCGATCAGGTCCAGGATGAACTGAAGCGCCGCTGCCCCGGCAGAAACCGCTACAGTGGCGTTCATGTTTTCTCCGGTAAGGTAAAATGCGGACAGTGCGGAAGCTGGTACGGCTCTAAGGTCTGGCATTCCAACGACAAATACCGCCGGACGATCTGGCAGTGTAATCATAAGTATGATGGCGGCGAGAAATGCAAAACGCCAGTCCTCACGGATGATGAACTCAAGGAAAAATACATCTCAGCGGTCAACAAGCTGTTCGCCGACAAGAAATCGATTCTGGCAGATTATAATGAGATCCTCGCAGGACCGCTTTACAATACTTCCGGACTGGAACGAAAAAGGACAGAATATGAAGACGAAATGAGTGCCGCAGCTGAACTGGTGCAGAAGGAAATCAAGAAGAACGCGCTGGAACCGCAGGATCAGGCAGAATACCAGAAACGGTATGACGCTCTGACGGAACGCTTCAATACAGCGAAAAAGAATCTCGCTGACACCGAGGCGGAAATCAGCAGAAAAGAACTCGCCCGCTCTTCTATCCGGCAGTTTCTTGACACCCTTCAGAAACAGACTGACCTTGTGACAGAATTCAATGCGACTCAGTTTCAGAGCCTCGTTGATTTCATCACGGTTTACAGCAAAGATGACATCCGGGTAACCTTCAAGAACGGGATGGAAATCAAAGCCTGAAACCAAATATCAATAAAACAAAATACGCCACCTACGACAAAACCGGAGGTGACGTTTTTTATTCGTTCTGCAGCAATTCACTTATTCTTTTCGTCAGACTTCACTATTGTCTGCTTCTGGATCTACATCTTGTCCGGGATGCATACTGACAGCACCCTTGGCCTGTAAATTTGCAAGATTCTCAAGCATAATCTTTCCGATCTCAGTCGGATCATAATTGCATGCGGAACAGATGAGCCGCAACCCATCCGGCGTAAGTATACGGCCATGTTCCTTGTCATCCAGCAACTTCTGATATTCTTCATATTGCTTATTTGTAATCTTCTTCATTGCTTCGCTTCCTTTAACAATGTGCAACTGCCTTGATAGCATAAACAGCAACTACTGCTGCCGGAATGCTCATCAAGGCAACAGCAGCTGGCCAGCCAGTAAGACTAACATTTACAGTTGAATGCTTTGCTAATTCCGGTGCTCCCAATGTTAAGTTTTCAATCCCATTTTCCATGTTGCTATCCTTTCTCCGCTACTTATTTGTGGTTGCAATATTTTTTTTCATTCTCCTGCATCGTTTAGAATGGATAGGATCTTACTGATGTAATCCATTGCTTCTTCATCTGAACGCTCGAGAAGTTTTGCTACCCTTCTTATCACTTCCAGCCGATCAACAGTAGACATCTCTTGTGTTTTTACTTCAGGTGACGGGATTTCCGTGTACACCAAAAGGCGATTTCCAACTAAGTGATTGTTATATCTTCCATTGCAGTTTTTAGTGAGATATGCAGAAACACCTCTTAAGTGATTCCCGATCGCAAAACTGGAAACCATATCTACAGGAACCCTCACCTCCAGGACGACATTGTTTCCGATTAGCATTGGAACTTCCAATTGAACATTGTATCTGGAATACAAATTGAGTGATGCGCTTTCTGTCGCATCGCGCAGGTCCCGTAAACAGTCTGCAGCCTTGATTCTTGAGTCAGCGAATTCTATCTGTATGAACTTAGATGCCATCTTCATATTTGAGAGCCCCTTTTGTATCTACATTTGGTGTTACTTGTATCTGTATCTCCAATATATCACTCATATTTCTAGTTGTAAATACTTTCGACGTAATTTGTAAAAATATAAAGCACAAAAAAATCGGGTCATAACCCGATGTCTACATTTGCACCCTAATTTTTGACCTTGCACCCTTTTTTCACGCACACATTCTGTAAGCGTTAAATTGTATCATTTTCGGTTGAATGTTTTCAAGAAGAACACCACTCTTTGGTTCAAGGATATTTACAATCATTTTTACCAGAGACTTAGGTGTGAAGAATACTCCATCATCAGATGCAATATTCTTTGCAAACTTATTTAAGAAGTACTCATAGATACGTCCAATAACGTCTCCTCCTACTTCATCCAATGCATTATTATTAAAGATTCTAAGAAGCTCTCCAAGAATCTCATCAGAAAAATCTGTATAACTCTTAGGCAGTACACCGGTAAGCTGATCGCTCTGCTGTTCTACAAGCTCCATGGCATTATTAACCACTTCGCCAAGACTTCCATAGTCTGTCCGGATACATTTACCAGTCCCATAGATGCAACATTCTCAGGGAGATTGACCAAATAATCAAACTGAGCCATCTCAGGAAGGAACAGTGCGCTCTTAGCTGTGAAGTCACTGGCTTCCACTGGCATCTTTCGGCCGTTTCTAACTGGTCTATCCTTCAGAATTTCTTCTTCGACCATTTTATATCTGCTATATGCGTATCTAAGGAACAACAGTCCCAATACAGGCATACAATACTGATTTGATGTAAGCTTAGATCATGCTCTCAGAAGATCTGCAGACTCCCACAGGTCTGCTTCCAACTTCTTAATACTTGCGTTATCCATTTATCTATATCCTCCAGGATTATTTACTATTTATTCTGTTCTAATTTTCTAGCTTTACGTGGATCAATCGGTTTCTCTGTTCCTTCCGGTATGAACCACATTCTGCCTCTCTGGATGGCTCCTTCGATTCTGCCTTCTTTGCAATATATCGCTACCCATCTCTGAGATACATTCCACTTCTCTGCGCATTCTGCTGAAGTCAAATATTCCATAGTGTTTTCCTCCAAAAATGTGTAAAAAACGCCTCTTTAATTATATTCTATTGAGCGAATACTTTCAATTAATTTCTTCTCGGAAGCGAACACTTTTTCAATTACGTCATAAGCCATTTCAATTTAGTCATTTCCCCCTCCAAATGACTAAATTGAATTCCCAAATGACCAAAGATCTCGCTATCGCGACGCTCGCCGCACACGAATACTTCGCATTCGGCTGCGGCTCACTGTTCGCGTAAAAAAGCCGGGTGGCGTTCATTCCGACGATCCAGTCGGCACGCTCCCGGCAAAGGGCTGCTTCATATAAGTTGTCATAAGCGGTTCCGGGTTTCAAATCCCGGAAACCTTCCCGGATGGCCGCGTCCTCCATGCTGCATATTTAACCCATTTTCTCGAACATGTCTTTGCTCACACCGCAGATCGGGCAGCACCAGTCATCAGGCAGATCCTCAAATGCAGTTCCGGGTGCGATGCCACTGTCAGGATCACCCTTCTCCGGATCATAAATATAACCACAGGGACCGCACTGATATTTGGCCGGCTTGCCATCGCTGCTGTCCGTTGTCTCCGCAGTCTCCTCCTGCTTACCGATCAGCGATGTAACAAGGGCGGGAATCCCGGCAAAATCACTGTCTTCCGGGTTCCACTGGCAACGGATGTTTTCTTCTATAACTTCGAAGCCTGCTTCAGCCAGCTTCGCCTGCAGGAGTTTTACGCTCTCGCCGCTCCAACCATAACAGCCAAACGCAGCAGCTTTCTTGTTCTTGAACTTGAGCTGCTTCAGAAATTCCAGCCAGCCCGCAACAGAGGACAGGTAACTGTTCGACACCGTGGGCGAACCAACCGCGATGGCTCGGGATTTGAATACTTCGGTCATGACCTCATTTTTGTCTGCCTTGGCAATATTGAAAACCTTCACGACGGTTTCCGGACTCTGACGGTGGATCTCCTCCGCGATCTTATGCGCGATCTTCATGGTACCCTCCCACATAGTATCATAAGCAATAGTGACCTGGTCCTCCTGATACGCATCTGCCCACGCGGCATACTTCTCAACGATTTGCAGCGGATTTTCACGCCAGATCGCGCCATGGGAAGGTGCGATCATATCAAAGGTCAGATTAAAACCGGTGATCTCCGCCAGCTTCTTCGTCAGGATCGGTGCAAACGGATTGAGAATGTTGGCGAAATACTTCATGGCTTCTTTGTTCAGCAGGCACTGATCCGCCTTGTCGTTGAACAGTTCTTCTACGGCATAGTGCTGTCCAAAGGCATCATTAGAGAACAGGATGTTGTCTCCTGTCATGAAGGTCGCCATGGAATCCGGCCAATGAAGCATGCGCATCTCTACAAAGACGAGCTTCTTGCCGTTACCAATATCCACGCTGTCGCCGGTTTTTACCACATGGAAGTTCCAGCCGCGCTTACCATACTGTCCCTCAATGCTTTTAACGGCATTTGCAGTGCAGTAGATGGGCGTGTCCGGGATCTCATCCATGAGAGCCGTCAAAGAACCGGAGTGGTCACACTCGCCATGATTTGCCACAATGAAATCGATCTTATGAAGGTCGATCTCTTTCTTCAGATTGTCCACAAAATCAAAACGGTGAGGCGTCCATACAGTATCGATCAGGACCGTCTTTTCCTCTTCAATCAAGTAAGCGTTCTGGCTGGAGCCGTTCATGATGGAATAGTCATCCCCATGGGAGCTTTCCAGTTCCCAGTCAATATAGCCGACCCAACTGACATTTCCTTTTACATGTTTTCTCATGTTTCTCCTCCTCAAAATCACTTTTCTTTCCGTTCTTTCTTACATCGTTCAATACTACCGCAGCGATATTGCCAAGCTTTTCATCGATCAGCGGCATGTTGGTCAGTGCCGCAGCCATTGCATTTTTCCTCATTTATATGGATGATCTTTCGTATCATTCTGACATCCTCCTCTCGCCTTCCGATACAAGTATAGCGCTGTAATATCATTTTTTCTGTATCTAAAGATACACCACAAAAGATTATTTTGCGTATAATAAAAAAAAGCAAAGAGGATATTCTGCTTCTGCGCCAGAAGATCGGCATTCCCCGGATCCATTTTGAGCAACTTGTTCACATCCTGGAGACTGCTCTGTGTGTCCCTGATCTGCTTATCGACCTTTTTCAAAGCCGTGGTGAGTTTTGTGGTATCGCCGTCTATTTCTATTGTGATTTCTTTAATACGAGAGCCAGCCATACGACGCTCACCTCCTTAAAAATGGCAAAAAGAAAGACATCTCCGAAGAGATGCCTTTGAAAAATCAAATGTGTTTCAGCAAGCTGTTTGCCGCGCTCCCTGTTATCCTGATGGCCCTGAAGGAGGGGCGTCTGGGGATCGTTGATGAGCTTGATGCCAAGCTCCATCCGAAGCTTCTCCGCAATGTCATCCGGCTCTTCACAACCCCGGCAGATCCCCCCGGAACGATGGTCCATCATCTGATTGCCGTCAGGAAGATTTCCTGTATCTGGAAGGTGTGAGCTGGTAGGTTTTTTTGAATGCTTTTGTAAAGTAATCGACTGAGGTGTACCCCACCATCTCGGAGATGTCCGCAATGCTGTAGCGTGTGTTTTTCAGAAGGTCTGTTGCCTTTTTCATTCGTATGTTCATCAGAAGCTCACTAAAGTTCATGTTCATTTTCTCTTTAAACATGCGGCTCAGGTAGCTTTCGTTGTAGTTAAAGAAGCGGGACAGGAATTCCAGGCTTACCGTGTCGTAATGTTTCTGTGTGTATTCCAGTATCATCAGGAACTGGCTCTGGCCTGACATAAATTCGTCCCGGGTGAAATAGGTGGCTGTGCTGCTGTATTCGCGAAGAAGGAGGAAGAACATCTCCTGTATCAGGCAGTTGGCTATTGCTCCGGAATACCGTGCAGAGCTGTGTGCTTCGAGGATGATGTCCTGAATCAGCTTTGAAAACAGTTCATCTTCCGGAGAAATGTGAAAACGCAGGCTATGGCGGTTGTTCTTATTATATAGAATATTTTTGAAGTATCTTGCGAGAAGATCATCCATGGCCAATACATTTCCGAAGATCGTATCGAATGTTGACATGCGTACCATAATCCCGATGACGATGCTCTCCTCATCATCCACTGTCAGGTTATGGAGCATCTCGGGAGGAATGATGCAGAGTTCATTTTCCTTCAGGATATAGGTGTTATCCTCTGTCTGCAGCCCGGCGCATCCGCTGTATACATAATCAATTTCAAGATGATCATGACGATGCAGTCTGTCATCCACAAACGGCAGATGGCAGACTGCTTCCACATCTTTTCCTTCCGGAATGATATGCTCCTCGGAGATGACATTTTTTTGCGGATTGTTCAGGATGAAGTCTGCTTCCACAAGAGTGGAATCAATCATCCCGATGAATTCGGTTCGCCCCTGGAAGTGGTTCGTCCTCTCAAACGGTATCGGTCTTGCATATTAAGACGTTTTTTTCGTATATTTCTGTCTTTTTATTATCATTTTCAGCCGGAAATCCGGAGCGTTTTTCTGATTTTGAATTATTTTGTTATCATACTGTTATCACAACTTCTTTGGTGAACACTCAATAAAAACAAATTTAGGATTGCATATACACTCACAGGTTGTTATGATCGTTCTATGGGTGCTACCTACACGGTAGGCGGTTAGTCCTTCTACGGAGGGACTGTGGTCTACACTCCGTTACGGTCGGTGCTAAACGAGTGCCACCGGCACTCAGCACCCCTCCGATTACATAGAAATCCCCAGCTCGGCTGACGGAAATCTTGCTAAAGGAGGGGATGCCAATGTTGACGCTTGAAGGTCTGATTGCTGTTATTAGCCTATACTTGACAGCTTTCAGTCTCGGATACACAATAGGAAGCAATAAGACACAAAAATAGCCGCCCCAGTCTGCTAAACTAAGCGGCAATTTTTGCTATATTCACACTCAATACACTGAATAAAATCCGTTACTGTTGAATCTCTTATTTACTGATAAAACTTGATTTTTCTTCTTTGAACCTTTAATATTCATTGTAGATACCTCTTGTATTCGTTAGATTTTACCAACTTGCCGGTCAGTAATAATCTAATTTTACTTGAGGTATTTTTTTGTCAATCTCTTGACCTATTTAAATTATACAGGAAGCTTTTTGGCGTTTTTTTAGGCATTCTGTGCTTTTCTTTTTGCAATTTCTTCTTTCATCGCAGGAAGTGTTTTTTCCAGATCAAACTTGCTTACAAGAATAAACATAATAACAAATATCACTAACGGTGTTACAATAGTGAATCCGTAAATTGCCATTTTTGTAGCTGCCGGCGCTGCAGTCAGTGCAGCATCATAGCCGACTGCCGCAAGGAACCAGCCGATAATAGATGTTCCGAGCCCGCTTCCCACTTTACCGCCAAAGCTGGATGCACTGTTGGAGGTTGCTACCATTCTTACACCATATTTATATTCATTATAATCAATTGACATTGCCGTCATAACTCCAACCAGACACATCATCGGAATGGTTGCAAATGTTGTAATACTTCCGAATAATGCGTAGCAGAAAAAGATGTCTTTTGTGAAGAGAAGCAGTATATTTGCTCCTGCACCCATTGCAAAGCTCACCAGCAGCGTTTTCACAACACCAAGTTTCTTAATCATCGGTCCTACAAATATGAATCCTAACAGGGTCGGAATCATTCCGATTCCTCCGAGAACGCCGACCAGGTTGTCATTGCCGAAAATCCATTTACAGTAATATACTCCCGCACCCGCTGTAAGACCATATATAATGCATGAGAGCAGATTCACCACAAGAACAATCACCCAGTATTTGTTGTGGAACAGCTTTCCAAGCGCTTCCTTAAACGGAATCACTTCTTCATCCTCTTCTTTCGCTTCTACTACCGCTCCTGCCTCTGTTGCTGTCTCACGGCTTGTTGCATAACAAATCAAGGCTGCCAGTATTACAATAATTCCCATGATAAAGCCAAATTTAATCCATGCGTTTTGGTTTCCGCCCAGTGCATTCGTAATCGGAATCATACAGATTGCAAATATCATACCTGCCACATAACCGGTCGCCGCTCTCCATGTTCCCATGATGCCTCGTTCTTCCTGGCTGTTCGTACGAACGGTCATAAGCGAGTTATAAGGGATTGCCATTGCCGTATATAATACTGCTGTCAGAAGAATGTTCGTTATTGTCACGTAAATAATCTGTCCCATATCTCCTATTTTCGGCACCGTAAACATCAGAACCATTACAATACCTGCCGGAATTCCCGCTTTCAAAAGCCACGGACGATATTTTTCTTTTCCCGGTTTTGTATGGTCAATGATATTTCCCATAATCAGGTCTGTAAATGCGTCAATAATCTTACAGACAATAAACATTGTTGCAATCGCCCCGGCAGCCATACCAACCTTATCCGTATAGAAGTATGTAAGCTGTCCTACCAGTGTGGACATCGCATTCAATGCGAACTGTCCCATAGCATCTCCGAAGTAATCCTTCACGCGCATTACTTTCTGAACACCGAATTTGTCCTTTCCTAATGGTTTTTTACTCATTGTGTTCCTCCTTCATTTCGTATCACATTTTTTCTTGATATCCTGTAAGCTTAAAATATCACATTCCTAATTGTACGTATTTTAATTTTAGCTTATTTTTTATAATTTTGAATTTGCAGCGTTCAGCGCATCAATGACTGCCAGATACATTGGCTTTGCCTGCGCATCCTGCATAAGCAGATCGGATATGGTCATGGACAATGCAAACTTAATCAGCGGGTCTTCCAGCATTCCCGGCACCATTTCTTCAAACATACTGCGGCCAAGTTCTTCGGCGACCAACTCTCCGAGTGTTGACTCCAACGAATATTTCTCGAATTTCAGATTGGTATCCGTCTTGTACTCGTAATGATATCTGCCGGAACCAACCGTAAATTCCGCTTCTTTCTCCGGAAGCTGGATAACTGCCGTTGTATTCGCCGGAATCTGCACGTCCACGCAGATTTTTCCTTCTCTGCAGCTCCATGCACTTACGATTGTTCCATATATGGATTCATAAGTTGCGGACACCTCTGTCATTCCCTTTGTCAGCGTCGGCTGAATCCGTATTTTCTTATATCCCGGTTCCATACAGCGTATTCCTGCAACTTTTTCGTACAGCCAGCTTCCAATCGAACCGTACGCATAATGGTTCAGGGAGTTCATACCTGATTCGTCAAAATCCCCATTTGGCAGAATGGAATTCCAACGCTCCCAGATTGTCGTTGCGCCTTTCTTTACTGCATAGAGCCAGCCCGGAAAATCCTCTTTCATAAAGATTTCATCCGCCAACCCGTGAAGACCGTTTTCTGACAAACAATGACACAGATACGGTGTACCCACAAAACCTGTCGTCAGATGATTATGGTGTGCCCCGATATTTAACTCCAATGTCTCCAAAATCCGATTACGAAATTCCGGTTTTATCAAGTCAAAGTACAGCATCAGCACACAGGCTGTCTGTGTCTCACTGACCATTCGTCCGCTTCTTGTCACGTATTCCACATGAATGGCTTCTACTATTTTTTCATATAAGTCACCGTATGCTTTTGCTTCCTCTGCATACCCCAATGCATCCGCAGCATCCCGCACAATCCTGGTCGAATATGCGTAATAAGCATTTGCCACCAGATATTTGTCCGTTCCGCCTGTCCGGTCGGTGCTTCCGGATTCTATGTCCAGCGCCAGCCAGTCTCCATACTGGAATCCACTCTGCCACAATCCGTTTTTCGAGACTCTCGCATGTATATAATCCACCCAGTTCTTCATCATCGGGAATTGCTCCGCAAGCATCTCTTTATCCCCGTAAACCTTATAAATCGTCCACGGAATGATTGTCGCAGCATCGCTCCATGCCGCTGCTCCCGCCTGATTTCCGAGAATATTCGGAACAACATGAGGTACGCCCCACTCCGGAGTGGTCTCTGCTGCCATATCCCGCAGCCATTTTCGGAAAAATAATGCCGTGTGGAAATTATAGGAGGCTGTGCCACAGAATACCTGTGCATCTCCGGTCCAGCCCAACCGTTCATCTCTCTGTGGGCAGTCTGTCGGAACATCGAGGAAGTTGCCTCTCTGTCCCCACTGTATATTACTCTGCAGTTGGTTAACCAACGTGTTGTCGGATGTGAATGTTCCTGTCGGCTGCATGTCTGTGTGCATTGCACATGCCGTAAAATCCGATGCCTCTGTTTCCGTTCCTGCGCCTTCCACACAAATATAACGGAATCCGTGGAAAGTGAAGTGCGGCATCACAAGCATTCCCACCTGCTTTTCTCCGTATACGAATGTATCTGTACATCTTGCCGTCCGCAGATTCTCTGTATAGAAGTTTCCATCTTTATCCAGTGTTTCTGCATATCGAATAACTAATCTGTCTCCCATAAGTTTTGGAAGTCGTATTTCTACCAGTCCTGCCATATTCTGTCCGAAATCAAACACCAATTCTCCTTTTGGAGTCACGATCCTTTCCTTTACATCAAACCGTTTCGTTACCCGGACCGGCTCGGATTCCTGCGCCACAATCTGCCCGATATCATCCGTATGTTCAAACAGAACTGCCTTTCCCACCTGCCTTCTTTCTTTTGTATAATCCTGTATCTCACCGTGATAAATCTCGGAAAACAGAATTTCTCCTGTTTCCACATGCCAGTCCGTATCAGTGCCGATGCAGATAGTTTCCCCGTCTTCGTACTCGATACGCACCATTGCCAGCAAAGCCGTTCTGTCGCCGTAAATATTCGGTCTTGCATCAAACCCGAGTTCTCCCTTATACCACCCGTTTCCTACAGTAACCGTAATCTCATTATCTTTTTCCAGGAGTTCCGTAATATCATAAGTCTGATACTGCAGTCGGTGATGATAAGATGTCCAGCCCGGAGCCATGAACAAGTCTCCTGTTTTCCTTCCGTTAATAAATGCCTCATATACACCACAGGCAGTCGCATACAGCCTTGCTCTCTTCACCGGTCTGTCCAGAGAAAAGCTGCGGACAAATACCGGACATGCAGTCTCTTCAGCCGGAAGTGTATGGGTAATCCATTTTGCATTCCAGTTTTCTTCTCTCATCAAACCGGTTTCAAAGTTTCCTGTCACCTGTCCCAGCTCTCCGTAATTATCCCATACACTGACCTGCACCTGATAAACAGTCATCTCTTTCAATGCAGCACCCTTATATGGCACCAGAACGGATTGGTCGCTTTTCACCCGGCCGCTGTCCCACATAAGCCGGCCTCCGCTGACAACCTGAATCTGGTAGTTTGTCTGCACAACATCCTGCTTTTCACTCTCCAACTTCCATGAGAAACGTGGTTTCTCATCGATTCCTATCGGATTTTTTCTGTATTCTATTGTCAAATCACGAATCATATGCATTTCCTCTCTCTTTTTGTTTTTCTGATTCTTTCTATTCTATGAAAATTTGTAACTGTGAGGGTACTGAACAGTTACGAAAATTTTGCCATTGTACGAATCAGAGCGGTAACATTCTCCTGAAGTCTTGCCATGTCTATGGTACCGTTCTCCAATCCTTTCTTTATCTGACCGGTATATGTATCATCATTAGAGCCCGGCGTAATCCAGCAGTTTCCCGCCTGTACCATTGCTGCCACATCTACACTGTCATAGGTTGTCCAATCCGTCATTACAAAACCGGCAAACCCATTTTCTTCTCTGAGAAGCCCCTGTAGAAGTTCTTCATCCGCTGCTGTCGGGCAGCCGTTTACCGCATTATACGCCGTCATAAAGCTGGCTGGCATATGAACATCCATCGCATATTCAAAAGTTCGGAAATAAATTTCCCGGATTGCACGTTCGGAAATCAGACTCTGATTTCGCTTTCTGGAAGATTCACAGTTGTTCCCGATAAAATGTTTATAGCAGCTTCCGATCCCGGCTCCTTCCAATCCTTTTGCATAAAATCCGGCCATGACACCGGACAAATACGGATCTTCCGAAAAATATTCCGGCTGTCGTCCATTTAGCGGATTTCTGTGAATATTAAATGCTGGTGCAAGAACCAGCGGCATGCCCAATGCCTTCGCTTCTTCCCCGATTACACACCCGATTGCTTCCGATAATTCTTTATTGAACGAAGCACAGATTGTAACGCCTGACGGCATTCCAATATTTTTGATGTTCAGATTGACTCCGCTGTTTCCATCGCTCACCGGAAAGTCCGGCAAATCATATCCTTCTGTCTGAAATACACGACCTGCCTCACCGATACCTTCCATTCCCCACCCTGCCGAGGCACAGATGCTGATGCGGGCAAGTTCCTCCGGTGACATCTGTGCCACAAACTCAGCCGCACGTGACGGATTTTTTCTTACAGCATCAAATGTTACCTTCTCTTCCGGTTTCTCCATATCAAACTTTGCAGGATAATGTTTCCTCTTCTCATAAGGCAAAAATGTCAACTTATTTTTGACCACTCCGGAATGCGCTCCTGTCGGCCATGTATCATCCGGATTTGTTTTGGATAATCTTGTAAATTTGTAATCGCAGCAAAGCAGATTGGTTACCTGTTTGATTATTCTTGTTTCTTCTTCGTCGAATCCGCCGCATTCCGCTGCTTCAATACTGTTTCCCACATAAATACGGTAATATCCTTTTGATAAAATATACGCCGCTTTTTCTTCCGAATATGAAGTCAATACTTTCACCGGAACATGAACAGGAATCTTCTGTTCCTCTCCCGGAAGCAGTTCCTTTGTTTTTTCAAAGAATACCAGTTCTTTTTCCGGCTGCTCCAGTTCTGATTCCGGTTTGCCTACATAAACCTGAACAACTTCTTTTCCGGCTTTTTCCCCGACATTCTTCACATATACATCCAGTTCCAGTACTTCCCCGTCAAATCGAATATTCTCCTGCCTGATACAAAACTCTGTATAACTTAATCCGTAGCCAAACGGATACGCCACTTTTTTCCTGAATGTTGTAAAATAACGATATCCCACATAAATGTCTTCCTCGTAACAAGTATCCACATATATATTTTCATCTGCTGTCAGACGTGTTTTATCTACACAGTCATAGAAATTTTTCGACGACGGAATATCAAAATAATCCTTTGCCCATGTATCCGGCAGCTTCCCTGACGGATTTACAGCCCCGATCAGGATATCCGAAAGTGCCGGTCCTGCAAGCATTCCACCAAATCCCGAATATATAAGTCCTGCAACTGCATACTTTTCTGCAAATGTCACATCAATCGGATATCCGACATTTAAAACCACAATTGTCTTTGCAAATGTATCCGTTACTTTTGCAATAAGTGCTTCTTCAGCCTCGCTCAGATAGTATTCCCCTTTCGCCGTGGAAGCATCCTGGTTTTCTCCTGCTGCACGTGTCAGGAACACGATTGCCGTATCGGACAATTTCTTTGCACGCATCAACATCTCGTCCTCCGGTATCTCATCCCTGTCACAGCCGTAAAATTCAACCAGTTCTTCATTCAGTGAATAAGCTTCTCCTTCCCTGACAGCCTCCACAAAATTAACACTGTAGCGAGGATTGATTTTGCCTGCCCCCACTGCTCCGATACGAAATTCGTGAATACCTCTGCCAAACAGATTCAATACCGTTCCCTTCTTCAGTGGAAGAACTTCCGCCTCATTTTTCAAAAGAACGATTCCCTCCCTGGCGGCTTCCAGTGCAATCTGTTCATGTGCTGCATCTTCCGGCTTCGGTTTCACTTTTTTCACACCTCTGACCGTAAAATCCTGCGGATTCATCTCATTCCCATCCATGTCCACAAAACCTTCCACGTGAAGTTGATATTCCCGACCGTACTCTGTCACAAGTCCCCGAAGCGGAATTCCAAGCACCCACATATTTCCCATAACTTCCATATATTGGTTGATACAGCCGGATACCACCCTGCTATCTAAGGTGACGGTTCCCTGAATATCCGGATTCATCGGCTTTGCCCACATCATAAGCAGACAGCCGGATAGTCGACGATCCAGCATAAAATACAATCCGTCAATATCATGAAAATCGTACTCCAGCGGTCCCATTTCAAAAAGCAATGGTTTATCTTCTTTTCCTGTCGGAAGCTGTTCCCAAAAATCTTCCATTCCCATGTTGAGTTCTCCTTTTAAATACTTTCATTGAGTTATCGTAACTGTTCAGTACCCTCACAGTTACGAGTTATCTATAAAATATCAAACCATATAATTTTTGTATTACAATATTGATTACAATATTTCAATTTTGTCCTTGTTTTTATAAATAGAACACCTTATAATTAGTATTACATCCATTTCAAAGAGAGTTTAAAAGTACGGTTTTACCTGGAGGAGTCTTCCATGATTACTGATTTAAAGGCATTTTGTGAATTATTTTATGCATCAACCTCCATACCGATTGGCTATTACCACGCTTCACCCGACAATGACTGTTCCTTTCCTTCGATTTTGGAAGATCCGTCTGTTTTTAAAGGCATCCTGTCCGGTTTCCGACATTTCACAAAAAACCCGGACTATTTTATCTCGCAGTCCTTCGGCTATTATGGTTATATAAAGCCGGAGCATGCTGATTGCGTAATCATCATTGGCCCTGTATTCAGCACACCTATTTCAGATCTTACACTTCGCACTTTCATGCAGGAATGGGCAATCAGTCAGGAACACAAACCGGATATACTCCAATTTCTGGTCAATATTCCTCAGATTTCCTTTAACCAGTTTCTCCAGACACTTGCCTGGCTTCACCTGTGTTTCAACGATGAATATATTTCTGTTGGACAGCATTTTAATCTGGAAAACATAAGCAGCATCAGCGAGTTTTCCAATGTACATTCCAATCAGGTGATGAATGCAAAGGAAGAACAGCATTTTCATAATACCTACCAGTTTGAACAGAAACTTCTGCAGTATATTCAAAATGGAGACGTCGAAAAAATGAAAACATTGTTAAACACCCCCTCCGAATTATCGGGTGGTCTTATGGCTGACAACTCCCTCCGGCAGGAAAAGAATGTTTTCATTACAACTGTTGCAATTGTTACAAGAAGTGCCATTGCCGGAGGAATGGATATGGAACAGGCTTACCAGCTTGCCGATGTATATATCCGTGAATGTGAAAAGCTGCAGAATATTTCCCACATTGAAACCTTGTCTTATTCTATGCTGATTGATTTTACGGAACGGGTTTCGCAAAATAAAATTCCTCAGGGAATGTCTCTGGAAATATTTGAGTGTATTCAGTTTATTACTCACCACATCAACGAATCCATTCAGGTTGGCGATGTAGCTGAGCATATCGGAAGAAGCCGCTCTTATTTGACAAACAAGTTCAAAAAAGAGCTCGGCTTCGATGTCTGCAGCTTCATTATGCGGTGTAAGCTGGAAGAGGCAAAAAGTCTCCTGACATATTCGGATAAGACATTAAGCGAAATCAGTAACTATCTTTGTTTTTCCAGTCAGTCTTACTTTCAGACTGTATTTAAGAAAAAATATGGTCTGACTCCGACACAGTATCGGAATCAGACCCACAAAATCTACTAATATACCAGGCGGGGCATCTTTCTATTTGATGTTCAGAACGAGTTTTTCTTCTGCAAAATTTACCGCTGAAATGGTTACGACTGCCTTCCCCGAACATTTTGCAGCCCGGATTACTGCCATTACACTGCCGTCATAGGTATTCCATGTATGAGACTGGTAACTTCCTTCGCAGCTCGGGTCTGCACTTCCGAATCCCTGCAATGCAGCACATCCCTCTACTTTAATTGTAACTGTTGCACTTTCCCGACGATTGAAATTTCCTGCTGCGTCTTCCAGTCTGATTTTTACGAAAGTAAGACTTTCTCCGTCAGCAGGAAGTTCATTCCGGTCGGCTTCAACCTTAAGCTTCACCGCTTTCCCTGCTGTCTGTAAGACAGCCCGGCCTGCCTCCACTCCGTTCAGATAACTGACTGCCTCTAGCTTTCCCGGATGATAAGGTACCTCATACGTCACAACATATACTCCGCCAATCGACTTTCGTCCCAGACTTTCCCCATTCAAGAACAGTTCTGCCTCATCTGCATTGGCATAAACATCCACACTTGCTGTTTCCCCTTCATATCCCGGCCATGTCCAGCTTGCAAGGTTATCCTTCCACATCCACGGTGTTTTTCCGACTTCAATTCCTGCCTTATCCATCCGAAGTACACCGATAGATGGTGCATGGCCAATTCCAAATACTGCCTGCCGTAGATAACTGATTGGTTTACGATCACCAAGAATATCAATGTCACCGATACCTGCCAGTCTGTCCGGCCAATGCGCTGAAAAATTCACTCCTCCATTATAATGGAATATACCGCATCCGGCCTCTCCCAGATAATCATATCCGGTCCATGTAAAGTCTCCTAACACATGTGGATTGCGCTTTACGATATCCCACAAATGAACAATGTCCGCCGGAAAAGTCTCTGTGCCAAGCACAACCCGATTCGGATGACGTATGTGATCTTCTTCATGTAATGCCGTCAGATAATTATATCCGGCAATGTCATTTGCCGCAGCAAATTCTCCTATCATTTCTTCCAGAATCGGACTGGTGGCAATCGCATCTGCCAGCGGTCCCACCATAACCTCAGCCATCCCATTGATTTCATCTGCGCCTCCACGCTTCTGCTCATCCGGCTGCTGCATCGCTTCAAGCTGCTCCGGAGTCATCCCTGTAGCCTGGCACATAATTTCGCCCATTCGGTCATTTCCTGCCATCAGACCATTGATTCCGTTCGTCGTATAGCGTGTGGCATCCAGCCGTTTCATTTCTGCATGAATCCTCCGATTCCATTCTGCCCCTTTTTGAGTGCCCGCCTCCGGAATCTCATTTCCGGTCGAGTACAAAATCACGCATGGATGATTATAGTCTTTTTCCACCATGTCCCACACATCCTGCTTCCAATGTGTCGGAAAATAATTTGCATAGTCATGGGGATTCTTTGTCCGAGTCCACATATCACTCAGTTCATCCATCACCAGCATCCCCAGTTTATCACAGGCTTCCAACATTGCCTTACTCATCGGATGATGTGCACTTCGAAGAGCGTTAAATCCGGCTTCCTTCATCTGGCGGCAGCGCCGATACTCCGCATCCGGAAATGTTGCCGCTCCGATAATCCCATTATCATGGTGAATACAGGTTCCCCTCAGTTTCGTTGGTTTACCGTTCACTAACAGCCCCTGTTTTGCATTCAGTCGAAGTGTACGGATTCCTGTTGAAATATTTACACTGTCTATTGGATTCTCATCCTCAGAAATTGTAATCCGGCAGGAGTATAGATTTGGTGTTTCATCACTCCACAATGCAGGATGTTCTACAAGCAAACGCTGACAGCACATCTGCGTGCTTTCTCCAAAAACAGTTACCGGTATGTGCTCTGCGGCTGCTTCCGCCCCATTCGGTCCGGTCAATGTAATTTCCACCTGTACTGTTTCGGAAACCATTCCCCGATTACAGATTGGAACCTCTACTTCCACGACTGCCGCCTCACAGTCAGCTTCTCTTGTTGTAACACGCACCCCCTGAGCAGGAATATGCACAGTCTTTCCCACCCATGCATACACAGGACGGTATAACCCCGCGCCACTATACCAGCGGCTGGACTGCTCTATACTGCATACTTCTACTTTCAGTTCATTTTCCTGTCCATACTTCAGATAACCGCTGACGTCTGCAAAAATGCCTGTATATGGATTCACATGCTCTGTTACAAGATCCCCGTTCATATAAATACGGCAGGTATCTGCAACACCTTCAAATTCCAAAACAACTGTACATCCCTTCCACGCTTCCGGAATCTCCCACTTTTTCATGTAAGTATATTCACCGCCCGGATAAAATCCTGTCTGATGTGCATTCGCAGTTGCCGGAGTTCTTTCCTGATAAATCATGGCATCATGGGGCAAATCAATATTTTCTATATTTCCTGCGTCTCCCATCATTAACTCCATCATTGTTATGGTTCCTTTGGCAAACTGCCAATTCTGGTTTAAAGATATTTTTTTCATACGGACCTCCCTAATGCAGCTTGTTCATTTTTTAAATATTCTAACAGTTGAAGAGTATTCCGTATTATAAATATAAGTTTATTATTATAATTTTGTAACACAATTTTTCAAAAAAACTCCGGGACAGAGGAAACTTGAATCCCCTGTCCCGGTATTTTTTTGTAGATCTGTATGTTTATTCTGCTGCGTTTAGCGCTGCAACAAGCTGGTTCAGTGCTTCCTTTGTCACTCCCGGTACAAAACTCAGCATCTGTCTGAGCGGCATGGCTTCCATCATTGCCGCCATCATCTCGTCATTGATCACTCCGGAATCATCCTGCATCTGTTCCTCTGTACTCTCGCCGTCCATTCCTTCCATTTCACCCATTGCCTGTTCCAATATGGCTTTTCCTTTCGGGTCTGCCATGATTTCTCCCATTGTGGAATTGAGGGTATACACTTTCGGCAGGACGGTTTCTGATTCTACCTGTACTTCCTCTGACAGAAGCACTTCCTGTGCATTCCGGCAAATCTGGATTTCATAGGCTCCGGTCTCCACATGCCAGTCATGGATTTCCGTATTCCAGTATGCATAGGCTCTGCTGTCAAGTTCAAAGGTGACGGTTTTTGTCTCACCCGGTGCAAGTTCTGTTTTTTCAAATGCTTTTAACTCCCGTACCGGGCGGATGATTGTTCCGCCCTTCGGCGCTACGTAAAGCTGTACGACTTCCTTTCCTGTACATGCGCCTGTATTTGTTACGTCTACGGATACCAGCAGTTTTTCACTTTCCTTAAACTCCTTTTTGTCCACCGTAAGATTGCCGTAAGAAAAGGTCGTATAAGACAATCCGTATCCGAACGGGAACAGGACTTCCATTTCTTTGGATGTGTAATAGCGGTATCCCACAAATACGCCCTCTGAATAAACCGATTTGTCATGTTCTCCGCCGTAATTCAAATAGCACGGCGTATCCTGTATCCGAAGTGGGAATGTTTCCGCCAATCGTCCGCTTGGATTTGCATTTCCGTAAAGCACATTGACCACTGCGCCGCCCACAGCCTGTCCGCCCAGGTAGGCTTCCAGCACGGCTTTTACTTTTCCGAGCCACGGCATTTCTATCGGAGCGCCGTTGTGAAGCACAACTATGGTGTTCGGCTGTGCTTCCGCCACCGCTTCAATCAGTGCGTTCTGGCAGTTCGGCATCCCAAGATGCTTCCGGTCATACCCTTCGGATTCAAAGCTGTCCGGCAGTCCGGCAAAGATTACCGCCACATCCGCATTAGCAGCAGCCTCTACGGCTTTTGCAGCCAATGCTTCATCCACTTTATCCTCAACATCATCAAAGCCTTTGGCAAATGTGATGTTTTCCTTTTTTACAGTTGCGAGAAATTCTACGGCGTCCATTGCAGATTCTGTTTTAAAGCTGTTGATGTGGGAACTTCCGCCGCCCTGATAGCGTGGTTCCTCGGCGTATTTGCCGATAAAAGCCACCTTTTTGTCTGCGGACAACGGGAGAAGCGCATCCTCATTTTTCAGAAGCACAATACACTCCTCTTCGATTTCCCGGGCTGTCTCATGGTCTTTTTCATGCTGAAATACCGCGTTTTTGTCTCTGTTTTCCTCATATTTGAAAATAACATTCAAATATTCTTCACAGGACTTGTCCAGTACAGATTCATCCAGTGTTCCGTCCTGTACTGCGGCAACAATTTCCACATCCGTAGCGCCTTCACAGGACGGCATTTCCAGATTGCAGCCTGCTTTCAGAGCTTCCACACGGTCATTCATCGCACCCCAGTCTGTCATTACATAGCCGTCAAATCCCCATTCCTTGCGGAGCACATCTGTGAGCATTTCTTTATTTTCACAAAGGTATGTGCCGTTCAGCTTGTTGTATGCGTTCATAATGGTCCACGGCTTTTCCTTCTTTACCATTCCTTCAAAAGAAGCAAGGTAAATTTCACGCATGGTGCGTTCATCCATTTCTGAAGAGCTTGTTAAGCGGTGATATTCCTGGTTATTTGCCATAAAATGCTTCGGACTTGTTCCGATATGTTTGCTCTGGACGCCGTGGACAAGCGCACCTGCCATTTCCGTTGACACAAGTGGGTCCTCTGAATAGTATTCAAAATTACGTCCGCACAGCGGGGAACGCTTAATGTTCATAGCCGGGCCTAAGATTGTGCTTACATTTTCTGCCTGACACTCTTCCCCCAGTGTTTCTCCAAGTTTTGTCACCAGCTCACGGTTAAAGCTGGATGCGGTTGCACATCCCGCTGGAAAGCAAACAGCCTGAATGCTGTCGTTGATTCCCAAATGGTCTGCTTTATCGTCCTGCTTGCGGAGTCCGTGAGGTCCGTCTGAGACCATTTCCGAAGGGATTCCGAGACGTTCCACTCCTTTTGTGTGCCAGAAATCAAGCCCGGAACACAAAGATGCTTTCTCCTCCAGAGTCATTCTGGAGACCAATTCTTTTATTTTTGCTGTTTCCATGTTTCATCCTCCTGCCAATCTTTCTCTTTTGGATAAAGATAGCATATATTTTTCTTTTCGTATTATAGTTTTGAGTTATTTATTGTAAAAATAGGTTTGCATTTCCTTTACTGAATGGTCACGGAATGCAGTACCACATCTCCTTTACAGGTTACTTTGATTTCATAGGTTCCCGGCTCTGCTTCCGTGTATATTCCAGGATTTCGGGTCGCATTTGGCATTATCAATAATTATCCCCTGATAAGTAAATGGCCCTAACGGACTTTTCGACGTTGCATAGGCAAGGCAGGTCAGTTTTTTATCCCGGTACACACACGGATATACATAATAATAAATGCCGTTTCGCTTCCGCATGGAGCTTCTGATGATAAGCGTGATTATGAACTGTATTTGCGGATAGGCTGGAGCCCTGACAACTGATATATTCATAGCATAATGATATGGACAGGACATTTATTTAGTCCCGTCCTTCTTATATGTTGTATCACGTTTTAATCAGTACTATAATAAAGAAAACTTGAATTTGAAAGAGTGTTTGCAATGAATGAAAAGATATATAAAACGCAAAGTGGATGTATTCATTATTGGATAAATCTGGGACAAGATCCAGAAAAAGCAACCTTGATTTTCCTTCCAGGTTTAACTGCCGACCATAGACTATTTGATAAACAAATTGAATTCTTTGAAGGCATATATAATGTTTTTGTATGGGATGCACCTGGTCATGCAAAATCCTGGCCGTTTGAATTTAATTTTTCTTTGTCGGATAAAGCGAAATGGCTTGATGATATTTTGAGCTTGGAAAACATTCGGTATCCAGTGATTATAGGACAATCCATGGGAGGTTATGTTGGTCAAGCGTATGCAGAATTATTTCCCAACAAGCTGAAAGGATTTATTTCTATTGATTCTGCTCCTTTACAAAGAAAATATGTAACAGGAATCGAGCTGTGGCTTCTGAAAAAAATGGAGCCAGTATATAGATACTATCCTTGGAAATCATTATTGAAAACGGGAACAAATGGTGTGGCTACATCCGAATATGGTAGAAAATTAATGCATGATATTATGATGATCTACGATGGTGACCAAAAAAGATATGCCAAAATCGCAGGTCATGGTTTTAGAATATTGGCAGAAGCAATGGAAACTAATCTTCCATACAGGATAAACTGTCCGGCTCAACTGATATGTGGAGAAAAAGATCATGCCGGTTCTTGTATTCGTTACAATAATGCATGGCATAAAAATACTGGAATTCCTATTGCATGGATTAAAAATGCAGGACATAATTCAAATACCGATGCACCGGAGGAAGTGAATTCGTTAATAGAAAAACTGATAAATAAGATATGATGAATCGTAGGAAAATCGCAGTTTGTCGTAAACATTTACATACTATTGTTTAGAAAAAAACAGTTCCGTTTATCCCCTCGAATTTCTCCTATAAGTGAAGGAACAATTTCTAACTTTATGACAGGGTTACATGCCCTGTCATTTTTATGGTCATTTTTAGAAAATCTGTTCCCGAATCACAAGATTATATAGCAGTGACCCTGTATGATAGAATAAATTCATCCATAGATGCCCGGTCACAGAGGTATTGCTACCTCGGAAAGGAGATTTTATGAAGAGACCGGACAACAACAAAATAACAGCACTTTACGAAAGACTGTCACGAGATGATGAACTGAATGGGGACAGCAACAGCATTGTAAACCAGAAGAAAATGCTTGAAAAGTATGCCAAAGAACAGGGGTTTACGAACCTTGCACACTATACCGACGATGGATATAGCGGTACTAACTTTGACAGACCGGATTGGAAGCGGTTGACTGCCGACATTGAAGAAGGAAAAATCGGATGTGTTATCGTCAAGGATATGAGTCGAATCGGCAGAAATTATCTGGAAGTAGGCTTTTATACGGAGGTTTTATTCCGAGAAAAAGGCGTCCGCTTTATTGCCATTTCCAATGGTGTTGACAGCACACATTCTGAATCCAATGAATTTGCACCATTCTTAAACATTATGAATGAATGGTATGTGCGTGATACCAGCAGAAAAATCAAGTCTGTACTTCGCAACAAGGGTATGGAAGGCAAACATCTGACTTCTAATGCCATCTACGGATACAAAAAAGACCCGGAAGATAACAACCACTGGCTTGTTGATGAAGAAGCCGCTGCTGTGGTAAGACGTATTTTCCAGTTAATTATTGAAGGGAATGGACCGATGCAGGTTGCCAGAATACTCACAAACGAAAAGGTTGAGCGTCCATCCTACTATCTTGCGAAGACAAGCATTCCCAATATACTAATCCGGAGGACTGGATGATATTCAGAGATACGCAGGAAGCTATTGTTGATGAAGACACCTGGTATGTGGTTCAGAAAATCAGAGAGACCAAGCACCGCCCAATAGCACAGGGCAAAGCAAATCCGTTAACCGGACTCATGTTTTGCGCAGATTGTGGTGGTGAATTTATAAAATTTATCGCAACGGTTTTTAAGTTTTTGCTTCTTGATTACTTAACGGCGGAAAAAGAATGTTTTCACATAGGGCTGTTGTTTACATGTCATTTTTTTGTTTTTTTAATTCTATACCCACCAGTACAACAGATAGCATAAACGCTGAAAAATCAGCAACAGGTCCCGCAAGCAATACTCCCATAATTCCGAAACGAAGCGGGAGCAGCAGGGTAAGCGGAATCAACACCCAAGGCGAATATTTATCTCCCATTTCATTTATTGTTTTGGGAGATATTCTCTGCCGTTGGGAGAAAATCTCTACTCCCAATTAAATTTTCCTTTCTCCCTGGACGCTGAAGAAACCCGGGCTGTCTGAATCTTTTGCTGCAGCGCATACACAAGTGAAACCGGGATACGTCAGGACAAGAACTCCGGAAGTGTCCACCCCGTTATAGCCCCTGTTCGGAAAATACACTGCATCCTCCGCCTGACTGCCCTGGAGGAGGTCCGTGGGATGCAGATCCGTTTGAACAGTCGATGTGTCAATCACAACAAAACCGTCAAGCAGACGATGAAACTGCTCCGGTGAAATCTCAGCAAGCTCTTTGGTATTTCGAGGCCACTTGAAGCTGCCGACTTCCAAGTAAGACCGCTGGTATTACACGCATGAATGATGTCAAACCACTGACTGCGTCGAACATTGGAAGTGATCTTGTCCATTAATACCCAGCCTCCTTTGGGAAAGTCAAAAAAATCCTAGATTTATTTGACTTGATCATCTCAAATATTAGCCGAGTTCAACAGGTACTGACGATTAACCGCTTACAAAAGAACTGGCTGATAATTGACTTTTCGGATACCATTGGCTATACTGTTTTTACCAAACTATACAACATCATATTCAGAGTTGTATGGTTTGCAAATGGAGGTGAGGAAATGGCGGAATCTCTGGCAGCAATCTTCGAGAAACATGGTGGAATAATGCGAACTGCAGAACTGAAGCAGGAAGGATTTTACTACAAAAAAATACAGGAGCTGCTGGCCGCAAATCAGATTGAGCAGATACGTAGAGGATATTATCAGTATGCAGGAGATAATTCTTTTTCTGATATCCCGACTCTTGCAGTTCTGTTTCCTGATGGAGTTCTTTGTATGGAAAGTGCGCTGGAGCATTACGGGTATACCGATAGAACACCATCCGCATGGCATATAGCTGTAGAAAGCACAAGTACCCGGACGCGCTTTTATATTGAATACCCGATTGTTAAGCCGCATTTTATTCGAAAAGAGCGCTATCTTATCGGAATTAGTGAAACAGAAATCGATGGGCAAAAAATAAAAGTCTATGATCGAGAACGTACGATGTGTGATCTGCTTCTTCATCGGAATAAAGTCGATGGAGAAGTTTTTAATACTGCTGTACAGAGATATGTAAGTGATCCGGAAAAATCAACCGCAAGGCTCATGAAGTATGCCAAAGAGCTGCATGTCGAGAAAAAGGTTCGGGAGGTACTGGGAATATGGCTGTAAAAAATATGACTGCATCTGTGCTGACCAGGTTAAAGAATCAGGCCAAGGCAGACAAAATATCATTTCAGATGGTTCTCCAGCTTTTTGCACAGGAGGAATTATCGAGTGTTTTCAAGCTTTTGGGCCGTTGTACTGCACGCAGCTTTTCTCTAACTGCACGTTTTATTAGAAGTCAACCTATGAGAAAAAAACTGTTTTTTTATTCTCTCTGTTTAGCACAAAAATTAGAGAAGGTCTGTGGGATGCAAATCTGTTTGAATGGTCGATGTGTCAATTACGACAAAGCCATCGAGCAGTCACGAGATACAGCCCGCATGATCATAAATCATCAGGACTGATATCCTGAATCTGAAAATCCTCATAATACATTATTTATTCTCCATAATCATCATAATAATCTTCTGCTTCTTCTTCGTCCTCGAAATCATCTTCATTATCATCGTATAAATCTTCTCCATCAGAATACTGACTCATGTTGTAGCCGTATGGATTTGTGTCTTCTGGAGCTGGTGCGGTTGTCGTGATTGTGATAGAACGCCACCATATTTCATCTGTCTGTGAATCTTCAGTAGGTTCAGGTGTGACTGTCGGTGTTTCTTCAGTAGGTTCGGGTGTGACCGTTGGTGTCTCTTCAGAAGGTTCGGGTGTGACCGTTGGTATTTCTTCAGTAGGTTCAGGCGTGGCTGTTGGCTGCTCTTTCATCGGTTCAGATGTATGGTTTTCGTATGTTTGACGATCTCCGCAAGCGGATAACAGTGAAATACTTATGGCGGTGGTTAGAAAAATTGTGAATCTTTTCATAAACAAATTCCCCTATTTGTATTAATCCTGGCAAGGGACATGCGGCATTCTGGATCATGAACGCATGTGATCCTGCATGCCTGCCATCTCAAGGACCTTCACCACCTGAATGGTTTCCTCCATCAGTTCGTCCGCTACCGCATTCTCCTTCCCGTCAATAATCTCTGCGAAGTCCGCAAATTCCTGCGTCATACGGTGCCGGACTGCAGGCGGTAAATAATCCTTTACAATGGATTTCCGCACAGTCGCGCCCGCCGCATCTGTACTGACCGACGGATTTCCCTGATCAAGCGTCTGAATCGTCAGCTTTTCCGGCACGTTCGGCTTCCCGTCTGCACGCATCCATCCCTTTTCTCCCTGGACAGTGATGAAACCCGGGCTGTCCGAGTCTTTTGCGGACGCGCATACACAGATGAAGCCGGGATACGTCAGGACAAGAACTCCGGAAGTGTCCACCCCGTTATAGCCCCTGTTTGGGAAATACGCCGCATCCTCCGGCATTCCGAACAGGCCGACACAGTAGTGAATCGTATATACCCCGAGATCGTTCACTGCCCCGCCGTACTGCGCCGGGTCAAACACGGGAGCAATCACACCGTTCAGATACGCATCATAGCTGCGGGAATACTGAGAATAATTACAGAGGACAAGCTTTGGGGCTCCAATACCGGGAAGACATTCCCGCATTTTCCGGAAGACAGCGCTGTGCAGCACAGTGACAGCCTCCAGAATGATTCGATTTTTCTCCCTGGCCAGATCGCGCAGTTCCTCCGCCTGACTGCTCTCAAGGACAAACGGTTTCTCCAGAATCACGTTCTTCCCGTGAAGCAATGCCTCCTTCGCGTAAGCATAGTGTACGCTGTTGATCAGACCGATGTATACCGTATCCGCGTCTGACTGTTCCAGGAGCATTTCGTAATCGGTATACACCTCCGGTATCCTGTATTGATCCGCGAGACTTCGCGCCTTCTCCCGGCTGTGCGCTCTTCCGAAGATGGCACGGGTATCAATGCTGCGCAAAGAATCTATTGCATAAAGAGCTTCCTGTACTATTTTTCCGGTTCCGATTATCGCCAGCTTCATATCTGTCTCTCCATATCTCCATCAAATACCGCCCATTAGTATCTCCATCCACAAGTAAAGGAAAACAAAACATAAAGAAAGACGCTCCATTCTGTTTTCATTGTGTTAATATAGAGGTCTGTGAAATCATGAGGAGGAATTATTGTGAAAAAAATACTGCCGCCTATCTGGGTCTTATCTTTGTGTTTGTATTGTGGGGGAGTCTTTACGTGGTTAGTTCGGTCGTCCTGCGATATATGCCGACCTTTGCCGTCATGTTCTGCCGTTTTACGATTGCCTTTGCTGCCCTGAGTATCATCGTGAAGACCGGAAGCCGGAAATGGAATGCCAACGGGACGGATGAACAGGGACGAAGTACCAGGATTGACGGGCAAGGGTGGAAATACGTCATTCTGATGGGCGTGTTCGGCTATGCAATCGGCGTCGGCATCCAGCTGATGGGCACCAAGTACGCAGGCTCATCAATGGCTTCGCTGATCAATTCTATGTGCCCGGTTACCATATCTCTTATGGCAGTACCGATTCTTCATGAGAAGCTCACCGGAAGTAAGATCATCGGAATCCTTCTGGCGGTATTCGGCGTTTATCTGATCCTGGGAACCGGCGGAAACATCAATCTCCCGGGCATACTGATGTCGATTGCCTCTGTTCTTCTGTGGTCTCTCGTCTCCGTTCTTACCCGTCAGGGTCTTGCGAAATACAATCCGCTCGTCATCACCAGAAATGCCATTGGAGTGGCGGCTGTTTGTGAATTCGTCTTCGCACTGATCGAACACGCTGTAACTCATTCGACGATTCACATCAACGGAGGTGTGATTGCGGGCTTATTATATCTCGGTATCCTGTGCACCGGTATTGCTTATATTCTGTGGAATCAGGGACTCGCTGTCCTTCCGGCAAGCAACTGCTCGGCACTCTACCCGATTCAGCCCCTGACCTCCACCATCATGGGTGTGATCTTCTTCCACGAAACCGTCGGTCTTTCCTTCGCCGCCGGATCCGCCTTCATCATTGTCGGCGTCCTGCTGTGCCTGCTGGGCGGCATGCTGTTCAGCCGCCGGAAAACCCCCGGTCATGTCCGGAGCTGAGCTGATTTCCGCCCCCAACCAAAAAAGGCGGAATTCCGGATTTTCCGGACGGGATACCTCCTGGCGCATCACTTCCTCGAATCCCAGTCCGGTGCGTGCCGGAAACTTCTCCATTGTGGCATTGATCCATATAGCGATAATCATCCATATAGCAGTAATGATCCGTGTAGTGGTAATGATCCGTGTAGCGGCATATCTTATTTATACGGGTATCAGCCACGCACAGCATACCGCGCAGAGAATACCGACTCCGGCGCCCGCCGCGACATCGGTCGGGTAATGCACGCCAAGATAGATTCTGGAGAACGCGATGAGCGCGGCAATCACAAGGAAGAGGATTCCTGCGGGTGCCGGAACTCGCAGCATAAATACGACTGCGCACGAAAAGGAGGCAGCAGTATGGCCAGATGGAAATGAAAGATCCTTCGGATGAGGGATCAGCGGAATCAGGACCTCATGCGTGTCATACGGACGAACCCTGTGAAAGATCGGCTTCAAAACCAGGCTGATTATGACGGCAGAGGCTGCAAGAGATGCCAGTGCTGTCTCAGCTGTCCTTTTGTACTGCGGCATAAACCACATGACCGCACAGACCGCGAACCAGAATATTCCGAGGTTGCCCAGTGCGGTCATAATCTTCCAGAAAACCGTTGCATATCTGTTTCTGAAATTGTTCTGAATCCAGAGCAGGATGTCACGGTCTGCCTGTCTCAATTTTTCCATGCATTTTCCCTCCCCGTTTTTATTAATGCCGGAGAACCGGAAAAAACTCCTCTCTCTCCAGCTTTACTTCCTGCATAGCTACATTATAAAGGCAGAATGTGTATTTTTAAAGGCACCACATGTAAACAATACGGGAATTGACGGAATGGGACGGGTCTCTCTTTGCCCAGTCTTCTTTCGTCTGCGCCTCCCCGGCAGGCGGGCTGTTTTTTTCAGAGGGGTCACAGAATGTTCATAGACTGAGCAAATCTTTATCACAAATTCAGCGTAGTATCAAAAATATAGAAACGATCAGCACAAACGTTTCTTTTTCATATTTCTGATTGAAAAAATCAGTTTTCTCCTTCCTAAGAATGACAGGAAGAGCGTGTGAAAAAACTTTTCGTTTTTTCACACGCCCTTTGTCTACAGTCTGAAATTTCTAACGCTCAATCTCCATCCGACTTATCCGGCAGGAACGGCTTAACAGCATCTGCAAGAGAATGAATATTTCTGGTTTGAATCAGGATTTTTCCATTCCCGGTAAACTTATTAACCAGTCCCTCGCCCGTTGTGAAACCGAAGGTTCCGGACGCTACCTCGATGCTGTAATTCAAACTTGCATCCCATGCTACAACATGCTCATTGTCAATGGTGATCGGCTTCACAGGTGTGCACTCCAGCTCAATAAGATCGCCGAATGCGCTGATCAGCAGATCTCCCTGTCCTTCTGTCTCCATAACAAACAGTCCGCCAGATCCTCCGAATACCGCCTGGCTGATATTCTGCTTCTGCATCTTGTAGTTTACGGAATCATCACAGGCAAAGAATGCTCCATCATTCAAACGGTACTGTTTTGCACCAACCTCAAGCTTTGCAATCTTTCCGGGAACTGAGGGGGCAATTGCAACAACGCCTTCCGGAGCCGTACCAACAACCTGCGTAATAAACATGCTCTCATTGCTGACAAGACTTCTTCCGATTGCGCCGAGAAGACCGCCGAGACCCTTCTTGCTGCTGTTCAGCTTTCCTTCAAGCTTCACATCCTGCATATAAACCATTGCGCCATTTTCAATTTTAGCGACCTCACCATTTCCGAGGTGAATTTTCGCCAGCTGAGATCCTGCATCACCGATTAATTCCAGATTCATTTCGTTACCTCCTTGTTCTATAAGAATTTAACTGTTATTGTTTATTGATGTTTAAAAATACCTGTTGTCTCATACATATACAGGAAGAATCCATCGCCCGGATCTTCATCCCCCAAGGTCTTTTCTCTCCTTGCACTGCTGTTCCTGCACACCTGACTCTTCACGATTTCTACGTGTGATTTCCTTGAACTCTTCCTCAAATTTCAAGTCTGCGACATGGTCCAGTTTACGAAGAAGCAGAAAAAGTAAAAAGTTAACAATTATCAGAACGATACCAAGTTCAGGACCTCCTGAAAACAATGCAATCACACCGAACAGAAAAAATATGATAACCAAGACGTAAAAAAGTATTTTCAGACCGATCATGACGTCTTCCCAAAGGATGCAAAGTGCCTGCCAAAGCTTTTTCAGAACGTTTTTCATGATTACCTCCCGGCATTCGTTTACTTGTCCGTCCCCTGCTCTTCATTTTTCCACCCTTCAACAATGGAAAACAGATAATGTTCATATGCTCTTTTTGCGGCAAAAAATCCTTGTCGGTGAATATGAACCTGTTCTCCCCCCTGCATGACAAAGGTCAGCAGCTCGCGGTCTATACCGCAAATTTTCGAGAGGTTAACCAGAAAGCTCTTATGACAGCGAAAAAAATATTTCTCCGAAAATTTGCTCTTCTCGTCATCCAGTTTTCCACGGAAAACCAGTTCTTCTCCGTCATCCATATGCAGACATATGTTTTTCCCTCTCTGTTCTGCGAAGAGAATACAGTCAAAAGGCACCCGTATCCTCTTGCCTCCCGCTTCACCTTCGAAATGCGGCTCAGATTCTTTCTTGTGAATAACATCCCGGATCAGGTCCCGGATATCATCCTCTTTTACAGGTTTCTCCAGATAACGGGCGGCACGAAGGCGATAGGATTCCAGCGCAAAATCCTGACTGGTTGTGGCAATCGCCGCCACCACACGTGTATCCTTTCTTCGGATCTGTTCCAGAGCGTCAATTCCGGTCATCTTTCCCAGATAGATGTCTAGTATCAGAAGATCGAATTTTCCGGGAAAGAAATGATCCAGCAGATCTTCAGCACTTTCAAACGCCTCTGCGGTAACTTTCTCTGCAGAATCCGTCACCATACCCAGAAGCCGGATACGCGATTCCTTATCATCTTCACATATACCCACCCGAAGCTGCTCCATGTGTCAACCGTTCCTTTCCAGGGCTGTTATTTGCGCAGCCAGGCAAGCCTGCTGCTTATTGTATTACATACTGCTTCCTATAGCACCAAGTCCGCTTACTACAGCACCTACAACAAACGCCGCAACAATAATGCCGATAATTCCCGCGATCACTGTGATAATTGAGATAATAGATCCGATCTTGCGAATAGCCTCATCGTTGCCTTCCTTCTTAGCTTTCCTTGAAAGAACTATTCCAACGATTCCGAGAATGACGGAGACAATCGCCGAGTAACCAAAGAAGCAGAAAATAAATCCTACAATACCGCATATTAAACTTGCTATGGCTTTCCCATGAGCGGGTGCATTCTGGTTCATAATTATTTCTCCTTTTATTTCAGCAAATTATGTTTTCCCATAATAGGAATTACCTGTTTATCAAAGTCCTAATGCATTCAGCTCTTCAACCGTGATGTCGATCAGTTTCTCCGCTGTCTTTGTATTCTTTCCGGCAATGCCTCGAAGTCCCAGCAGTCCGCCTGTAAGATCATTTAATGCCATATTGACGGCGGCGTTGCCTGCTCCTGCGATCTCCTGCTTGGAAAGCTGGAATTTGCTTGCTTTCTTTTTGCCGACGCCTAATACCGGAACAATCCAGATCTGATTTCTGCGATCCAGCGGCGGGAATGTTACGATGGTGCTGAATCCATGCTTTGTCAATGCCGGTGCTCCGGCGGAGAAGCTCTTGTCCTTAATCGCATCATAGAACTCCTCGATGGTGTACTCATTCTTTGTCTTCACTGTTTTGATTTTTACTCCTAGCATCTTTGTAACCTCCTCATAAATATATATATTATAAAAGCTCTTATTTACGCGAACAGTGAGCCGCAGCCGAATGCGAAGTATTCGTGTGCGGCGAGCGTCGCGATAGCGAGATAAAACTCGCGCAGCGTGTTTTATCTCGTTTGAGGGAACGCTTTGTCTGGTTTCAGGGAATTCAATATTCCTTGCTGCGTTCCTATCTCCTTGCTTCGATTCCATTATGTCAGAGTTAATCGGCTCTTTGTAGTACAGAAAATCGGATACAGCCGGTATAATCGGTTATTGATTATTATTTTGAGATATAATATAATTATTTATTTTGCAAATTTATTAATAGTCTGAACTTCTGTCCAGCTCCTGCCTTTTTTATCGCCTTTTCTATTGTCAAGTACCAATTTTGATTTTTTTTGTCGAGAAGCTGTACTTTTTCACACGCCGCTGTTCATGCATAATGTGTTTAAAGATATTGCAGACAACACATCATCTTTCTTCCCTAAAAAGATGATAAGGCTTTTAGTGAAATGAGACAGATCCTGAAGCCATCGTCCCACAGCAAATCTAATAAATCCGGGAATTATCCCACAATATCAGGAGGAGAAATTATGAAAAACAAACTTGTCACGATTCTTGTAACTGGTGTACTTTCCGTTTCCGTACTCGCCGGATGCGGGTCCGGCAGCAATGCATCCAGCGCATCCGGCGCATCTGCAAGCTCCGGCAGCTATACAGAAGACGCAAGCAGTTATGCAGATTCCGGCAGCTATGAAGATGTTTCCGGTGACTCCGTTGCGTCCGCAAGCGCTTCCGTGGATACTGCAAGCACTTCCTCGGACGGTACCTTCTCTCTTGGCGATATTACTGCTGATATGATTCAGACTGGCCTGTACGCAAAGGATGACAACGGAAATGAGCTTGTATTCGCTCTGTTCCAGGGACCGGATGAAAATAATTATGTAGCACTTATCACTGTGGATACAGATGGTACCGGAGACGTCCTCTGCGGACAGTACACTGCAACCCAGAAGGAATCCGGCGATGACGGAATTACGTGGACGGTACTGGACGGAACAGATGTATATACCGGTAATAGCTTCAGCATCGGATGTGTTGAGGGAGACGACGGCTCTGCTGCTTTCTATGATCAGAATGGCACTACCTACACTGCGGAGTACCTGGATGCAGATCAGACCATCACTTACTTTGGCACTGCAGTTGGTTTACTTGCGGCAAATGGTCAGTAAAAAGCCAGTTCTTTGCAGAGTCTGACCATCTCCAGGAAGACACTTTGTAAAAAAGGGCGTGTGAAAAAACGAAAAGTTTTTTCACACGCCCTCATGGCATCCAAACCCTTGCTGTTCGGCTATCCCCTTCCCACTGCCGGGCGGGGTCGGGACTTTCACCCTATAGAACGTGCGCCCGCCGGGCGCACAGAAAAGACGGCCGTCTGATTTTCTCAGACAGCCGTATCGAATGACTACTTTTTGTAATTTTCTATGAAGAATCAGTCTCCGGAAGACTTGCCCGGCAGGAATGGCTTTACTGCATCCCTGGCCTTTTTTGCTGCTGTTCAGCTTTCCGTCAAGCTTTACATCCTGTATGCATCTGATGAAGAGACTTGCCGCCCCCTGGGAAAAGCTTCTCCTAGCTCTCATAAGGAATAATAGTATCTCCGTCTACCTGCATCTCAACCGGGTCGGTATCATATTCTGTCCCGAACATATCCTCGATTTCATACATGTACAGGAAGAAACCGTCGCCCAGATCCTCATCCTCCATGACAACATCATCGGACCATGTCACCGCATCGGTGTAATACCAGATTTCCTCGTCTGTGTCGGCTTCATAAGTGGGAAGAAGGAAGACAACCTCATCTCCTTCCTCCAGCGGATGAATCCCCCTGCTTGTCATGGAATCGCCGCCTTCTTCCAGACCGTCGTAGGTGCCCAGTACCCGATAAGCTTCCTCCGTAAAATCATAGACAGCGCGCAGGTTGGTTTCTTCCCCGTTCACTTCTGCCGGAATGGAATAAAGATTATAATTGTCCGTTTCTTCTATCAGTTCTGCGTTTACCGGTTCTCCCCCGACGGTCATCCAGGTACCCCGGAAGTTATCACGGAACTGCCCGCTCTCCCAGTCTGCCTCGATATCATTGTCTTCTCCCAGATAGACAAATTCGGAAGCTGCTCCGTCCTCAGATCCGTCTGTCTCATACCACAGAAGAAAATGTACCGATTTCACCGCATCCAGCCCGGAGGTGATAAAAAGATTCAGAAACCCGTCTTCATCCAAGCTCTGTTCATATTGAATATCGAAATCGCTGCCAGTTACCGGAACCAGGTCTGACAGCTGGCTCTGCAGCTCATCCCCGGTGCCTTCCGCGTCCCCCTCCGTGGCCTCCGCGTCCTGTCCCGCAGACTGATAGGCGCTCCAGGCTTCTGTCCAGTCAACAGAATCATAATTATCTGTCACCGCCGCGATATACTGCAGGTAAGGGGTATTGTCCGAGTTCTGCACGTAACCGGAAAGCTCTTCCTCTGTGACGCTGATCGGATAAAAGACGGAAAGTCCGTTGGAATTTTCACGGCTCTGTCCGTGGGTCTCGTACACTACGGCATCTTCCACAGCAGACAGGAGCTCTGTTCCGTCGCTCTGTACAGAATCCTGCGTATTTTCCACCAGATCCGCCATGTCCACCATGTTACAGTAGCCCTCGGATTCCGTGTTTCCTCCATATGACTCTGTCCTGTCCGCGGCCCCGGCCACATCGTTCAGTGTCCGGACATCGCCTGCCGCAAGAGCCATTCCCCCGGTGTAGTCATCAAAAGCGCTGTCCAGCATGCTGATCTTTGACAGATTGACAACGGAAAGCGTTGCCTCATCTTCGCAGTCCAGCCGGATGCACTTTTCCAGAAAGGAATCGCAGATCACTTTCCCCAGCTCATCGCCTTTTAAGGCGGAATTCTCGTCCAGTGCATTCAGGATGGCCGCGTAATCCCATCCTTCCCCCGGTTCTGTCTCCTCCGAGGCAACCAGATAATAGCCAGCGCCGTCCACGGCCTTGGCCGTCTCCAGGCTAGCCATCAGACAGGCGTCAAACCCGATAAAATCAAATGTACAGGAAGCACTCCCAAGAGCGGCCTCCAGTTCCTCCAGCGTCAGGTTGTCATTCTCATAGAGCTCGTCATAGCAGACGCCTTCCGCATTCCCGCCGCCATGATCCCAGAGGATCAGCCCGTAATGCTCGCTCGGGTACTGCGATACCCCCCAGCTGATAAAGTCGGCCAGTGTGGACAGGTCGCCCATAGACGCGGATTCCGCGCTGCCAACCTCATTCAGACTTCCGTCCCGGAGCTCGTAGCGGCCAAGTTCATCCGCATCAATCCCCTCCCAGTTCCATTCCGAGGATCCGCCTGTCTCCACAATGACATTGACATCATCCGGGACAGAGGCGCTGCACATTTCTTCGATGTTCATGGAGGCCATGGCTCCCTGGCTCTCCAGGTCGGAACCGCACAGATACAGGAGCAGCGTCCATCCGGGCTGGTCGCTTCCGGCCTGCCCCGCCTGGAATTCTGCCTCAGTCCCGTCTTCTTCCGATGCATCGGCCGCCCCGTTTTCTTGTGCAGCCACATTGTCAGAATAACCCTGTACGTCCTGAGCGCTCCTGTCCTCTTCCTGTCCGCAGCCGGTAAGTCCTGTCCCGGCGGCAAGCAGAGCTGCCATAAGCAGAGCTGCGTATCTTCTTTTCATGTTCTGACTCTCCTTTAGCAGAATCCCTTTATGTCTCCTTCCACCCGTCCGCGATGGAAAAAAGGTACTGCTCATAAGCACGCTTTGCGGCAAAAAAGCCCTGCCTGTGGATATGGACGTGCTGTCCGTCTTCCATGACAAATATCAAGGATAATCAGGTCATACTTTCCCGGATAGTACGATTCCAGCAGCTCTTCTGCGCTTCCGAACGCCTCAACTTTCACCTTCTCCGCTGCTTCTGTCACCATGTCAAGGAGACGTACCCGTTCTTCTTTATCGTCTTCGCAAACTCCTACCAAAAGCTGTTCCATTCACAGGCTCCTCCTTCCCCGGCTGTCCGAACGAGATAAAACACGCTGCGCGAGTTTTATCTCGTTATCGCGACGCTCGCCGCACACGAATACTTCGCATTCGGCTGCGGCTCACTGTTCGCGTAAAAAAAAAGGACCAGGTCCGCAGCAGCGGAAAACCTGATCCTTTCAGGTAACACGGCAATCTCAGACACTGCTTCCGAGTACCGCCAGTCCTCCGATTACCGCGCCCACAACAACCACTGTAACAATGAACGCGATAATTCCTCCATGAAACCGCTTCTATTGAACTGGCTTGTATCACTTTCTGCACGTGCTGCGTATCAGGATGGGAACAGCGCCCTCCTGAATATATCTGTATTTTCGCAGAATACGGCCCCGGAGAACAGTACGGAAAAGCGGCGGCTGTCGGCAAAATCGGTTCTTGACACAAATCGTTTTATGCTGTACCACACCCATCTCTCCGATTACGCCAAACAACCCGCCTATTCCGCTTATACAGTATCTCTACGGCATAAAAAGCATGCGTCAGACGATCAAAGAGATCAATGTCAATGTTGCGTATCGCTGGTTTCTGGGTCTGGACATGTATGATAAAGTTCCGCATTTTTCTACTTTCGGCAAGAATTACACACGTCGATTTCAAGATACAGATCTTTTTGAACAGATTTTTTCACAGATCCTTTCCAAATGTTATAAATACAAGCTGGTCGATCAAATGAGATTTTTATTGATTCCACGCATGTAAAGGCAAGGGCGAATAATAAAAAGTGGAGAAAGAAGATAGCTGAACAGGAAACGTTATTCTATAGAAAGGGAAAAATAGGGCGTGGGAATCCTCTGTTTTTAGCTTTTCATTCTCTTTTTCCATCAGAATTCTGTTTCACATAATTTTTAACGATAAAACAGGCTCCAGGGGCTTGCCCCAAAGCCTGTTTGTCTACAGTCTGACTGCCGGATGTACGATATACATCCGGCAGTTTTGCGCTTTCATATGACAGTGCGGACCTGGCTGCTCCGCATGTTCCGTAATCTCAGCGGATCCGGCTGCAGGGCACACGCAGGCGCCTGTCCCGCTCTGCCCTCGCGGCATGTTCCGGCTTTCCTGTTTTTCAGGATTTCTTCCGGAACAGCTTCCGGAAGATAAGTCTTCCCAGGGGACCGCCGAAAAAGATCTGCCACGCGAGCGCCATGGGGAAGTTCATTGCGGCTGTCTGAAGCCATACACCGATGAATCCGGCCTCATGAAAATCCTTGAACAGAATCGTCGCGACCAGGCTCATCGCCGGGCACATGAGGCACACGGTCAGAGAACAGCGGATCAGCAGAATCAAAAAGGGCGGCATATTATCCGAGATGACTCTGCCTGTCAGATACATCACTGGTTTTTCCATTACAAACATTTCCAGCACAATCGCCACCGGCCACATAATCCTGAGTTCCCCGAAGGCCATGCCGAACACCGCGTCTCTCATCCCGCCGATATTCAGTGAAATGTTGTAGCAGATCATCGCATAAACCATAATAAAAGCCATGATCACAGTAAATATAAAATTCTCAAATTTGTTTTCGGGCATAAAAAAGACACTCCTTCCGATATATGACGTGTTGTTCGTTATCACTGAAGAGAGTGTGCGTTTCCAATTAAACCGTATTCTTAAATTAACTTGCCTATCATAGCATATTCTTCCCCGTCGTGTAAAGCTTTTTTAATCCCCCGTCACGTAAAATTTCTTGATTTCCCGTTTCATTAATGTCTTTTGATTTCCCGTTACATAAATGTCTTTTGATTCTCCGCTACGTAAGTTTTTTTGACTTCCCCTTGTGTATTTTTTTGCATAAAATCATTCTCCGCGTTATAATAGCTCAAACTTACTCCTATGGTTAAAGGAGACGACAGCAACTGCCCACAGCCGAAAAGCAGCGGATTTCCGCCTGCAGCAAACGAAAGGATATTATCTATGAAACCGATATCTGGTCTGAGCCGAAAGATTTTTCTGAAAATGAATCCGCCCTCTGAGGAAGACTGCCGTTCCTCCCAGGCGCGCATCCTGGATGCTCTGAAGAAAAAGGGTATTTCCGCATCATTCTCTGCCGCTGCCCTCCGTCAGCTTTACCCTTTGTGTGAGAATGCGGGCTGGGAGGTCACGGCTTCTCTCGGTTGGAACGGAGCACTGTGGGAGATTCTGTATCTGGAGGCCGGAGACACGGAGAAGAGCCATTACGGACTCGCGGTCGATCTCGGGAGCACCTCCGTTTACATGCGCGTGCTGAACTGTAAATCCGGCGAAACCATTGAAGAGGCCAGCGCATACAACCGGCAGATCGCCTTCGGCGAGGATATCCTCACCCGTATTTTCTACGCAAAGGACAACCCCGCGCATCTCGACGAGATCCGCAGAGCGACGATAAGAACTCTGACCGATCTTCTGTCCTCGCTTCGCGACAAAACCGGGATCGCGCCGTCAGAATATCTCTCAATGGTGGTATCCGGCAATATGACAATGATTCATTTTCTCATCGGCCTCGACCCCTTCTGCATCTTCCAGACCCCCTATGCCGTCCGCTCCGATGCTCCGGGATTTCTCCGCGGAACGGATCTGGATCTTCCAATCGCCGGCTATGTGTACTGTGTGCCAGGCAAGGCCAATTATCTTGGCGGAGATATCATCAGCGGCATCCTTGCGACCGGCATATATGAGGAAGACAAAATCTCCCTGTTCTTCGATGTCGGAACAAACGGAGAGCTCGCCGTCGGAAACCGCAGCTTTCTGCTCTGCGGGGCCGGCGCCGCGGGCCCCGCTCTGGAGGGTGGCGTTGTTCACACCGGTATGCGCGCCGCGCCGGGAGCCGTTGAAAGCGTGTCGCTTGTGAACGGCGAATTTCACCTGAAAACCATCGATGATAAAGTCCCCGCCGGTATCTGCGGCTCCGGCATCGTCGATCTTCTCTCCGAGCTGTTTCTAAACGGCTGGATCAACCTGCAGGGCGTGCTGCAGCCCGAGAAGAGCAGCCTCATCTCTATCCAAAAGAACCCGGACACCGGAATGGAGGAAGCTGCTGTCTGCTATTCCTCCGGTCTTTATTTCTATCAGAGCGATATTCGGGAGTTTATCAACACAAAGGCCGCTGCCGCTACGATGATCGAGTACATGCTGCACGCTTCCGGCATCCGCCTCGAAGATATTGATACGTTCTACATGGCAGGCGCCTTCGGCGCACATATACACAAGGAATCCGCGATTAACATCGGCATGTATCCCGACGTTGAGCGCGACCGCATCTGCCCTGTCGGCAATACCTCGCTCGAAGGCGCATCAAAGCTTCTCCTGAACAAGGATCTTCTGACGGATATCGATCGCATTCTGGATCTCATGTCATACGTGCAGTTCGGCGCGGTCGATAATTTTGTGGAGATGATGCAGGCGGCTTCCGCCCTCCCGCACACGGACGGAAGAAGATATCCGAGCGTCATGAAAAAGCTGAGGGAAAAGGTTCGGGAATAAGTTTAAAAAATCCATTACTTTTTTCAATAATTTCCATGTTGTTTCGCCCGGCTGATCATTAATATAATGAATAGATAGGAAACTGTTTTATAAATGGATTGGGAGGGTAGCATGAAAATCACACACATGAAAGTCAACCACCTGGTGAATCCGCTCGGATACCGCCTTGAGCATCCGACGGTATCCTTTGTTGTCGAAGATACGACGGCGAAAAAGCAAAAATCTGCACGTGTACTGCTTGCCGATGATCCGCATTTCACCCGCATCCTGCACGACAGCGGGAATTGTCCGGATCTCTGCGGCACGGCTTATGAACTTCCTGTCTCCCCGGAACCGGAAAAGAGATATTACTGGAAGGTCTTTGCAGAGGCGGACAACGGCGACTCCGCCGAAAGTGAAACGGCGTGGTTTGAAACCGCAAAGGCAGGTGAATGGATTGCAGACTGGATCACCCCATGCGCGGATAAGGAACTTCAGGTAAGCATTTTTCATGACTTTGAGATTACAAAGCCCCTGGCAAAGGCCCGGCTTTATCTCACCGGCCTCGGCCTGTACGAGGTGTACATCAACGGTAAAAAGCAGGGTGAGGAATGCCTGATGCCCGGTTTCTGCGACTATAACGCATGGATTCCCTACCAGACAGTTATCCCGGATCTTGTCCCGGGACATAACCGCATCGAAATCCTGCTGGGCGACGGCTGGTATAAGGGATGGTACGGCCTGCGGAAAAACCACGAGCTCTACGGAGACCGTCTGGCCTGTATTGCCGAGCTGAAGCTCTTCTATACAGATGGCAGTATGGAAACAATCTGCACGAATCCGGAATGGAAGGCCCGCAAAAGCCCTGTGACCAGCAGCGGCATCTATCCCGGAGAAGTCTACGAGCCCGGCATTGACCGCACCGAGATTCTGAACACGGAGGTTATTCCTCTGGACAAAGCGAAGCTGCAGCCCCGTCTCGATCCGCGCATCCTGATTCAGAAAAAGCTCAGCCCCATTGCGCTGATTCACACGCCCGCCGGAGAAACCGTACTCGACATGGGCCAGAACATGGTGGGATGGCTTGGTTTTCACTGTTCCGCTCCGAAGGGGACAAAGATCCATTTCCAGTTTGGCGAGATTCTGCAGAACGGTAATTTTTACCGCGACAACCTGCGAACCGCGCTTGCCGAATTCACCTATGTCTCGGATGGAACGGAACGCGATGTCAGACAGCACTTCACCTTCTACGGATTCCGGTACGTTAAGATCACCGGGTGGCCGGGCGAACCGGACCCGGCTGATTTCCAGGGGCTGGTTATCTACTCCGAGATGGAGGATCTGAGCAGCTTCGAGACCTCCGATCCCCTGGTAAATAAGCTCTTCGAGAACACCAAGTGGGGCATGCGCGGGAATTTTCTCGATGTCCCCACCGACTGTCCACAGCGGGACGAGCGGTATGGGTGGACCGGTGACGCGCAGATCTTCTCCGGCACCGCCTGCTTCAATATGGACACCTATGCCTTTTACACCAAATTCGGCTATGATCTGGCCTGCGAGCAGTCCCGGTTAAACGGCGCTGTTCCAGATGTCGTGCCCACCGCAGGATATACCGGCACCATCTCCACCGCGTGGGGCGAGGCGGCGACCATCATTCCCTGGAATGTATACCTGCATTACGGAGACAGGCAAATTCTCCGGAGACAATTTGACAGCATGCGGAGCTGGGTTGACTACATGAAGCGGCAGGATGACGCGCACGGTTCCCGACGCCTGTGGCAGAGCGGATTCCACTACGGAGACTGGCTTGCCCTCGACGGAAATGTGAAGGGCGGCGTATACGGAGCCACCGACCCGTTCCTGATTTCCTCGGCCTATTACTATTATTCGACACGAATCGTCGCGAAAAGTGCCGAAATTCTCGGATATGAGAAGGAGGCTACCGATTACCGGCTTCTTGCGGACGAGATTCACGATGCCTTTATTCATGAATACTTCTCCCCGTCCGGCCGTCTCACCGTGGATACGATGACCGCCTATGTAGTGGTTCTCTACATGGGCCTCACACCGGATTTCGCACTGGAAAAGGTAAGGAGCGGTCTCCTGAACAAGCTGGCGCGAAACCAATATCATCTGGAGACCGGATTTGTCGGAACGCCCTATCTGATGCGCGTCCTCTCTGACAACGGTATGAATGACTGCGCCTATCATCTTCTGCTCGAAAAGGGCTTCCCCGGGTGGCTGTATGAAGTGCTCATGGGCGCCACAACGATCTGGGAGCGCTGGAACTCCGTGCTTCCGGACGGAAGCATCAGCGGCACGGAGATGAATTCCCTGAACCACTATTCCTACGGCTCGGTCGTAGAATGGATGTTCCGCGATATGCTTGGAATCATTCCCGATGAAGATCATCCGGGCTTCCGCAAATTTACGGTTTCCCCAAAGCCTAATTACTCCATTCCCCAGGCAAGAGGTTCCCTGCGCTCCGCTTCCGGTCTGATCCGAAGCGGTTACCGACTGGCGGACGGAAACCTTACCATAGAAGTCACCGTGCCCTTTAATACAGAAGCGACGCTTGTGCTCCCGGATGCCGATGCAAACGCCCTGCGTTCCTGTGCTGACCGCATGGACGGCATCGTCTCCATACAGCAGGACGGCAGCAATGTCTCCCTGATTGTTCAGGCCGGAACTTATTCCTTTACCTACCGGCCCACAAGACCCTATCGCAAGGTATACAGCCTCGATTCTCTGATGAGTGAATTAATTGAGAATCCGAAGACAAAGGCAATTCTCGACAAATATTTTTATTCACGGTATTCCGTCATACCCTTCGAGAAGGAACTTTTTACACTCCGGCAGACGCTCAACGGTCCTTTTACCTATCTGCCGTATGAGGAGCAGGAAAAGATCGATCAGCTGCTGCGGGAAGTAGATTAAAAACCAATTGCGTGGAATAGAATAACGCGCAACGAGATAAAACCGAACATCCCGTATGCACACTGCAGCTATGCCGTGTACATGCGGGATGCTTATTTACGCGAACAGTGAGCCGCAGCCGAATGCGAAGCATTCGAGTGCGGCGAGCTTCGCGATAGCGAGATAAAACTCGCGCAGCGTGTTTTATCTCGCTCTCAACGCTTCAAAGCCCTGTCCCGGTTACCCTTCATTGCCTTCCATTCGATTCTCCTTGTTTTCCGGATCGATACGTATCGTCACCTTCAAGCCGCCTTCCTCAGGTTCCTCGAAAAAGACTCCGGACTTTTTACCATAATATAGTTGTATCCGCTCGCGGACATTTGAGATTCCATATCCCTTTTCCAGCTCTTCCATCGAACTTACACCAACCCCGTCATCCTGCACCGTAAACAGCAGCATGCCGTCGGGCAGCTCTTCCCCCTTTAGAAGAATATGCCCCCGATCCATCTTCGGCTCCAATCCGTGCACCACTGAATTTTCCACAAACGGCTCCAGGATCAGTTTCAAAATACTTCTCTTCATAATTTCCGGACAGATTTTTATTTCAAGATCAAACCTCTGGTTAAACCGCATGTTCTGGATTGTCATATAGGCCTGAATATGACGAATTTCCTCGCTCACCAGAATCAGCTGGCTTCCATTATTCAGACTCAGGCGGAACGTCTCAGAGAGCGCCTCCACCATCACGGCGATATCCTCCGTCCCATGAATTTCTGCCAGACAGTACAAGGCATCCAGGGTATTATAGAGAAAATGCGGGTTGATCTGCTCCTGAAGAACGATCAGCTCCTGTTCCCGCTGCCGGATCTTTGTCGTAAAGAGCCGTTCCCGAAGCACAAGGTTACGGTTCACAAGCCCTGTAAACTCCTGTCCGATCAATCCGATCTCACTGTCATCAAAGGGCTCGGTAATATTCCGGTTTCCCTCCTTCGCCTGCTGAATCGTAGTTTCCAGCCGCCGAAGCGGGAGGTAAATTCTGTTCGAAATTCTCCACGACACAAAAATGCAGGCAGCAATCAGCACCGCCAGTATAGCAATGATAAACACAGCCATCGGAAGCGATTCTGATAAAAGCTCTGATCTCTGGATTCCGCTGACCAGCCGAAAATTGCTGAAGTTGCTGTCCAGGGAACTGAACACATAGCTGCTTTGTTCATCACCGGTGAAAGAATGATAGAATTCCCCCTTTGTCTCCTCATCACCCGAGTAATAGACGCACCGGTTATGCAACGACCGATCCAGAACCATGAAGCAATTCGACCGGTAGCGTCCCTGCCCGGCAAACGCCTGGTTATACAGCCGGTTCTGAATCGTAACAACCATATACCCGCAGATCTGCCCCGTCTCGAGGTTCTTCATGCATTTGGTGATCGACAGCATTCCGCCCTCACCCGTCAGGACATTTTCGCCTACAATAGTCTCCCTCCCGTTTTTCTCCTTTGCCTTACGGACCCATTCAGAATCAATAAGCGTCTTATCCCGATACAGCTTATTGTACTTTTCGCTGTCTCCCAGCGGAGAATACAGAAAAAGTCTCCCATCCGGGCTGAGTGAAGCAATGTTCGCGATCTGATACGACTGGCGCGTGATCTGGCTTGATGCCGATTCGAGAACCCGGGCCTGATCCGAGGTGAAATAGAACCGTTCCGCATCGTCGGATGAATAGAGCGCATGCATATAGGCGGAATCTGACAGCAGGTTTCGCATCAGCTCAATGACACTGTCTGTCCGGATTCTCATAATACGATCCGCCATCTCCAGACTGTACGCGAAGTCGTCCTGGTAGTTACTCTCAACGTTTCTCTCATATAAAAGAAAAAATCCCGCACCCAGAACCAGCATAAAAGCGACTGAAATCGCAATCATGGATTGTCTGATCTGTGCACGGATCGTATGTTTTACTCGCTTCATCCGATCATCCTTTTCTCGAATCCTTCGCATTCGGCTGCGGCTCACTGTTCGCGTAAATAAATTCCGCGTGTGTAAAATTTGCTCCAGTCGGTATACGAATGAAAACAAGCGATTGCAGCTTCTACACACGCGGTCTATTACAACACTTCTGTATGCGTCTTTTTTTTAAATTTACCCGGGTATCTTCAAGAGGCTGCGCACCTCACTCGGCGTCATTGGCTCCTGACCGTTTTCCCGTATGATCGAGGCGGTCTTGCGAATCAGCTTCCAGTTGCTGTCTGTCCTGGTCTCCGGATCCAGATAGCAGGAATCTTCAAAACCGACCCTCAGACTGTCCGCTCCCATGGCAACAGCCTCCCGTATCATCTGAAAATCTCTTCGATTTGCCTGCGTATAGCCCCATAGTACGTCACTTCTTTCCGGAAAGCATTCGTAGAGGTACTCTCTCATGTGGCGCAGCGCGGGAAGCGTTGCCGGCATCTCCCCGCGGTTTCCGAATACCAGCGCAAAAAGGATCGGACGAATGAAATGATATTTTTCATTGAGTTCCTTCACCATATGAATCATGCCTAATTCAAAAACCTCTATTTCCGGTCGCTTGTCATGCGCAAGAATCTGCTGTACGCAGTATTCCACGTCCGGGATCGGGTTTTTGTACACGGCATTTCCGAGATTGACAGAGCCTACATTCAGACTGAGTGCTTCCGAATAATCCACGAAACAGGGCGCACATCTCTCCTGAATCGTCAGATCAGATACCCCTCCCGTTGAAATTTCAATAACGATGTCACAATCCTTATAAGAGCGAATGGCCTCAACGGTCTCCTCCAGCCTGGTCATGTCCGCCGTGAGCTTGCCATGGGCATCCCGAACGTGCAGATGAACCATGGAAGCACCCTCCAGATAGGAACGATATACATCTTCCGCGATTGCCTCCGGCCTGATCTCGTTCTCTGTATTAGAAACCGGCGCTACGGAAATCATTACTTTTTTCATGGATTGTTTCTTCCTTTCCGACGTTTATTTTTTTCCTGTTTTCGCCTTATACTCCATGGGTGTGAGCCCTGTCTCTTTTTTGAATACATTGGTAAAATAGCGATAATTATTATATCCGACCATCCCGCTCACCTCATTTACGCGATACCCTCTCTTCAGCAGCTCCTTTGCGTGTTCCATCCGTACATTTGTAAGATACCGGATGAAGGAAATGCCCACCTCGTCCTTAATCAGAATACTCAGGTAGGTGACGCTCACGCCTTCTTTCTCCGCAAGCTCATTTAAGCTGATCTCCTCCGCATAGTGCTCGTTGATGTAATTGATCACACGTGTCACTACCCGGTAGGATGTTCCCATCTTGTGTGCGGAAATCTTTTCCCGCACATGGTCGAGAATCATCTCCGTATATTCGTCGAGTGCCTCCTTCGATTCGAGCTTCTCCACATTTTGGTACAGCGCCAGATGAGAATCCGGATCATAAATCTTCCACTTCTCGTAATAGGCTTCCTCGACCGACCGGACCAGATGGTAGCACTCGTTCTTGTAGTCCTCGGCGGTAAAATGGTAGTCCTGCAAAATCGCACGGAAATGCTCCAGCTCGCGATCCCAGCTCTCCAGATCGCTGCTGTCCACTTTTTCGATAAAGATGTTCCTGGAAAATCGAATTTCCGCGAGCGCAGATACACGATCATCCTGTGATTCCGCCCGTCGCCTCTTATCCAGCAGGCGATCCGTCCGCGCAAAAAGCTGCTGGAGCTTGTCCCTCGTAATGGGCTTATCGATATAGCTGACCGCCCCAAGCTCCAGTCCCTGACGCGCGTATTCAAATTCGCGATAGGCACTGATCAGAGAAAAAATCATATCCGGGAACTTCTTTCTCGCTTCCGCAATCAGATCTAAGCCGGAAAGACCGGGCATACGGATATCCGTAATCACAAGATCCGGTCTGACCTCTTCGATCAGCTTCAGCCCACTCACGCCATCCTGCGCACTGCCGGCGAACACATAAGGCACATCCATCTTTCGAATCATAGTCTCAATCCCACGCACCGCCAGATATTCATCATCAATTACGATCAGCTTCCTGCTTGTTTCCTTTTCCATACCTTACTCTATCTTTAAATCCTGATCGCCTGCTCCACATCCCCGCGATCCGTCAACCCCCAAAATCACGATCTTTGCATACCTGCCGTCCGCTAAGAAAACATTTTCTGCCCTTGAGATGCCTGGCCTCCTGTTTTCACAAGTACGTTTTTTCTACCGGATCACACCTTTTCGGATCAGGGCTCTTCGAAGATCTCTTGCGCCATAGCGCGGACTCGAAAGGACCGTTTTGTGCACCTTATCTGCAATGTATTCTTCACAGTAGGCCATACTTCCCTGAGCAAAAACGATGACGTCCACCTGGTCAGCGATCTTCTCCGCGCACTCTGCCATCCGGGCGCGGAAAGCATCGGGATCCAGTCCGAACGCATTCTCCACCAGACAGTCCACGATCGTAATCTGTCTGCCGCACTCTCTTCCCATACGGCGTATCGTATTTTTGGTCGGTTCCAGCGTTGTCTCCAGCGTTGCCATCACTCCGATCCGTGTTCCCGTCCTTACCGCATCCCGGCACATATCTTCGTCAATGCGTACAATCGGCACACCGATATATCTGGCGACATCCTGTACGCTGTCCGCCACTTCCCCGACGGAGGAACAGATATTCAGCAGTGCATCACAGCCCTCCTGAACGGCTTTCATATACATGCCGATCAGTCGGGCAGCCGCATTTGCTGTGACATAACCGGCATCCCGAACCTCTGCCAGAATGCTCGGATCCTGTGCGCTGTATAGTTCTACATCCTCTCCGAGCTGTTCCTTTACCTCTTTTTCAACAAGCGCAATCAGCTCCGGTGTCGTGCTCGTATAAATAAGACCTGCCTTCATTTTATCTCCTCCTCATACATCAGCTTCTGAACTGCTTTTCTAAGCGTATCCTTTTCCCCAACATTCCCGGGAAAAATCACATAGGGAACTCCCGGGAAACGGCTTTCCTTTCCGGTTCTCCACACCGGAATTCCCGGTTCAATCTGCCCCAGAACATCTGCCCTTCGGACCTGAAGCGCCTTTACACCGATGTCACTAGACGTGATTCCTCCCTTGGCGACAATAAAGGAAGGCGTCACCCGCAGCTCCCCCACACATTTCCGCACCGCATCGCTGATCTTCACCGAACGAACAAGCGCCTCTTCCTCCGTATCCCCGTCAATGGTCAGCAGCTTTCTTCTGGTGAACACACAAACGGTTCGTCCAGCCTGCAGACTCTTCTCCTCCGCCTTTATGACTCTCTTCGTCTCCTCTTCCAGGGCGTCCCCATCCAGCACAAGGTCTGAGTTCAGCTCCAGAAAGTCGATTCCCGGAACGCTGCGCAGCTCTTCCAGCTGCGCAGTTGTCTTTGCCGTATGACTTCCTACCACAATGATACCGCCTCGTCCATCTCCGGCTGCCAGCTCTCTGTGGGTTAACAGCGGACGGTCTTCGATGGCTCCGACAGCCTTTACAAAGGAAGCCGCCGTTCGATACAGAAAATGTTTTCCTTTCTCCAGAGCCCGGTAAAGCGCTGCAGCAAAAACCTTCAGGTCATCCTCGCATACAGCATTCACGATAATTTTCTGAAAACCGGAGGTTTCGGTCAATTTCTTTTCTATACCGCCGACATCCAGACTCTCCAGCTCCTCCAGGCCGATGCATACACAGCTTTCTTTCCGATATCTTCCGCCTGTTTTTTCTTCTACATATTCCGGAAGGCTGCTGGAATGATATCCGAATGTCCGATCTTGTGCAAACTCCGTCTGTGCTGCAGGAATCAGTACATCTCCCATTTTAACATAATGTACATTCCCAATGGTATATCTTCCGCCGGCAAGAAAGAAAGGGCAGAGGATCTCCCCGTCAAACGTTTCTCCGGTTCTTTTTTCCATTTCCTCCCGAAGGATTTCCGTTTCCAGCGGATAATGGCCGCGAAGTGTAGAATCGCTGCGGCTGATCAACAGGAAGTCCTGATGCGTTTTTTTCGAGACCACGGTGAGATTCGCCGCGATTTCACGATGAACCTTCACCGTCTGTTCACGCGTAAGCCCTCTTGAATTCGTCAGAATATAAAAAAGCCTTCTATTCTCCTCAAATCCTTTTCGAATGCTCTCCTCTGACCAATCCGTGAAGACAGACACATCGTGTACCGTCTGTACACCGGTCGGATCATCATCGAGAACCACGATTTTCCTATGATTTTTGGAAACCTCCTGCCGAAGCAGCTCATCCACCCGACGATGATCGTAGGATGGAAATGTGTCCAGTACGGAAATTGGTAAGGCATTTTCTTTCATTTTCTTCCTCTATCTCCCATCCGTTCTTCTATTCAACATGCTCTTTCTCTCAGCGCGTACGATATGGCATCCAGATCCGCATCTCTCCCACACCGCGGTTATCCCATGCGAAATAAGGCACCATTCTGGCATCGACCGGCTCAAATTCCGCCTTCGGAAGTGTCCGGTACAGATTTGACGCTCCTTCCGGATCCGTCTCCGGATTTCCGTTCCAGATTTTCCTTTGAAAGGCCGTCGTCTCCAGAACACCGATTCTGCGGCCGTCGATCTGCTCGAACCGTAGCTGATATTCCGCCGACGGATCCAGCCAGATCTGATCCAGGCTCTCCGTCTCCACATCCGGCTGTTCCATGCAGAATACCAGAGGTCCTCTCTCAATTGCTATCTGCGCCGTATCCTCTTCTACCATCGGATTCGCAATGGTATTTCTTGTTTTCATGGGAATACTCAGCACAATCTCTGCATCTTCCAGGGAGGATAATGCTACGGGAAGGTACGAGCCCGCAGATTCTTTCCCATACGTTTCGGTTCTGCCGTGACAGGTAACCTCGGCGCGTTCCGCCCACCCCGGTATACGAAGCATGAGCGTGACAGGACCATCCTTCTTGATATCGGAAATCTGCAATCTGATATTGCCGTCATACGGATAGTCCGTCGTCTGCGTCATTACAAAATCCGCCCCGTTTGCCAGATGGAAGTGCGCCTGGTTCTCCCCGTACATCCCGGTGTAGACAGAATCCTCTGAAACGGCGTATGCGTACTCCGCAGACTCCATGATCACACGCGCCAGATTCGGCGGGCAGCAATAGCTCAGAATATATTCCGACCGGGTAAGCGGCCAGATCAGCTCATACTCCAGTTTCTTCGCGCGGCGGAGCATGTTCTCATAAAAATATCGTTTTCCGTCGAGAGAGACCGCTGCCAGGTTCGTATTCAGCATCGCCCGTTCGAGGATGTCCATGTACTCTGCCCGCGGTTCCACCAGAAACATGCGGTACGCCCACATCACAAGACCGATCGACGCACAGGTTTCATTATACGCGGTAACATTCGGAAGCTGATATTCATATCCGAACGCCTGGTGAATCTTCTGATCTTTAAAAAAGTTGCCGTACGGAGACGTGCCGTTGTACAGCGCGCCGATTCCTCCGGTGATATACATTTTGGTCGAAACCATGTTGTGCCAGACGTCATGCAGCACCCGCAGATAATCCGGGTCGCCCTTTTCTGCATACAGATCTGCAACCCCCGCATACAAATAGGTTGCCCGGACCGCATGGCCGATAATTTTCTTGTGCTCCTTCAGAGGAATGCGGTCCTGGTTGTCATCCATCCCATCGACGACACTGTCCCGCAGCCGGATTGACTTTTCTGCCAGCTCCAGATAGCTTTCGTCTCCGGTCGTCCGATACAGTTCAATCAGTCCCATATAATGAGAAGGACACACCGCTGTCTGGACATTTCCCGTTTTCTCCGCCTGATCATAGAGATTTGCCAGATAACCGGCCGCCTTTCTGGCAATGTCCAGGAAAGAATCCTCTCCCGTCATTCTCTTATAGAGGCAGGCAGACGTAAACAGATGGCCCATGTTGTAGACTTCAAATTCATTGATGTCCTTATTTCTGGCCGATTCCCCATGCATCGCCGCGATGATCTGCTTCGTCGAAAGATAACCGTCCGGCTGCTGCGCCTTTCCAATCAAGGAGATATACGCCCTGAGCCTTTGAAATCTTTCCGGATCCTTCAGCAATACAGCGGAATACAGCTCGGATTCCATCCACTTGTAAAAATCGCCATCCCCGAAAAAGGTACCGTCGAAATCGCCCTCCGCCTCTCCGGCGCAGATTCGGAAATTCTCTACGACATGGCTGATCTCCTTCGCTTCAAACATATGCTCCAGCTGTGGAACCATGCTTTTTGCGCAGGAAGCAACCGCATCCCTCCAAAATCCGTTCGTCCATCGGACGTCCTTACCACCGGTTCCGCACAATTTTGCGTATCTGGAATTCCTGGTATCTGTAAGCATTTGCTTTCCTTTCCTCCCTCTTTCTTACAGTCATTCCGCCTTATCCCTTTACCGCTCCGCTCGTCATTCCTTCCACGACTGTCCGGTTCAGCACCAGGTAAATCACCAGCATAGGAAGCACGCTGATCGCGATAGAAGCAAAAATCGATCCCCAGTCCTTAGTACCGAATTCGTTTGTGAAGTAAAGCAGTCCTGTCTGAATTGTCTTGAGCTTGCTGTCACTGATGAAGGTCATGGAGAACAGCAGATCATTCCACTTATAGAAGAACTGAAGTACCAGCACGGTGACGATTCCGTTCTTCATCAGCGGCACGACAATGTACCACATCATGGAAAAGATTCCGCATCCGTCAATGACGCTGGCTTCCAGGATCTCATCCGACAGGGACCGCATGTAACCGCTCATCAGAAAAATAGAAAGCGACAGTCCAAATGCCACGTAGGTGAGAATCAGGCAGAGCCTGGTGTTCAGAATTCCCATATTACCATAGATGCGGAACAACGGGAGCAGGGCGGTCGCCACCGGGACCATAAGACCGGTCAGGAAATAATTGGCGAAGAAGGATCTCCCCTTCCAACGCATCTTTGTCAGTGCAAAACTGACGGGTACGGCAATCAGCACGATGAAAAACAGAGAGATCACCGTGTACAAAAGGCTGTTCAGGAAATACCTTCCCATGTGCCCCCGTGTCCAGGCATTTACAAAGTTCTGAAAATAGAATCCCTTCGGCAGCGCATAGGACGGACTCGATGTGAATTCTGTCGGCGCTTTCATTGCCGAAGTCAACAGCCAGAAAATCGGGTAGGCATCAATGATCACGATGAGTAATACAATGATTCCTTTAAATATTTCGTAGGTCTTTTTTTTCATCGTCTCAATCATTCTCCTTCACGTCAAACCGTTTAATAATCTGCGTTCCGATAATACAGATCAGGAAGATCACGATTGCTACCGCGGAGCCGTAACCGTAGTTCCTGTACTCAAAGGCAACGTTGTACATATACATCGACAGCGAAGTCGTCGCACTTGCCGGTCCTCCCCCGGTCAGCGCCATCGCCGATTCAAACATCTTCACTGTTCCCGCAAAGGCAAACACCAGACACGTAATGGTCACCGGGCGCAGGAGCGGCAGCAGAACTCTGGTGAACAGCTGCCAGCTGTTACAGCCGTCTATTTTGGCCGCCTCAATAACATCCTCTGAGATATCCAGAAGACCTCCGTAGAAGATCACCGCGTAGAAGCCCAGAGATACCCAGATATCCATGATACTCAGGCATTTCAGAGCCGTGCTCTGCTGTCCGATCCAGGGCTGGATCAGATCCTGCCTTCCCAGCGCCGCCAGCAAACTGTTCAGCAGTCCGTAATACGGCTGAATTTCATAGATCTTCTTGAAGAGCTGTCCTACCGCTACCGTCGGAAGTACAACCGGGAAGAAGGTAATCGTCTTCACAATGTTTTTAAACCGGTCAAGCCAGAAACGGTAGATCAAGGACAGCAGCAGTCCCAGAATCACCATGCCCAGCATAGTCATCAGAATATACTCGATGGTTACCATCAAGGCCGCATGAAATTTCGCATCAATAAAAAGCTTTCTGTAGTTGGTCAGGCCGGTGAATTTCCAGTTAAGTCCCGGCGTTCCCTTATAGAGGGAATAATAAAAGGACCAGAGAACAGGAACGACAACCAGCCCGGTAAATAAGATCAGTGCCGGGATGACAAACAGCGCAATCACCTTTCGGTTGGACAAGACTTTATTCATGGTATTTCCCCATTATATTTCCATTAAAATTTCCATTAAAGAAGGCTGCTGAAGGCTCAAACACCTCCTTCAGCAGCCTCCTGTTTTTCTGGTTTCCTGCTTTGCCTGCGCAAAGCCTCTTACGCGCACTTCGCGTGCGGCGAGCCCTTCTGCGTTTTCGAAGAGCGTATACAGTATGTACTGTATTTACCGTTTAATGATTGAAATCATTCCGTTGTGTATACATCATACGCGTTCTGAATTGCCTCGCAGTACTGCTGTCCGTCCATGTCTCCATTCAGAACGTTCTGGATATTATCCTGCGCCGCTGCCTTGGTCTCGTCGTCCATATAAGCTTCCCACCATGCGGTAGAGCCGGTCGCGTTATTGATGTCGTCGATGATAGTCTTAACGGTTGTACCCAGCTTGCTGTCGTCGGTATCATACTTGAATCCACGGATGCTCTGATAATTTTCCATCGAGTAGTTTCCGATATTCTTTACAAAATACTGAAGCCATCCTGCTGTTGCCGCATCGTATTTGCCCTTGGAGAGACAAATGACATTACCGCAGTTTGTCGGGTATTCGGTAGCCGGACTTACGGATTCATCTACAACCGGAACCCCCATAAATCCGATGTTGTCTTCGCCGCTCGGATTTGTATTCGGGTCTGTGATAGAAGAGCTGAACCAGGAGCCATCATAAAGCATCGCGCACTGTCCGTTCAGAAGCATTCCTTCCGCCGTTGTAGAGTCAACCGTCGTAGCGCCTTCTCCGAAATAGCCCTTCTTTGCCATATCCGCAACCATCTGTGCGGACTTTACGTATCCGTCATCCGTGAACTTTGCCTCGCCGTCGCTGGCCTTCTTGACCGCATCCGGTCCCATGGAGCGATATGCATACGCATTGACAAGTCTTGTCGTCGGCCATTTATCCGCGCCACCGGTTGCCAGCGGCTGGATTCCCTTGCTCTTGAGCGTATCACAAACCTTAAGGAATTCGTCCCAGGTCTCAGGAATCTTTACACCGGCCTTCTCAAACACCGACTTATTATACCAGAAGCCCTCAATGTTTAAGCCGAACGGAAGATCATAGAGATCATCCGTATTGGAAAGACCGAGCAGGCTGGACTTCGCCGCCGGAAGCAGGCAGTCCGATTCGCCGACCTTGTCAAGTGCCTCGGAAATATTCACAACCTTATCCGACTCAATTAGCTGCTGCAGCGGTTTTCCTGCCGAGTAAACAAAAACATCCGGAAGATCATCCGATGCAACCAGTGTGGAAATCTTGGAAGACAGATCCGCCTGTGCCACATATTCATATTCGAAGGAAAAATTCGGGTTTACTTCATCGATGTATTTCTGGGTAAGCTCATTGATGATCTTGCCCTCCGTACTGTCCTCTGCCCAGATTGCAAGGATTTTGATCTCCTTCTTTGCTGTCGTATCCACATCTCCTGACGCCGCGCTGCTTGCGGATGTCGAAGTCGCGGCCACCTCTGAGGATGATGACTGTGCCTCTGACTGTGTGGATGTCGATACGCTTGCGGACGCTTTTGACGAAGAAGATGCTGCTCCGCCTCCGGTTGTATTGCTGCTTCCGCATCCCGCGAGCAATCCGACGGTCATCGCCGATGCCATGATTGCTGAGATAACCTTACTGTAACGCTTCATTGTAAAAACCTCCTTACCCTCACATAAATACTGTCCTTCTCCAAAAGACAAAATTTCCTGTATCTATTCAACACATCGAGAGAATTGCAGATTCTCAAGATTGGCTTGCTGAATGGTACATTTTCTTTATATCTATAGTAAATTGCATCACCTCGTATTCAAAGTTCACTTTTTTTCAAAAATGTTCGGATTTTCTCACACACAATTTCTAATGCAGCAGCGCTTTCCGGATGGCATTCTTCCACCCCTCGTACTTCTGAAGCCTTACAGCTTCTTCCATCCGCCTCCGGTACGCGGTTGTCCGGATATGCTCAAAGATCGTTTTCTCCTGATAGAGGCCGCTGGAAATTCCCGCCAGATAGGCGGCTCCCATACCGGACAATTCCTGCAGGTCCGGAACCAGCACACAGGTATCTGCCATATCCGACTGAAACTGCATCAGATAACGGTTTCCGGTCGGGCCGCCGTCTACGTGAAGCGTCTCCACCGGATCTCCGGTCTCCTCCCGCATGATCTCGATCAGATCGGTGATCTGATAGGCAATGCTTTCCACGCAGGCCTTGACCATCTCCTTTTTCCCGGTCGTGCGTGTGATTCCTGTCAGAAGTCCTGTCGCCTCCGCATCCCAGTATGGGGCTCCGAGTCCTGTAAACGCGGGCACAAAATAAGCGCGGTCCTCCGAGTTCGCCTGCATCGCCAGAGCCTCGGTCTCAGACGCCGAGGAAATCATCCCCATCTGCTCCTTCAGCCAGGTGATGGACGCTCCGGTATAATTCAAATTTCCTTCCAGCACATACGCAACGCGTCCTCCGATCCCCCATGCGAGAGACGTCACAAGTCCGTGCTGACTGTCATAACGGTTTTCTCCGGTGTTCATCATCACCGAGCTCCCGGTCCCGTAGGTTGCCTTCAGTTCCCCTTTTTTGCGGCAGTTCTGCCCGAATAAGGCGCCGTGACTGTCCCCGAGAACCCCTGTGATCGGAATTTTACCCGGAAGCAAACCCTCCAGATCTGTCATGCCGAATACAGAATCCGACATCACAACCTCCGGCATCGCATCTGCCGGTATGTGGAAGGACTGCAGCAATTCCTCATCCCACGCCAGCGTCTCCAGGTTGAAAAGCTGGGTGCGGGATGCATTGGAGTAATCCGTCCTGTGAACCGTTCCTCCCGTCAGCTTGTAGACGAGCCAGCTGTCGATGGTTCCCACAGCCAGTTCGCCCCTTTTGGCGAGCTCCGCCGCCTCCGGTACATTTTCCATGATCCACTGCAATTTTGCAGCAGGAAAATAAGGAGAGAGCGGAATGCCTGTTTTCTGACGGACTATTTCCGCTTCTCCCGCCTTCTCATGCCGCGCGCAGATCTCCGCGGCCCTTGCGCATTGCCAGACAATCGCGTGGCAGACCGGTCTCCCGGTCACCTTGTTCCAGGCCGCCGACGTCTCTCTCTGGTTCGAGATTCCGAGTGCCGAAATTTCCGCGGGAGCAATCCCCGCTTTTTCAATGACCCTTCGGCAGACACCGACTGTGTTTCTGAATATCTCGTCGAGGTCGTGCTCCACCCAGCCCTTCTCATTGACGATCTGCGCGTGCGGGAGATCTGCGCGTGCCGTCAGTTCTCCCTTCTCGTTAAACAGCAGGCCCTTTGTGCCCTGCGTGCTTTGATCGACTGCCAGAATATATTTTCCCATATGCTTATGCCTCGAGAAGCTCCTTTGCTTTTTTTGCGATTCCCTCTCCGGTCAGTCCGTAATGCGCAAAAACCTGCGCCGAGGTGCCTGTGATCACCGGGGCGTCCGGAAGAGCCATCGTAACCGTCTTCCGGGGACAGTTTTCCCCGACCACCTGTGCTACCATGGATCCCAGCCCTCCGAAGGGTGAGTGCTCTTCAACGGAAATCACAACCTTTGCCCTTTGTGCCGCTTCGATGATGGCTTTTTTGTCCAGCGGTTTCACACAGTACATATCCAGAACGGTTGCATGAATGCCTTCTGCTTCCAGAAGATCTGCCGCGTCTACAGCCGGGCGGACCATTTCACCGCAGGCAATAATTGCCACGTCGTCTCCCTTCCGGATCTCCGTTGCGTGATCCATCGCAAACGGACAATTGTCCTCTGTATAGACATCCTCGACCGGATTGCGTCCCACACGGATATAGGCGCACTTTTCATCCTTCAAGAGCGCCTGCATCAGCTTCCGTGTCTGGTGTCTGTCGCTGGGCAGATATACCCGCATGTTCGGAATGGCACTCATCGCCGCAATATCCTGGGCGGAATGATGGCTCATACCGAGCGCCCCGTAGCTGATGCCTCCGGAAATGCCGATCAGCTTTACATTGGTATCCGAATACGCGCAATCCACCTTGCACTGCTCATAGCTCCTGGTCGTGAGAAATGATGCCGGGGATGCCGCGTAAGGTTTTTTGCCCATCTTTGCCAGTCCCGCTGCCATGCCGACCAGATCCTGTTCCGCAATACCCGCCTCTACTGCCTGATCCGGATATGCCTCAAAAAAAGGCGTCAGGGAGGCCGATCCTCTGGAATCGCTGCACAGCACGACAAGGTCCTTGTCTGTCTTTGCTTCTTCCATTAACACATCACAGATGACCTTACGATTCGCGATTTTATTCATCTTTCAGCGCCTCCTTCTGATGCTCGAGATCCTGCATAATCTGTTCGTACTCCTCCTGTGTCGGCAGGTGATGATGCCACCCGGCCTTATTCTCCATGATTGGGGAGCCCTTTCCCTTTATGGTATTCGCAATCACACAGGTTGGTTTTCCCTTACATTCCTTGGCCTTCTCCAGCGCCGCATCCACCTCATCGATATCATTTCCGTCTACGGAAATCACATTCCAGCCAAAGGCTTCTGCCTTCCTCTTCAGATCCTCCAGCGCCATAACATCCTCTGTATTGCCTGAAATCTGAAGGCGGTTTCTGTCGATGATCCACACAAGGTTGTCCAGTCCGTACATGGCTGCGGACATCGCTCCTTCCCAGTTCGAACCCTCGGCGAGCTCTCCGTCACCGGTCACGACATACACCCGGTTCGATCCCTTGTTCATTTTTACCGCCAGCGCCATGCCCACCGAAACCGGAAGTCCGTGGCCGAGAGATCCGGAATTCATTTCAATTCCCGGAAGCTTGTTGTTCGGATGACCGATATATTTCGATCCGAATTTGGAGAACTCGCGGGTTACCTCCTCCAGCTTGAGAAAGCCTTTTTCACAAAGAACCGCATAATAAGCTTCCATGGAATGTCCTTTGCTTAAGATGAAAAGGTCCCGGTCCGGATCCTCCGGATTTTCCGGGGAAATATTCATCTGACGGAAATACAGGTCCGTCAGAATCTCCATGACAGACATGTCGCCCCCGATGTGCCCGCCTCCGCCTGCCATGATGATGTTTACGCAGTCCTCTCTCAGCTTGTAGGATAGATACTTCAGATTTTTCACGATTATTCTCCTCTCAGATATGCTTTCACATCTTCTTCAATGGGATCATAAAAATCCGGCTGAATCCCCAGATATTTGCATGCCTCATAAAGGACCGGCACTACATCCTCGTGAATGGCGACGCAGTGATGAATGTATGGTCCTTCGACCAGCTTTGCCTCGAGTCTCTTCAGATTCTCTACCTCAACCCAGAGATAGGTTCCCTTTGTATACGGGCCGTCGATTCCCCTGGCATGACCGAGCAACAGAGAGTATTCTCCGTTGTCCCCGTCAAACCTGGTAAGCGTCAGATTGCCGTGCTTCGCCTCCGCCGAAACGGCTCCGTTATATGGAAAGGCCACAGGAACGCAGATCGACGGTTTTTCCTTTGCCACAGAAATCGGCCATGGACCGCAGTGCTGAAGAAGCTCTCCGTTCTCATTGTCCGGATGTCTCACGGTCCAGTCCGCGAAGAGTCCCCTCTTCTCATTTAAGGTGGCAGCCTCTGCCATCACCTGTGTGATCGCTCCGTGAATATCGGTCTCACAGACGACCGGAAGTCCTTCCTCATTCAGAAGGGAATTGGCCGCGCAGGGCATGATGCCGATCTCCCCTTGAAGCGCATTCCAGCACTGAATCGCGATGGCGCTGCATCCGTACAGATCTGCAAGGTTCTTCATAGCGGTCTTCAGCGCAGCGACATTCTCCAGTAATTCCGGCTTGATCTGGCAGTTCATATTCTCCTGACAGTAACGGATGACCTCCTGAACCTTCTCTGCCTCTTCCGCCTTAACCCGATTCAGCTCCGCGGTGAGCTCCGGAAGCGGAACCGGTGCCAGCTGAATATTAAACTTCTCAAGCAATTCTCCCTCATTGCACATGGTGGACCAGAAATCGAACGGGCGCGGCCCCAGCTGCAGAATCCGGAGATTCCGGAATTTCTTCACCACATTGCAGACCTTCAGAAAATCAGTGATCCCCCGTGCGAACTCCGGGTCGTCAAGCCTGCAGTTTGTCATGTAGGTAAACGGCACCCGGAATCTTCGCAGTACCTTCCCCGTCGCGAAAAGGCCGCACTGAGAATCACGAAGCCGCATTCCATCCGGCTCAGGCCGTTCATCTCTCGGTCCCCAGAGCAAAACCGGAACATTTAATTCCTTTGCCAGTCTGGCGCACTCATATTCGGTTCCGAAATTTGCGTGCGGCAGAAACAGGCCGTCTACCTTTTCCTTTTTGAACTTTTCCGCAATCCGGATCCGGTCGCTCTCCTGATACAGCAGCCCCTCCTCGTTAATGTCCGTGATGTCTGTAAATGAAACATTCAGCTCCTTCAGCTTCTGTCTGGTTAAGTTCGCGAACTTAATCGCGTCCGGTGCACTGAAAATCGATCTTCTGGTCGGCGCAAAGCCGATTTTAATTGTCTCCATGGAATCCTCCCTTTCACAATATTTCCACTATATACTGCAATTTCTTAATCAAAATTATAGACGTGCATCAGCTGAATCAACACATATTATTAAGTGAATTTTACTAAATTATCGGCTTAATTTTCCGGAGATCTTTCAGTATCCAGAGAAATGCATTACAATATCAGGAGGATGGTTCTGCATGTACCTGCAAACCACTGGTTTTTGGATTGCATTTCTATGCGATGAAAATTTCAGCTTCTGCAATCACCTTGTGTTTGTGTACAGCCAGCCTTTCTGAATTTTTGCTTCACAGATCATTTACAGTATTTACAGGAGAATGAGGGATGTCCGTCACCGCAAAGGAACTTGCCAGACAGCTTGGTGTAAGCCCCGCAGCTGTATCAATGGCTTTGAACAATAAACCGGGAGTCAGCACCGCGACAAGAGCGCGGATTGTCCGTGCCGCAGAGGCTGCCGGCTATGATTTTTCCAGACAATCTGCAAAGACCGCCGGTCATGGCGATATCTGCTGCGTCATTTACCGGGCGAATAATGCGATTCTGAATTATTCGCCGATCTTTACGGAATTGACTGATGGAATCGAACAGGGATGCCGCGATAATGGCTACCATCTTCGTACCCTTCAGCTGTATGAACAGACCGATGACTTTGCGCGGATTGCGGAGGAGCTCCGCGGCTCCGGCTGTTCGGGGATTATTCTGCTCGGCACGGAAATCTCGTCAGAAGTCTGCCGGAAGTTTCTTCATCTGAATATCCCGATGGTTCTCCTGGACTCTTACTTTGAAACCATCGACTGCAGCAGTATTCTGATCAACAATGCGCAGGGAGCTTACCTTGCGACGAATTATCTGATTGACAACTACCACTGCCAGCCAGGCCACCTGAAGTCTTCCTATTCTATTCAAAATTTTTTTGAGAGAGATGTAGGATTTAAAAGAGCTGTTCGAGAGCACGGAATGTCTGTCGGCAATTCCGTTATTCATGAATTGTCCCCCACGATTGAAGGGGCGATGCGTGATATGCTGGATCTGATTGACACCCACGCGGCTCTTGCCGGCTGTTATTTTGCCGATAACGATCTGATCGCCATCGGCGTGATAAAGGCGCTGCAGGCTCGTCATATCAGGGTTCCCGAGGACATTCCGGTCATCGGTTTTGATAATATACGCGAGGGACAGATTGTGGAGCCCGCGCTGACCACGATCGATATTCCCCGGCTGTTCATGGGGCAGACCGCCGTCCGGCAGCTGATCCGGCAGATCAGCTATCCGGTTCCGCACACCGTGAAAACGGAGATTTCGACCAGCATCGTCTCCCGCGATTCCGCCTGAGGGGTTTCCTTGAACAGCAGCCGGATCATCAATTATTGTTGGGATCTCTTTTTTATTCTGTTGCAGATTCATTTCGCCTATCCTATACTTAGAACCAGCAACAAAGGTATTTTTAAAAAGAGAATCATTTACAGAAGCAGGAGCCGTAGTTATGAAAGAATTTCCAAGAAGGGTTCTGATGGCAGTAATCGGCGTGTGTGTCGCCGGTCTGTCCGTCGGGATGTTTGTTTATTCAGATATGGGAGTGGATCCTTTTCAGGTTTTTGCGCACGGCACGTGGAATGCCGTGCGACGGGCAGTGCCGCTTGACTTCGGCACCTATTATGCTATTCTGAATGCCATTCTTCTGGTTGTCATTTTCTTCTGGAACCGGAGAAAAATCGGCATAGGAACCGTAATCAACCTTTTTCTTGTCGGTTATTTTGCGGAATTTATGGAATTCCTTCTGAACAAGATGAATCCCGACCCGAACCTGGCCCTCAGAATCATCTCACTGATCCTGGGCGTCGTTATCATGTGTTTTGCCTCGGCCATGTACTTTACCGCCGATCTCGGAGTTTCCACCTACGACGCAGTTGCCATTACTCTTTCTGAGCGCCACACCGGGTGGAAGTTCAAATACATCCGGATTCTGACGGACCTGATCTGCGTTGTGATCGGCGGCCTTCTGGGCGGCGTGATCGGAATCGGAACGCTGGTCACCGCTTTCTTCATGGGGCCCCTGATTGCTTTCTTTAACAAGAAGGTGGCAGAACCTATGCGCTACGGTTCCAGATAATAATGAAGACTTTCTTAATAGCAATATTTGTTCCGTACGGCATATAATGATCTGCGATTGTTGTTTTGCTCAGGGAAAATCCATGGTATTTCAGAAGATTCGTGAGCGCCACGGATTCACATCCGGTCGGCAGTTCCGGGTTCTGCATAACACAGGGAACATTCAGATGTACCTGATCTTTAATATATGCATTTGCCATACTGCCAGGAGCTGAGCTTCCCTTTATCCGCATTCGGATCTGCAAAACCTCAATCCGGTAAGCGCACCCGGTTGAACCGGCATCAACTCCATTTTTTGTCCAGCCGAGCCATCCAAGCTTCTGAACATGAACGCGGTAATAAATAGAGTATTTGTCCGCTCTTCTGCACCGATATATCTCCTCATTTCCCTGATCTGTCATCTGCTCAGATTTTACCCCTCTGCATTACGGACTTCATTTTCCGGAAAAACGAAACAATCGTATCGAATGGCCTTTCCGGTCAGTGAATACCCCGGCTTCATACCGGCCAGATTTGGTCCCTTCAGGGGTCTCTTCACTACCACCTTAAAGGGACGGGCACCGACTGCCGCCTTCAGGAGTACCTCTTCATCCTGACAGGGCATCTCCAGTTGATGGAGCAGCTGAAACTTTTTCTTGACCAGGGCGCTCTTCTGTCTCTCCGGGAACATCGGATCCAGATAGATGACATCCGGAAAATCCTTCAGGTTCTTCAGAGCCTCTATGCTGTCTCCCTCATGCAGGTGCATCCTGCATATGATCTCTGTCAGCGCCGGATTTTTCCCCGCACGCTCCAGACAATCTGCCAGAAGTGCTGCAATCACCGGATTCTGCTCATACATCTCCACTTCAAATCCCGCGGCAGCAAGAAGAAGGGAATCCTCTCCCATGCCTGCGGTTGCATCCAGAATCACCGGGTGTCTGCCCGGCCCCCTGTTCATGTCCTTCATTCTCGCAGCCTTCACCAGAAGTTCATGCGTAAGATTGTCATACCGAAGGCGGGGCAGCATATCCGAAAAATCTCCCCGCATCTGAATTTTCCCGTCAGTCAATGTTAGACCCTTCTCATCATATCTGAGATAAAGCTCATTCTTCTCCCTCTTGTGTTCCTCTTTGAGCTTTTCCTTTTTATCCTCCTGGCGTTCAGCTCTGTATTCGTCCTTATGCCTGGCTTCCAGCCCGCCTTTCTTATGCTTGTCGTTCAGCCTGCCTTTTTGCTTGTCTTCCAGCCTTCCTTTTTGCTTGTCTTCGTACCTGTCTTTATGTCCGTCTCTGTTTTCCGCTTTTCGCGCCTCTCCGTTTATTTCTCCCCGGATATCCGCCTTCAGCCCCAGGGTCTTCAGATGCTCCAGTAGCTCTTGGCTTTTCTCTTCGAAGGCAGGCCCTGTATCCAGAATATAAATTTTCGCCGCCATCTTAATCCTCTGATAGTCCAAGCATCCGTATTGTACGGTTCTTCAGCGCTCTCGCTGCACCTTCCACATCCTCTTTTGAAAAAATAGCGGAGATGACCGATATTCCGACAATTCCGGAGCCGGCCAATTCCATGACATTTTCTTCCTTAATCCCCCCGATTGCGACAACCGGGATCGAAACCGCCCTGCAAATGGCACACAAGGCATCCATACTCACTTCTGAAGCATCCGCCTTGGAGCCTGTCGGGAACACCGCGCCGACCCCGAGGTAATCCGCTCCGCGGCTCTCCGCAAGGAGCGCTTCCTCCACGGTCTGCGTGGAAACACCGATGATACGGTCCTTCCCAAGTCTGCTGCGCACCAGACCGGTTTCCATGTCACTCTGTCCGACATGCACCCCGTCCGCTCCGATTTCCAACGCCAGCTGCACATCATCATCAATGACAAAAGGCACCTTATACCTCCTGCAGAGTGCCTTGATCTCTGCCGCCTCCTTCAGGAAAGCATCGTGCTCCAGTTTCATGTCATCCTTCTCCCGAAGCTGTATAAAGGTTGCGCCGCCTCTCAGCGCCCGCTCAACATCATCCGCCAGACGGCGTCCGTTCAGCCAGTGTCGGTCTGTCACCGCATACAGCTGAAGTGCCTTCTTTAGTTCCTCCCGATTCCAATTACCCATTTTTCAAACTCCTGTCCGCCGCGCGTAAAACGCAACATATGAAATTATTGATTGCGCGCTTAATCGTTTCAAACTATAATCAAAAATAATACTTATTGACAACTGCATGAGGTTTTCAGATATATGATCGACGCAAATCTTCAGAAATATCTCTCTTTTGTAAAAACCGTAGAACTCGGCAGCTTTTCCAAGGCCGCGGAATCTCTCGGTTATTCACAGTCCGGCATCAGCCGGATGATTTCGGATCTTGAAAAAGACTGGAAAATCACGCTTCTCGAGCGCGACCGCAGCGGCGTAAGCCTGACCTCCGACGGCACACGTCTTCTTCCCTTTGCGCAGAGTCTCTGCCGGGAATATTACCGCCTTCAGGAGGAGGTGGATGATCTGAACGGAATACAGACTGGCTTGATAAGGATCGGTACCTTTTCCAGCGTCGCAACCCAGTGGCTTCCGCGGATCATCCGACAGTTTCAGGTAGATTATCCAAATATTGAATATGAAATGCTCCTCGGTGATTATTCGGAAACGGAAAAATGGATCGATGAGCGCCGGGTCGACTGTGGATTCCTCATCCTCCCCACCCGGCCGGAATTCGACACCCTGGAGCTGGCGAAAGACCCCCTGATGGCTGTACTGCCAAAAGGACATCCGCTCGCCGGACTGGATGCCTTTCCGGTAAAAGAGCTGGAAAAAGAGCCCTTCATGCTTCTGGAGAAGGGCGGGAAGTCCGAGATCACGGATATTCTGAAGCGCTATGATCTCCACCCGGAGATCCGCTTCACCACCTGGGACGATTACGCAATCATGGCTATGATTGAACAAGGCCTCGGGATCGCAATCCTTCCGGGGCTGATCCTGAAACGGATCCCATACGACGTCGTCATAAAACCGCTGGATCCGCCCGCTTTCCGGACAATCGGCATCGCTCTCAAGGACAGCCGCACCGCGTCCGCCGCGATGAAGAAATTCCTCCAGTATCTGAAATACCGCAGCGAATAAATGCGCGCTTCCGCCGCTTTGTCGATCCGTGACGTTTTCTTCTCAGGTGCTGCGCATTTCTGCTCTGCCGGACTGTGTTCATCCTGCTGCTGCGTCAATTCGGAACGTTTTCTTCTCAGTCCTCAAGTCCCGTGGCTTCGTCAAGCCCCAGCATGATGTTCATATTCTGAACGGCAGCTCCGGAAGCACCCTTTCCGAGATTATCGAAAAGCGCAGTCACTGAAGTCTGTTCCTCGTGTCCGCATACGACAATTTCCAGGCGATTGGTTCCCGCCAGCTTGTTGGCGTAGAGCTTGCTGTCATTCTGGCCAAACGGAACTACGGATACAAAGTGCTCATCCCGGTAGTACTCCTGCAGTCGTTCGCAGATCTCCTCCGCAGACGGTTTTCCGGGAAGAAGGCGGTTTTGAAGCATAATTGTCCCTGCCATTCCCTTGTAATAATCGTCAACCACCGGCATGAACACCGGCGGGTAGAGAAGGCCGGTCATCTTCTGCATCTCCGGCACGTGCTTATGCCGCAGATTCAGGCCATAGATCCCGGGTGAATCCAAAAGCCTGCTGCGGTTCTCCGCCTCATATTCCGCAATCATTTTTTTGCCCCCGCCGGAATATCCGGTCAGGGAATAGCAGGTGACCGGATAGTCCGCAGGCAGTATCCCCATCCTTACAAGCGGAGCCGTTGTCGCGATCAGCCCTGTGGCATGACACCCCGGATTCGCCACTCTCCTGCTGGTCCGGATCGCCTCTCTTTGTTCCTTTGAGAGCTCTGGAAAACCATATGTCCAGCCTTCCGCAACCCGATGTGCTGTAGAAGCATCAATCACACGAACCTCCGGGTTTTCAATCAGAGAAACTGCTTCCACAGCGCCCGCATCCGGCAGACACAGGAACACAATGTCCGCCGCATTCAGGAATTTCTTTCTCTCATCTATATCATGTCTCTTGTCTTCATCTATTCTCAGAAGCTCAAGATCATCCCGCGCTCCGATTCTGTCGTAGATCTGAAGTCCCGTTGTTCCGCTCTGTCCGTCAATATATACCTTTGTCTTCATCTGTATTGTTCCTGTCCTTCTTCTTTCCGAATCTTTTCTGCCTGAGTTTACCTTATCCGGCTCTGCCTCTTCTGACTGCGTCCAATCACAGCGCTCAGAGGATTCCGAAATCCTTCATCGCGGCCCTCAGTGAAGCCTGATGCTCCTCTGTCATCTCTGTGAGCGGAAGTCTCGGTTTTCCGGCATCGAAGCCCATCATGTTCAGGGCTGCCTTTACCGGAATCGGATTCACCTCACAAAACAGCGCACGGATCAGCGCAAGAGAACCAAGCTGCATCTTTGCCGCTCCCGAAAAATCTCCGTCCAGACACTTCTGGCACATATCATGGGTGAACTGCGGCGCTACGTTCGACAGAACCGAGATTACGCCGGAACCGCCCAGTGACATGATCGGGACGATCTGATCGTCATTGCCTGAGTACAGATCCAGCACACCGTCACAAAGTTCGAGTGTTCTCGCCGTCTGACTGATGTTCCCGCAGGCATCCTTCAGGGCCACAATGTTCTTCACATGCCTCCCGATATACGCCGCGGTCTCCGGCTGAATATTCGTACCGGTTCTTGATGGCACGTTGTACATGATGCACGGAATATTGACAGCTTCCGCAATTGCCGTATAACTCGCAATCAGGCCATCCTGCGTCGCCTTATTGTAATACGGAGTTACAAGCAGAAGGCCGTCCGCTCCACGCTTCTCCGCCTCCCTCGACATCATGATCGCGTGAGCGGTGTTGTTTGAACCTGTCCCGGCGATCACCGGAACCCGTCCCTTCGTTACTTCGACGCAAAACCGGATCGCCTCCAGATGTTCGTCATCGTCCAGCGTTGATGCCTCTCCGGATGTTCCTACCGCGATGATCGCATCCGTATGATTCCGGATCTGATACTCAATCATCTTCTCCATCGCGTCAAAATTAATCGATCCATCCTCCTTCATCGGTGTCGCCATCGCAACACCCGCGCCCTTGAATATAGCCATGCTCATTCCCTCCTGTTTCCCACAATCTGTATGTTTTATCTGAAAAATAATCCGTTGGCTGTATTCTCAGTATACATCAATAAATATTACCGGTAAATACAGACAAACTCAAATGAGGACAGTCTCACATAATGGCAGAATCACATAATGACAGAATTACGAGTCGGATTTTCCAAAGCTGTCCACAAGCTCCTGAAGCTCGAAATATCTTTCCATCCGTTCCTCCAGCTTTGCATCGACCGCTTCCTTCTCCTTCGACAGGTCGGAGAGCTTCGTATACATCGTCGCTGACTCCGCCATCTGCTCCTCGAGTTCCCGGCTCTTCTGCTCCAGCTGATCGATTTCTTCCTCAATATGATCATATTCCTGCTGATCACGGTAGGAAAGCCTGGTCCGCTTTCTTGCCTTCTTCTGCTCTTCCTTCTGTGCCGCATAAAGCTCTGCGCCGGATCGTTCCTCAGCGGCGCTCCCGTCCGCCTTTCCTTCACACGCTCCACTTCTCTCTTCCGCTGCACCCGCAGTGTTTTTTGCAGCTCCTGAAGGAATCCCCTGTGTCTCCATATGCTCCAGATATTCGGTATATGCGCCCTCACTTCGGATCAGATTTCCGTTCCCCGAAAAAGCAAATATCCTGGTCACCACGCGGTCCAGAAAATAGCGGTCATGCGACACGACAATCAGAATGCCCGCAAAACGATCCAGATAATCCTCGAGAATCCGCAGCGTCTGTATATCCAGATCATTGGTCGGCTCGTCAAGGATCAGTACATTCGGAGCTTCCATCAGCACCTTCAGCAGATAGAGACGCCGCTTCTCTCCTCCGGATAATTTGCCGATCAGAGAGTACTGCATTTCGCTGTCGAACAGAAACTGCTCGCACATGCCGCTCGCGGATACCAGCCCGTCCGTGGTCCGGATAAATTCAGCGGTGTCCTTAATATAATCGATCACCCGCTCGTTCGGATCAAGCTGTTCATTTTCCTGGCTGAAGCAGCCGATCTTAACGGTCTGCCCGATCTCCACCACCCCGGAGTCCGGTGGGAGCTTTCCGTCTATGATCTTCAGAAGCGTGGATTTTCCGCAACCGTTCGGACCGATGATGCCGATCCGGTCAGTCTTGCCGAAGTTGTAGGAAAAATCATGGATCAGCTCTTTCTGTCCGTAGCCTTTGCTGACGTGCCGAAGCTCAATCGTCTTGCCTCCGAGCCTGGACGGAAGGGAATTCAGCTTTACCTGCCTCTCCTCCACGATTTTCTCCCGGTCTCTGAGCGCCTCGAACCTCTGAATATGCGCCTTCTGTTTTGTCGATCTCGCTCTTGCGCCGCGCATGATCCACGCAAGATCCTTGCGATACAGGGCGGCCGCCTTTCGCTCCGCCGCAACGGCAAAGTTCATTCTTTCCTGTTTCAGCTCCAGATAACCGGAATATCCCGCCTGATATCGGTAAGTCTTTCCCCGATCCACCTCAAGGATCTGATTTGTGACCTGATCCAGAAAATAGCGGTCATGGGTAACCATCAGAATTGCCCCGCGAAAATTCTGCAGATAATTCTGCAGCCACTCGATCATTTCATGGTCGAGATGGTTCGTGGGTTCATCCAGAATCAGAAGATCGCACGGCGTCAGGATTGCGGCGACAAGCGCCGCTCTTTTCTTCTGTCCTCCGGACAGGATCTCCGGACTGCAGTCGGGATCAGGAATTCCGAAATCCATAAGTCTCGCGCGCACCTCTCCCTCTGTGTCCCAGTGATCCGCCTTGCCGCTGACCGCCTCCGCCACATTCTCCAGAAGTGTCCTGCTGTTATCGAAAACCGGATTCTGCGGAAGATAAGAAATCCGGACGGTATTTCCCTTGACCACCTGACCGGAATCCGGCTCCAGACGGCCTGCCGCGATCGCCAGCAGCGTCGATTTTCCCGTTCCGTTCACCCCGATCACTCCGATCTTGTCGGTGTCGCTGATTCCCTCGGTCACATCATCCAGAAGGACCCGTGATACAAAAGAAATGCTGATGTGCTCCAGATTCAAAATGTTCATTGTCTCTCTCCTGCGTCCGGGAAAGAAAGAAGAGCTGCGGCATCCGTTTTTATGCAGCAGCTCTGTTTCTTCCCTTGAATTGCAATTCTCAGCTTGTACACCTTGTGGTACAAGATATCGTGCGGACGTTATTCTTCCGTCACAGCATCATCTTTGACGATGATCGTTCCCGCGTGGCCCTCGTAACCGTCTCGGGCTTTCGCGATCGATGTGATCACCGCGCGTTCTCCACCGCTCTTCAGGAAATCAACTGCTGCCTGAATCTTCGGCAGCATCGTTCCGTATTCAAATTCCCCCGCACGGATATACTCCTCCGCCTGGGAAACGGAAATCCTTCCAATCGGCTGTTCATGGTCGGTTCCGTGACCGATCTTTGCGTTCTCGACGCTGGTCAGAATCAGCAGCTCATCAGCCCGGAGCTTCTCGGCAAGCTTTTCGCTGACAAGATCCTTCTCGATAACAGCACTGGCTCCTTTGAGCTCCGGTCCCTGTTCCAGAACCGGGATACCGCCGCCCCCTCCCGCAATTACGACCTGCCCGGCGTCCAGCAGAAGCTGAATGGTCTCGAGCTCAATGATATCCTGCGGCTTCGGAGAAGCGATGATCCTCCGATATCCCTCCTCCGTCTTGGTGACATAATTTCCCTTTTCTTCCTCTGCCTTTGCTTCCTCCTCCGTGAGAATCCTCCCGATTACCTTACTCGGCTCATAGAGGTTCTCATCATAGGGATCCACAGTGACCTGGGTGATGATCGTCGCAACCGGCTTGTAGATTCCTCTTCTCAGCAGCTCTGCACGCAGAGAATTTTGAATATCATATCCGATATATCCCTGGCTCATGGCAGAGCAGACGGACATCGGAGCTCCGACATAGTCGCTGTGAGCCTTTGTGAACTCATTCATCGCCGTATGAATCATACCAACCTGAGACCCGTTACTGTGGGTGATTACCACGCCCGCTCCGGCCTGCACCAGATCCGCAATGGACTTTACTGCATTCTCAACACCCTTCTTTTGATCCGCGAAGGTTTTCCCAAGGGCCCTGTGGCCAAGCGCCACTACAACCTTTTTTCTCTGCATGAACCGGTTCCTCCTTTGTGCTTTTGCTTCTCTTCTCAGAAGTCAAACTTTCCGGCAAACCACTGATCCAGCTCGTCGATCTTTACACGAACCTGCTCCATGGTGTCGCGGTCACGGATGGTAACTGCCTGGTCATTTTCGGAATCGAAATCGTAGGTGATGCAGTACGGAGTTCCGATCTCATCCTGACGGCGATATCTCTTTCCGATCGCTCCGCGGTCATCGTAATCGCAGTTGTACTTGTCCGCCAGCTTATCAAATACCTTCTCTGCCGCGTCATTCAGCTTCTTGGACAGCGGGAGAACCGCAATCTTCACCGGAGCAAGTGCCGGATGGAAATGCATAACTGTGCGGACATCATTCTTCTCCGCATCCAGAACCTCTTCATCGTATGCTGAGCACAGGAACGCCAGAACGACACGGTCCGCTCCCAGAGACGGCTCAATAACATACGGAATGTATTTGGTCTTCTTCACATCATCAAAATAGGTAAGATCCTGACCGGAAACCTCCTGGTGGCGGCTGAGGTCATAGTCTGTCCGGTCAGCGATTCCCCAAAGCTCGCCCCATCCGAACGGGAACAGGAACTCAATATCGGTCGTTGCCTTGCTGTAGAAGCTGAGTTCTTCCTTGGCATGATCGCGAAGTCTCAGCTCATCGTCCTTGAGTCCGAGATCATTGAGCCATTTATGGCAGAAGCTTCTCCAGTAATCGAACCACTCCAGATCAGTGTCCGGCTCGCAGAAGAACTCAAGCTCCATCTGTTCGAACTCACGGGTACGGAAGGTGAAATTACCAGGTGTAATCTCGTTACGGAACGATTTTCCGATCTGCCCGATGCCAAACGGAATTTTCTTACGGGAGGTTCTCTGTACATTCTTGAAGTTCACAAAAATGCCCTGTGCGGTTTCCGGCCTCAGATACACGGTGTTCTTTGCGTCCTCGGTTACACCCTGGAACGTTTTGAACATCAGATTGAACTGACGGATATCGGTGAAATTATGCTTGCCGCAGCTCGGACAGGGAATTTCATGCTCCTTGATGAAGTCCATCATTTTCTCATTGGACCATCCGTCACAGCTGTTGTTCTCCAGTTCAATACCCTTCTCCTGACAGAAATCCTCGATCAGCTTATCCGCGCGGAAACGCTCATGGCACTCCTTGCAGTCCATAAGCGGATCAGAGAAACTTCCCAGATGTCCGGATGCCACCCATGTCTGCGGGTTCATCAGAATTGCGCAGTCTACGCCTACGTTCAGCTTATTGTCCTGAACAAATTTCTTCCACCATGCTCTCTTGACATTATTTTTGAACTCAACACCCAGCGGGCCGTAATCCCACGTATTGGCGAGACCTCCGTAAATTTCGGAGCCCGGGTATATAAAACCGCGGTTCTTTGCCACTGCGATGATCTTGTCCATTGTTTTTTCCATCGTGATCCATCTCCTTTTTCCTCTTGTCCGCCGGCTCTTTCCGGACACAAAACATTGTGTCCTGTCCGTGCGGCTTAAAACACAGCATGCCATGCACGACTGTTCTTAAACTGGTGAATAATATCTGCTTATACTAACCCGGCAAATAACATCTGCCTGTAGTAATCCGGCGAATGATATTTGCCTGTAGTAATCTGATGAATGATATCTGCCTGGACTAATCCGGTGAATGATATTCACTTATATATGATATATGCATATCGGTCGGAAACTGTCACAAACCGGGATATTTCCCTGTCCTCATTCTCTCCGGATTTTCCTGTATCTGTGATCAGATTCGTCCCTGCGTCCTGTTCTGACGAAGACACCGCTCCCTGACTTTTCGACGCAGAAGAGGTCTTCTCTCCCGCGCGCCTCTGTGAGCCGGATGAAGAAACCGTTCCGCTGCCCGAACTTTCCGACGACACGTCTTCGTCACCTTCATCCTGTGACAATACTGTGTTGACCGTTGCGGACAGCCGTCCCGTGATCGACACATTATCCGTCGCATACAGAATCTTGTCCGGAAGTCTCACCATGACCGGTTCGGAAAGGATCACAACCTTCCATTCCTTTGCTCTCGATGCCAGAACGTCCGGGTCCGCAGGATTTCCATTCCGGTCAAGGAAGTTCTGATCCATAGAATAGCCGGCCTTTTCCGCCTCCGCAAGCGTTCCAAGGAATGCCCCGACGTGATTGAAGCTGCTGTAATCCTCCATGGAGGCGTATGTCATTTTGATCGTAACCGAGCTGTCGTCCACACTGCAGGATTCCATCCGGACAGCCTTCTCATCCGACGAATGATAATCAGCGACAGCATTTTCAATATACTGCTTTAAATCATCCTCCGTATAATCCTCGTCTCCCTTTGCCTCCACGATATTCTCCGTGACAGTCCCCGTTTCATTCATTGAAAACGGTTGTGTTTTCGTTGCTGTTCGGCAGAGAACAGCCCGCCAGGGAAAATACCGCGGACGCCGCAAGGATACCGACTGCCAGGCGTAACCCTCTGCCGGTCCTTCTCATTTCCGTCAGCTCCTTCCGTGTCTGTCCGGGGCAAAAACCGGATTTATTTCTTCAGGCTGCTCTTGCGGTAAATAATATCGTCTCTTCCCGGTCCGTTCGAAACCATTGTGATCGGATAACCGATCTGGCTCTCGATGAAATTCACATAATCCTGTGCTTCCTGCGGAAGGTCCTCAAAGCGGCGGATTCCGCGGATATCGGATTTCCAGCCCTTGAATACCTTGTATACCGGCTTGCATCTCTTCAGGTCCTTTGTCACAGGGAATTCCGTGATTTCCTTTCCGTCGAGTTCATAAGCAACACATACCGGAATCTCATCGAGATATCCGAGATCATCCAGCACGGTAAACGCAACATCTGTGCAGCCCTGCAGCCTGCATCCGTATTTAGACGCGACGCAGTCATACCATCCCACACGTCTCGGACGTCCCGTGGTCGCTCCATATTCGCCGCCGTCTCCGCCGTGATTCCGCAGAGCTGTCGCCTCATCTCCGAAAATCTCCGATACAAATTCTCCGGCGCCGACTGCAGAAGAATATGCCTTTGACACAACGACAATCTGCCTGATCTCATACGGAGGAATTCCCGCTCCGATCGCTCCGTATCCGGCAAGCGGGGAAGAGGAGGTGACCATCGGATAAATGCCGTGATCCGGATCCTTCATCGTTCCGAGCTGTCCCTCGAGAAGAATGGTCTTCCCTTCCCGGATCGCGCCGTCCAGATAGAGGGAGACATTTCCGAGATAAGGTTTCACCTTATCCCGTCTCTCCTTAATCCACTGAAGCAGTCCCTTACGGTCAATCGGATCGGTGTGATAGAGGTTCTCCAGAAGAACGTCCTTCTGATCCGCGATCCTGTCGATCTTCTCCATCAGAACGTCGTCGTCCTGGTAAAATTCATTGATCTGCCATCCGATCTTGGCAAACTTATCCGAATAGAACGGCGCAATACCGGATTTTGTGGATCCGAAGGATTTGCCCGCAAGCCGCGCCTCTTCCAGAGAATCAAACTTCACATGATACGGCATCATGACCTGAACACGATCAGAGACCATGAGCTGCGGCGTCGGAACTCCCTTTGATGTGATGTCCGAAAGTTCATCGAGAAATTTATCAATATCAAAGGCCATGCCGTTTCCGATGATATTCATGATATTCTGATGAAACACCCCTGACGGCATCGTGTGGAGCGCAAACTTTCCATACTCATTTACGATTGTGTGACCGGCATTGGCTCCACCCTGAAAACGGATGACCACATCCGCCTCATTGGCCAGAGTATCGGTGATCTTGCCTTTTCCTTCGTCTCCCCAGTTTGCTCCTACAACTGCTTTTACCATTCTAGGTCCTCCTTATTCTTCGTCTGCATTGGCAATATGCAGACAATCCAGCAGATACATTTCCATGCCCCAAAGCCGGGGCATCACAATATGTTGAAGTACGGATCGTCCGCGCGCGTTTCTCACGTCGTGCACACGCCGTTCTGTTTCGTGTTGTACGGAGTACCGATCGCCCCTGCATGCGTTCCTCATGCGCGGCGGTTCTGTCTTTGTATCTTCGGTACTTGTGCCGTATGTCAGACGTTGATCTCCGCCTTCATGCCGAGCAGATCTTTTCTCTCCTTCAGTATCGGATAAACCACCTCGTTCAGATACTTATCCACCTGATATGGCGCGCGTCCCACATACTTCTTCGGATCCATGGACTTCTGCAGATCTTCAAGGGACAGATGGAAGGTCGGATCCTTCGCGATTCTCTCCAGCAGATCGTTATCCTTTCCCTCCACCTTGACCGTCTTTCCGGCCTCCATGGAAAGCTCACGGATCCTCTCATGAAGCTCCTGACGATCTCCGCCGGCCTTCGTCGCATCCATCATGATGTTTTCCGTCGCCATAAACGGAAGCTCGGCCATCAGATGCTTCTCGATAACCTTCGGGTAAACGACGAGTCCGTCTACCACATTCATCATCAGATCCAGGATACCGTCCGTCGCCAGAAATCCCTCGGCAATGGAGATTCTCTTATTGGCAGAATCATCGAGCGTTCTCTCAAACCACTGTTCCGCAGACGTCATTGCCGGGTTCAGCGCATCAATCATCACATATCTCGACAGAGACGCGATTCTCTCATCTCTCATCGGATTTCTCTTATAGGCCATGGCGGATGATCCGATCTGGCTCTTCTCGAATGGCTCCTCAACCTCTTTCAGGTGCTGCAGAAGGCGAATGTCATTGGAGAACTTGTGCGCGCTTGCCGCGATGCCCGCCAGAACATTGCACACCCTGGTATCGACCTTTCTCGAGTAGGTCTGTCCGGATACCGGATAGCAGGAAGTGAAGCCCATCTTCTCCGCAATCATCGGGTCCAGCCTGTCACACTTCTCCTGATCACCGTTGAACAGCTCCAGGAAGCTTGCCTGCGTACCTGTAGTTCCCTTGGAGCCCAGAAGCTTCAGGGTACCCTGTACGTATTCCAGATCCTCCAGATCCATCACAAACTCATTGAGCCACAGGGTGGCACGCTTGCCGAGCGTGGTCGGCTGTGCCGGCTGAAAATGTGTAAATGCGAGGCACGGCTGATTTTTCTCCTTGTCTGCAAACTTCGCAAGCTCATTGATTACGTTGACAAGCTTTCTGCGGATCAGCTTCAGCGCCTCACTCATAATGATGATATCTGTATTGTCACCGACGTAACAGGAGGTTGCGCCGAGGTGAATGATTCCCTTCGCTTTCGGGCACTGAACACCGTAGGCATATACATGAGACATTACATCGTGACGCACTTCCTTCTCGCGCGCTCTTGCCACATCATAATTGATGTCCGTGACATGCTCCTTCATCTCATCGATCTGTTCCTGGGTAATCGGAAGTCCGAGCTCTTTCTCTGTCTCTGCCAGAGCAATCCACAGTCTTCTCCAGGTCGAGAACTTGAAATCCTGGGAAAAAATGTACTGCATCTCTTTGCTTGCATAACGCTCGGAAAGCGGGCTGCTGTAACGATCTGTTGTGCTCATAAGATTCTGCTTCCTTCCTGTCACTTCCGCGTGACTGTAAGTGATTCCTTTTATTTCTGGTGCTTTCATCACTGCCGTCAGGGACAGTTCCCCTTACGGCTTTTTCCTTTGAAAAGCAACAGCGCAACCGGCGCCGGAAATTCCGGGCACAATTGCGCTATAATTATAAAGCATTCATAATTTAAAAGCAACCTGCCGGGCCCTGAAATATGCGTGCCCGCACAGAACGCACAGAACGCACAGAACGTGCACAGATCCCGTACCGTGCGGCATCCGCCGGGTCCGTTCTGGTGCTGTTACTGCGGATTGCTGTATCCGGCAAGGAACTGCTTTGTTCTCTCATGCGCGGGATGCTCAAACACATCTTCCGGTGTTCCCTTTTCCAGGATAATGCCGTTGTCCATGAAAATCACCTGATCCGCCACATCATGGGCGAATTTCATCTCATGTGTCACAATGATCATCGTCGTATGGCTGTCCGCCAGCTCGCGGATTACCCGGAGCACCTCTCCGGTGAGCTCCGGATCAAGCGCCGATGTCGGCTCATCGAAGCAGAGAATATCCGGCTGAAGAGCAAGCGCTCTCGCAATCGCCACCCGCTGCTGCTGTCCGCCGGAAAGCTGATGCGGATAATTGTCGCTTCGGTTGGACAGTCCCATCTGTTCCAGAAGCTTCCTCGCCCTCGCCTCGATCTCTCCGTTGTCAGCCCTGTGATGCGCCTGTGCATCCAGCTTCGGCGCGAGCATAATATTTTCCAGTGCTGTATACTGTGGAAACAGATTAAAGGACTGAAACACCAGGCCGAAATGAAGCCTTTTCTTCCGGATTTCCTCCTCCGATGCCTTCTTTCTGTTCTCTCCGTCAAACAGAATCTCATCACGGATCTGTATCCTGCCCCTGTCCGGTTTTTCAAGGAAATTCAGGCAGCGCAGCAATGTAGTTTTACCGCTTCCGGAAGACCCGATGATTGACAGTGCCTGTCCCTGTTCCATCGAAAAACTGATGTCCCTGAGAACCTCGGTGTCCCCAAAGCTTTTCTGTATATTGCTAACCTCCAGTAGAGCCATCTTCTCCTACTCCTTTACTGATATTTGTCCTTATCCGCCAGCAGGCTCATCAGACTTCTGCACAAATCACCGGTTACAGCTGCATTTCAGATCAGCGGACAGCAGCAACTATATTTCTGTCAGCGGAAATTTCCACCTTCCCGCTCTGACAGCCGATACTACTTTATTCCCGGTCTGTCAGCGGAAATAGCTGAGTCTCTTCTCGATATAGTGGAAGAGCCATGTCAGCAGCGCACTGAAGATCAGATAGAACGCTCCGGTATAAAACAGCGGCCAAATGATTCCCGCGCTTTTAATGTATGCCTGTCCAGCCCAGATTACCTCATAGACCGCAATAACCCTGGCCAGAGAAGTATCCTTGACCAGTGTGATGATCTCATTGGAAATCGGCGGTACGATCCTCTTCACAACCTGCAGAAGTACAATTTTCCGGAAAATTTGTCCCCTGGTCATTCCGAGCACTTCACCAGCCTCATACTGACCGACCGGGATCGCCTGGATTCCGCCCCGGTAGATCACCGAAAAATAGCAGGCGTAATTGATGACAAAGGCGACGAGCGCCGCGATAAATCTTCCCCCGTCTCCGGCTCCCCAGATATTTTTCCGCATAATGATTCCGGGACCATAATATATGATAAGGAGCTGCAGCAGAAGCGGAGTTCCGCGGACGATCCAGATCAGAAAATTAATTGGTACATTGATCACCTTTACCTTGCTCATGGATCCAAAACTGATGAACAGTCCGAGCGGAAGTGAAAAAACCAGTGTCAGCACGAACAGCTTCAGTGTCATGAGGAAGCCCCCCAGCAGGGATAATGTAACTTCAGCAAACATAAATATGTCCTCGAATTCTTTTAAACACTCAAAACTGTCACACAAACCGGTGCTGTTCCGCCCGGCAATGCGGGCAACAGACGCATCTGTTCATGTGACAGTCTGATAAACCTTCATCCCCTGCTGTCAGGGGCAGTCATCACTAATATTAAATCGGATCCATTCCGGATCATCACTCATCGGCTCAGAGCTGCTCCGAAATTTTCCTGAAATCGATCGCAGCTGATCTGGCGACTTCATTCATATACCGCGGACGAATCCATTGTGCGGAGCATCCGGTTTCTGATTATTTCTGCTCTACAAGAGCATCCTGTACACCGTATTTCTCGGCGATCGTCTTCATCGTTCCATCCTGATAGAGCTTCACAAATTCTTTGTTGATATAGTCAGCAAGATCAGAGCCCTTGCGACACCCGACACCATACTCCTCGGTTGTAAGTTCAACCGTATGGGTCAGCTTCTCATAGCTGGTTCCCTTTCCGATCATCGCACCCGCCATCAGCAGATCAATAATGCTGGCATCAGAGGTTCCTGCGGATACCTCCATCAGAGTATCTGCCTGCGATGACATGGAAGTATAATTCAGTTTGTTCTCCTTTGCCGCTTCCTCACCCGCAGAACCGGCCTCAACCGCAAAAGAGAGATCCTTCAGAGAATCAACCGTCTGGTACTTATCTGCCTTATCCTCCGGGACAACTACAACCTGTGCATTGTTCAGGTATGCATTCGTGCAGGCCATTGACTTTGTAACCTCGTCGGTAAGCGTCATGCCATTCCAGACCACATCGATGCTCTTGTTGTCAAGCTCCAGGATCTTGTTGTCCCAGTCGATCTCAACAAACTTCACCTCCACGCCAAGATCCTTTCCGACTTCACGGGCAAGGTCCGCGTCAAATCCGATCCACTCATCCGATCCGTCTTCCTTATAATCCATCGGCGCAAAATCGGTAATTCCTACAATAAGGCTTCCCTTGTTCTTGATATAATCCACATCACTCCCGGACGATGATCCGGATGCGCTGGATGAAGCAGCTGTCACTGCCTGCGAAGAAGCCGCCGCGGATGCCCCTGTATCCGAAGCCGTGCTTCCGCATCCTGCCATAGCCAGTACCATAGAAGCAGCCAGTACACCGCTGATGATTTTCTTTTTCATATGTAATTCTCCCTTTCCTGATCCGCGGCTATCATAACCGTGTCGTATCAACACGTTCTAACTTTACCACGATAAAATCACTTGCGCACGGCTATGGTATCATAGGCAGGAAATCGGTGTCAAGAAAAACCTGAAAAATCCCCGGCAGGCTTATGCCCCGCCGGGGATTAACCATATGCAGTGAACCGACATGCTCCGAGTTCTATTACGCAGCCTGGTCCCTGATCTGTGCAATGAAGTACGGAATCGCGACGAAAAGGATTCCGCCGATCATATTGCCGATTGTGACCGTGATCAGATTATAGAAATATCCACCGATGGTGACCGCCTGTCCCGCCGGATCCAAAAGCGCTACCGTGAGCTGTGTCATATTCGCGATGCTGTGCTCGAATCCGCAGGTAACAAACGCGAACAGGCACCACCAGACCATAATCAGCTTCGCTGCTTCATTCTTTAATTTCACGCCGCACCAGGTTGCGAGGCAGACAAGAATATTGCAGAGGATACCACGCATCAGCAGCTGCACAAACGGAGCGCTCATCTTCGCCGCCGCACCTGTGGCAAGAAATGTAGAAACCGCCTCCGTATTCATTCCGGAAAAATGGAACAGAAGAGCGAGTACAATCGCGCCAAGAAGATTGCCGATCCAGCAGACAACCCACACCTTGCAGGCATCGCCGATTCCTATTTTCTTCTTCAGCACACCGCTCATCATTACCAGATTGTTTCCGGTAAAAAGCTCGGCGCCAGCCATAACTACAAGACTCAGAGCTACTCCGAAGGATACGCCCATGACGATCTTCGTATAAGGAGCTCCGTTCAGAAGCCCTCCCTCCACATTTGTGAGCAGGTTTCCAAATCCGATAAACATTCCCGCAAGTGCGCTCAGCAGCAGATAACCCAGCGGGTTCTTCTGAAGCAGATTTCTTTTCGCGACTGCGCCATTCGATAAAGCATCATATTCCTGACCAAACATCCAGCAATCTCCTCCTCTTCTAATAGTTGATGAAATTTTGAAGCCGTTTCGCTCAGAACATCCGTTTTCATGTTCCATCTATACTTTATCTGAATTCACAGAATTTTGCATCTTTTTCTTGTGAGTTTCCTGCACAAAATTTACTTCCTTGTTCTGACCCGATTCGTAGGTTTTTGTGCTTATATGCACAATTTATCGGTGTAAACCCGATAAACTCTTGGTGATATATGGCAGAGCATCTCATAATTGAAGCTGGCCGCAGGATCTGCGATCTCCTCGATCGGGATATATTCTGCTCCGTCATGCCCAACCAGCGTGACAACATCCTCCACCTTTACATTCGGGATGTCGGTCACATCGACCATCATCTGATCCATGCATACGCGCCCCAGAATCGGTGCGGACTTTCCGTGAATCAGTACTCTTCCTTTAGAGGAAAGTGCTCTCGGATATCCGTCCGCGTATCCCACTGAAACGGTCGCTATTCTGGTGACCGGACGGCTGGTAACATAAGTTGCTCCATAACTGACTCCCATGCCAGGTCCGACATCCTTCACATGAATGACATGCGTCCTCCACGCAAGCGCCGGAATCAGATCAAGCCTCTCCTTTCTTACCTCCTCTGACGGATAGATTCCGTAAGTGATAATTCCTGAACGCACCATCTCAAAACGATGCGGATCGTCCGGTTCGTACTCCATAATCGCAGCGCTGTTGCAGACGTGCCGGATTGGAATGCTGACCCCTCTCTCCGAGAGCAGTGAGAGCATTGCGTCATACCTCGCGAACTGCTTCTCACAGTATGTTTTATCTGTCATATCCGCGCAGGACAGATGAGTAAAGAGTCCTTCAATTTCCACGTTCGGAAGCTCGGATATTTTCAGAATCTGATCCGCGTCCTCTTCCGTTACCTGAAATCCGATCCGAGTCATTCCGGTGTCAAGCGCGATATGAATCCGTGCCTTTTTCCCTTCCCGAACCGCAGCCTCATTCAGCTTTCGGGCATCTTCATAATTATATATGCTTGGGCGTATATCCCATGCAATCATCTCACTGTACTGTCTCGGTGAGGTGTATCCCAGAATCAGCACAGGACGCACAATATTATGCTCCCGCAGCTCCACTCCTTCCTCAAGTGTCGCGACAGCAAAAAAGTCCGCAATATCCTCAAGCGACTCTGCGACCCGCACGGCTCCATGTCCGTAGGCATCGGCCTTAACCACCGCCAGGATCTTCGTCCCCGGCAGAATTCGTTTCCTGGCCTCCTCAACATTATGATGAATAGCCGGGAGAGAAACCTCCGCATACGTTCTCAGATACTTATCCATGACTGTTCCTTCTTTCGGTTCCTTTGATATCTTTCCGCAATTACCCTGCATTTCTCTTGTTATTTCTCTGGCTTCTTTTTTACTTCTTTTTCTTGCATTATTGCTTCTTGCTGCTGCTTCTTCTTTTTGCTGCTTCTTTTTTTGCCGCTTTCTTCTCTACTTTTTCTCAGGGCTTTTCGGCTTGCGGATCGCCGAGTATACATTTTTCACATTCTTCAGAACCACGTGCGTCCTTGTGTCCTTGATTCCCGGAAGCTCCATGATCTTCCTGTGGATCTGGTCAAGCTCCTCCGGTGAGTTGCACGCGATCTTGAGAAGCAGATCCATACTTCCTGTCACATAGTAGCAGGAAACAACGCTGTCCATCTCCTGGATTGCATCCGCGAAACCGTCATAATACATTGGTTTTTCAAGAGCGACCTCCATGAGAGCTGTCAGCAGATTTCCGACCTGCTTCTCATCGACAATGATCGTGTATTTATCGATCACATGGTTCTCCTCCAGCTTGTGGATACGTTCAATCACGGCAGAAACAGACAGATGAATCTGCTTGGAGATATTGGACGCAGTCTCCCTTGCATTTTCCTGCAGCGCCTTTAAGATCTTATAGTCAATCTGATCCATATAACATTGCCTCACATCATATTTTTGCAGAAATCCAAAATTATTCTGCAAAAATAAAGTATACACGATAAATTTTCATGTGCAAGCAGAAAATATCACTTCATTCCCATCCCCGCGATTGCTTCCAGACAAAGCAAACAACATACCGGCGCGTCCGGGCTTCATGCGTCCCTTCTGGTCGTCAGAAACTGCACCGCCGCACCAGCTGCAAACAAGACTGCAATGACGAGCTTCTGAAGATCTGCGTTCCCCGAAAGGTTCGTTTTCATCAGTGCAAGCGCATGTACGGATGCGGCGGCTCCTGCCCCGGCGGTAATAAAGATCACGGCCGGCCGGGAGAACTTCACTGCCAGCACACCCGCCAGCACAAATCCTCCGGCCATCAGAATATACAGCACTACTTTCCACGCGCGTCCCTCAGGAAACGGAATCATACCGATCACAGATGCCGCCAGAAGGCCACAGAAAATGAATACTCCGGACAGATAAATTCTGTACGCCAAAAAGCACAACAGAAATCCGCAGACAATACCAATCAGCCACGGTGCATACCGCGGTTCGGAAATGAATTTCGAGGAGATCGTCCTGCCCAGATACAGGCCGAGTAGAAATCCCGTCACAGAGATCCAGAACCGAAGCAGCCTGAAGCCGAAGAAACATTGAAGAATCCCCAGGATCAGGCTGCCGACGGCCAGGGCTTCCGTGAGCCCTGACATAATTTCAGAGATCGGACCGGTCATCAGATATGCTCTCCGGCCTTAAATACATAACCGCATTTCTCACACTTGGAGTCTTCCGCAAGAATACTCTCCTTCGTGAATACCTCAACGGTCTCGCCGCATACCGGGCACTTAACCTCCTGTAATACAGGTGTCTTCTTAGCTCCTTCACATCCGTCCAATACTGCCATATAGATCTCCTTTCTCCATGTAACACAAATCCGAACGACAACGATTACGTCTTTATCTTAATACAAATGTGAAAAAAGTGAAAGCCGCCGGCACATAAATCTCAACGAAAAAATACCGGAAACCCATTTGATCCGGTTTCCGGTATTGATCAGCCAGCGCGAGACGGGATTCGAACCCGCGACCCCAACCTTGGCAAGGTTGTACTCCACCCCTGAGCCACTCGCGCATATTCAATTAAGAGCAGAAATAAATGGTATCTCTCTGCTCAAGCAGGTGATGGGAATCGAACCCACGTATCCAGCTTGGAAGGCTGGTGTTCTACCATTGAACTACACCTGCATCGCTATGGTTTTAAAGGATCAGATCCGATCTGTCTTTCCGTGTCAACATGTTAGATTATATAACACAGTTTCCAGGCTGTCAATCACTTTTTGAAATTTTCCGCCTCATGTACTTTTTGAAATTTTCCGCCTCATTACCCTCATGAACTGTAGCTGAACTGTATGTAAAAACCGGCAGGAACCTCATGGACAGATTCCTGCCGCGGGATTAAGATAGAGAGATACGGAGAACTCCAGCTGCGGCTTTACCTGTTCTGCACTGTTTCAATGGACGGCGGAACGGCGATGATCCCGGGTTGCATTTACAGTTCACCTGTTCTGCACTGCAGCAAAGTCCATCTACGTAATATTTCGAACGGGAGGAATATGAAAAATGATTGATTTCAACAATATACATGGTTTTATCTCCGATATGGACGGCGTGATCTATCACGGAAACGAGATCCTGCCGGGCGTACCGGAATTTCTCAGCTGGCTGAAGGACAACGGCAAGAAATTTCTCTTTCTGACCAACAACTCCAATCTGACGCCAAAGGGTCTGCAGCAGAAAATGGCCCGCATGGGACTTGAAGTCGGCGAGGAGCACTTCTATACCAGTGCGCAGGCGACTGCAGCTTTTCTTCAGGATCAGGCTCCCGGCTGCTCTGCCTATGTGATCGGCGAGGCCGGGCTTCTGAACGCTCTGTACGATGCCGGAATCGTGATGAATGATGTGGACCCGGATTATGTGGTTGTCGGTGAGGGACGCAATTATTCCCTTGATTCGCTGACCAAGGCCTGTAATCTGGTTCTCAGCGGGGCAAAACTGATCGGCGCATGCGCTGACGTCAGCGGCCCCATTGAGAATGGAATTGCTCCTGCCTGCGGCGCACTTATTTCACCGATTGAAATTGCCACAGGTGTAAAGGCATATTTCTGCGGCAAGCCAAATCCCCTGATGATGCGCACCGGTCTGCGGATGCTGAACTGCCATTCCGCCGATGCCGTCATGATCGGCGACCGCATGGATACCGATATCATCTCCGGCCTGGAAAGCGGCATGTCCACTGTTCTGGTGCTTTCCGGCATCTCCACTCCGGAAACGCTCCGGATGTACGGTTATCGTCCGTCCACGGTTCTCAGCGGAGTCGGAGACATTCCCGCCCATGCGGAAGCTTCCGCAGATCACGGCAGCCACGATGCTCCTTCATCCACCTGACAGGTCATGTCAATTTCATGAACGCGTCTTTTCCTGTAACAGACGCAGACGGCACAGCGAATCTTCCGCGGATCTTCCTCAGATCACGAAATTATTCACCGTCTGTTCGCTCCAGTTCAGGAGATCCTCAAGGGTATACTTGTCCACGACACTCCTGATCGCTTCATCCAGTTCTTTCCAGATCCGCAGTGTCACACAGCTGTCTGCGCGCGGACACTCATTACGATCTGTCGACAGGCACTCCACCGGTGAGAGACTTCCCTCCGTCAGGCGGAGAATATCACCGACCACATATTCCTCCGGTCTCTTTGTCAGCCGGTAGCCGCCCTGCGGGCCGCGGATGCTGCGCAGATAGTTCGCGCGCACCAATACAGATACGATCTGTTCCAGATATTTCAGCGAGATATCCTGTCTGGCGGAAATATCCTTGATTCTCACCGGTTCTCCCGTATCATGCTGTGCAATATCCAGCATCATGCGCAGAGCGTATCTTCCCTTTGTAGATATTTTCATTTCATTCCCTCCATCATACCAGGCACACCTGACAGACCATCGTCTGATTCAGCGGTGCACAGCCCCGACTCAACTGTCTGCTCTTTGTCCACGCAGCAGCAGCCGTTCACATCTTCTGGCATCGCCGCCTGCGCCGCCCGTCTTCTCTTCGTGTAAGCAGCCGCGCCTCACTTCCTATTCGAGTAACGAGATAAAACACGCTGTGCGAGTTTTATCTCGCTATCGCGACGCTCGCCGCACACGAATACTTCGCATTCGGCTGCAGCTCACTGTTCGCGTAAGTAAAAATGTCAGCCGCAACAACTCCGGCTGACATTCGTTCTTCTGCGTTTGCTCTTTCTTTACTGCTTTACAGCCTGAAATGCCTCTTCAAGATCTGCTATGATATCATCGATATGCTCTGTACCGATGGACAGACGGATCGTATTCTTCTTGATGCCCTGATCCGCAAGCTCTTCATCGTTATCTTCAGAATGAGTGGTGGATGCCGGATGAATAACCAGAGATTTTACATCTGCTACATTCGCCAGGAGACTGAACAGCTTCAGATGATCGATGAAATCCTTGGCATGTCTCTCGTCGCCCTTCAGATCAAAGGTGAAAATCGAGCCGCCGCCGTTCGGAAGATACTTCTTGTAAAGTGCCTGCTGCGCGGGATCCTTGGATGCAGCCGGATGGCTGATGGATTCCACTTCCGGTTTTGTCTGCAGATACTCAATAACCTTCTTTGTGTTCTCAACCTGACGCTCCACACGAAGGCTCAGTGTCTCAAGGCCCTGCAGGAAAATCCATGCGTGGAACGGTGAAAGCGTAGCTCCCTCATCACGAAGGATAATTGCGCGGATATAAGTTGCAATTGTCGCCGGAGCCGTATCCTTGGCAAAGGTGAGACCATGATAGGACTGGTTCGGAGTGGACAGCCACGGCCACTTTGGAGAATTATAGTCAAATTTTCCTGCGTCGATGATAACGCCGCCGATGGTGGTTCCATGTCCTCCGATGAACTTTGTCGCGGAATGAACAACGATATCAGCGCCATACTCGATCGGACGAATCAGATAAGGTGTTGCAAAGGTATTATCGATGATCAGCGGAAGGCCGTGCTTATGAGCAATATTTGCCCACGCTTCAATGTCTACGACCTCGCCGTTCGGATTTCCGAGCGTCTCGATGTAGAGTGCCTTTGTATTCTCTTTGATTGCCGCTTCCGCAGCCTTCAGATCAAAGGGATCTACAAATGTGGTGGTAACGCCGTAATCAACAAAGGTGTGTGCAAGGAAGTTATAGGTGCCGCCGTAAATATTCTTCGCGGAGACAATGTGATCGCCCGCCTTTGCGACTGCCTGGAATGCGTATGTCACAGCAGCTGCGCCGGATGCAACGGCAAGTGCCGCAACTCCGCCCTCAAGAGCTGCAATACGTCTCTCAAAAATATCCTCTGTCGGGTTTGTCAGTCTTCCATAGATATTACCGGCGTCCTTCAGCGCAAATCTTGCCTCTGCATGATCACTGTTGCGGAATACAAAGGACGATGTCTGATAAATCGGAACTGCTCTGGAATCAGTGTAAGGATCTGCCTGCTCCTGTCCTACATGAAGGGCAAGTGTCTCGAAGTGAAGCTTTCTATCTGCTAATTCGCTCATATTTTTTCTCCTGTCATTCAGATTGATCGGTAAAATTTCCGTGTCTCAAATTCTGCACCGCCGGCTGTCGCACATTCCATCTCTGCACCCGTGCCGCCGGCTGTCGCACATATCATCTCTGCACTCGTGCCGCCGGCTGTCACACATTCTATCTCTGCACTCGTGCCGCCGGCTGCCGTGCTTTTCTCGTCTGCGTTATATTTCTTAATTAATTCTCAAACAGTGCGGTTGAATAATATCTGTCACCACTGTCCGGGAGAAGTGCAACGATTGTCTTGCCCTTGGCTTCCGGACGTTTTGCTACCTGAAGAGCTGCCCAGAGTGCCGCTCCGGAAGAAATTCCAACCAGGATTCCCTCCTTGTGTGCCAGTTCCTTTGCGGTCTGGAAAGGAACCTCATTATCGACAGTGATAACCTCGTCATAAACCTTCTGATCCAGAATGCTCGGAACAAATCCTGCGCCGATACCCTGAATCTTATGCGGTCCGCCATGGCCCTCTGTAAGAACCGGAGATGTTGTCGGCTCGATGGCGATCACTTTAACGTCAGGCTTCTGCTCCTTCAGATATCTGCCGGTTCCGGTAAGGGTTCCGCCTGTTCCGATGCCTGCCAGGAAGTAATCCACCTCTCCGTCGGTATCGTTCCAGATCTCCGGACCGGTTGTCTCATAATGAGCCTTCGGGTTTGCCGGATTGTCAAACTGTCCGGTAAGAACTGCCCCGGGAGTTGCTTCCACAATTTCTTTTGCCTTTGCGATTGCTCCGGTCATGCCCTTGCTTCCGTCTGTCAGAACGAGCTGTGCGCCGTACGCCTTCAGGATATTGCGGCGCTCAACGCTCATGGTTTCCGGCATTGTCAGGATAACCTTATAACCCTTTGAAGCAGCTACAGACGCAAGACCGATTCCGGTGTTTCCGGAGGTCGGCTCTACGATTGTCCCGCCCGGCTGAAGCTTTCCGGATTTCTCAGCATCCTCGATCATATATTTTGCGATTCTGTCCTTGACGCTTCCCGCCGGATTGAAGTACTCAAGCTTTACCAGCAGTTTCGCGTCGAGGTTGTACTCCTTCTCAAAGCTTGTAAGTTCTACCAGCGGTGTCTTGCCGATCAGTTCTGTTGCGTTCTTGTAAATATTAGCCATTTCAAATCTCCTTTTCTTCCTCTGCCGAGGATCTCATGATTGTTCCGTTTGTGTTCCTTCTGTGATAAGTTCTGCTCATCCGTCATTACTGGAAACCCTGCATCGCTTAACCGTTGTCCCACCGGCTTTGTCTGCCGTTCACTTCTCTGTTCTCTTCTGATGTATTATTCTGTCGACCGGAGGCAACAACATCGCATGTCTCCGTTCACAGCCGGAAGGTTGTTCAACTGATGATTCATTTCTTTGTTACCTCCTATATCCTGTATTTCCTAGCTGATATATAGGATTATAGGGATTAATGTTCTGTTTGTCAATAGGAAATTAGAAGTTTTGAAAAAATATGCCGGAACAGGCGTGTCTCCCTGACATACGTCTGCTCCGGCAGTAACTTCTCTCATTTTCTCAAACCATACTCTTGTAAAAATCTCACCCTGGATTTTATATTCTCATCTCCGGCGGATGCGCCCGGCCGGATTATAAAAAGTCTTTCTTCCCTTCCGGTCAGGAACGCCGGAAGTCCGGTAAGAAGCGCCGTTTTTCATGGTTTTGTCTGTTTCCGCAGAAAACGGTGCTCCGCCCGCGTCTTCTCCGGAAACCGCACCGGAGACCGGACCTCCCTGTTCGCCCCCGTCTTCCGGAATATTTTCTCCCGCCAGGCGGAGGATGTCCTCCACTTCATCTTCTGAAATATTCATATACTCCGCCAGCTCATCGACATAGACCTTTCTGCCGAGCTGTTCCTTCAGAGCTGTGATACTCCTCTTCAAATCCTCGACTCTTTCCACCATCCGTTCATCCCGTGTATGGATGTCCCGCTGCTCCTCCAACATCGCCAGAATTCCCTCGCGGACCTCTGTCATAAGCTTTCGCCTCACGTTCTCACGATCCGTCAGCTCAGAGGGATCCAGCCCGTCCAGATATAAAACCAGATTCAGGCTGCCTTCCTGTATCATATCTGAGAGGTGCACACCGGGCTCATACATCTGCTTTGCCGTCTCGACAACATCCGGAAGCAGGAGCTCCGAGATCCTTCGCTTTGCCGCCGTGCTTCCCTTCTTGCATTCCTCCGCCAGGCGCTCCCATTCCCCGTCCTCTTCCGCGCGAATCCCGCTCAGCTCTTCGGCATAATCCTCCAGCCATGCCTGATCCTCGTCCGTCCAGAGATAGCCGTCATTTTCATCATCGGAAGCCTCCGGCTCCGCCGCTTCATTTGATCCCCCTGTCGCTTCCAATGGCAATTTCCTGTCAATACCTTCCACAATGATTTTCTTTGACAACAGGAAATCATACACCAGGTTCATCTGTTCCTCAGAAAGACCGTCCTCCTCAAAAAACTTACTTACATCATTTTTTGCTATATGTCCCCCGAGATCGTTGGCATTCTGAAGAATCCTCTGCAGCTTCTTCCGGAATTCCTCCGGCTTCATGTTTCTATCCTTATCCATTATAATCACCTGTCAAATCCTGATCTGTCTTTTCAGCTGATGATACCTTCTTTTCCTTTACACGAGCATGGCCGATAATCCGGTCCAGCACAACATTTGTCATGACATAGTTATAAACGTTATCCTTCCCGTTTTTGCTGATCAGATCATCGGTAGAAACGCCGTAGAGATCTGCCGCCTTCTGCAGTTCCTTCTGGTAGGCCGGACTGTTCTCCGAAAGCTTCTCCGCCTTCACCAGAGCACCCAGCAGCAGTTTACTCGCGGCCGCGTATCTTCCACTCTGTTCTTTCTGTTTGCTGTAGGTATCCTGATCGATCCCCGACTGCTCTATATATTCATCCAGGGAGAGGCCGTATTTCTCCGCCTCTGACTTGATATTAGCTTCGAATGATTCTTCCCCGTTCTTTACATATTCCTTTGGCAGGAAATGATAGACGCTGGCCTGCTGCACCTGATTCCACGCCTCTCCCTGAAGCTCGGACTCTGCTTTTTCCTCTTCCTGCTGTGTCAGAGATTTCCTGACAGACTCCCTGTAATCCGCAACATCAGAGATCGAATTATTTGTATAATCCTTTACCCAGTCATCCGTCAGCTCCGGTATCCTTTTGATGGCATTTACCGTAACAGTAAAAACGACATCCTTTCCGGCAAGATCGGAGGAATAATAATTGTCTGGAAAACGAAGCTTCAGATCCTTCGTCTCTCCTTTCTTCATTCCTACCACGCCGTCTTCAAAGCCCTCAATAAAGCTTCCGGATCCGAGGGTAAGGTCATAGCTGTCACTGGATCCGCCATCGAAAGCCTTCCCGTCAATTTTCCCCTCATATGCAATATCTACAGTATCTCCCAATGCCGCTGCTGCGTTCTTGTCTGTCACCTCCTCCGGTGTCATCTGTGATTCAATATAGGAAGTGATATCATGATCTGTCACGGTCTGAATCTCCTTCGTGAGGTTCAGTTTCTTATAATTGCCCAGCGTAATCGCGTCTGCGATCTTGAAATCCCCGTCCCTGACCGGAGCGGCGAGAATCTGATCCGTAAGGCTTTCCGAGGAGGAAGACGCGGATAAAGCCGCCTCTGCTCCGTCAGACCCGGACGAGATCACCGACGTGTCCGATGATGTTTCCTGTGACGTTTCCTGTACAGTGTTTTTTCCGCCAGATGCTCCGCATCCCGCGGCAGACAACGTTACCATGAGACACATCGCCGTTATTAATATTTTTCTTTTCATAATGATACATCCTGTAAAACTGCGCCCGCAGAGTATTATCCCTTGTCTGTAGCCGATGCTGTCTTCCGCTGGCGAAGTATCCGACCTGTGATGCCCTGCATCCAGGGCACGTTTATCTGTTTCATATTCACGGCAGACTCTTGTCCTGCTGCCGGAAAACCGCTCATGCACCGGGCACTGCACTCTGCTCCATACTCACTACAGCCTCTTGTCCTGCTGCCGGAAAACCGCTCATGCACCGGGCACTGCCCCTACTGCAGATTCATAACAGTCTGGTAGACGTCGGCAGAATAAATCGTATGCATCCCGATTCGTACATAATCTTCCCCCGTCTGAATCCATGTCAGCTCCTGATCATTTTCTGTCATAAAGTACCGGAAACCCAGGCTCTTCAGATATTCGTACCGCGAATCACCGTCTGAATAACCGCTCCAGCTTCCGATATCTCCCCCATGAGGAAGAACCAGAATGTCAGTATTCCCGAGAAGACTTCCGATCTTCTCCTCCCAGTTGTCCGCATCCGCCTTTATCAGTTCATAATCACCGGCATAGCTGATATCCGCATAAGTACCGCTTGCCAGCCGCCATCCTTCATTCCGGAGTACTTTGATCAGAGAGGTAAGCGTTTCTTTATTCTGTTCTACCTGTGTTTCTGTGATTTCAGAAGTCACGCCTCCTGCACTTCCCGGGTTGTCCGCATTCTCAGTACTGTTCGCAGAGACGCTTTCTGTCCCCGATGATTCCTCCGAATCATCTCCGACGTTTCCCGGCTGAATCAGATTTGTCCCGGAGCCGTCCGTTCCTGAGAAAGCGCCTGATTCCATACTTTCTGTTCCTGTACCTTCTGTTCCAGCGCCTGCACTTCCCGTGCTGCCTGTTCCGGTATCTCCCGTATCGGATCCAGAATAACGCGCTTCGTTTTCCTGCACCTCGCGGACCGCGTCCGCGCTCAGCTTTCCTGCCTGATTTCCGCTCACCTCAAGAGCATATCCGAACATCCCGTTCTGCCCGGTCACAGCGATGACACCGCGGGCATCCTGACTGGAAAAATCAGGGTGTTCCCTGATAAAAGCGTCAAGGCAGGTGATGACATCGACATCTCCCGTCTTAACCTTCCCTTCCGAATCGGTATAGGTATTTGTCAGACTTCCATCCTCCTTCTGCGTCAGGCTGTCTGCATGTCCGTCATAACCTGGCGTATAACCGGCACCTGTTTCCGTGATGGTCAGCGGTTTTTTCCCGATGGGAACCGATACCTTTCCCTCCTTCATCGTGCCGTCTCCGCTGTCGGCAATGCTTTCAGGATCTACTAGGACATAGTTTCGGCGATATAAATCCTGAAGAATCTTCTGAAACTCCGTCACCGTCAGAGCAGAACCTCCGTCGGTTCCGGACAACGAACTCTCTGCAGTGCTATTATCCGCAGAACCCTCATCCTCTGTTCCGTCCTCCTGATCTGCTGTGCCGTTCGGATCCGATGTGTCATTGTCTTCTGCCGTCCCGCCCGGATCCGAGCTGTTATCCTGATCCGTTGTACCGCTCTGATCTGATGTTTCGTCCTGATCCGCCGATCCGGACTGCGATGTCCCGGAAGCTGCAGCCTCATCCAGCGTCAGAACCGGAAACGTAAGATTCAGTACCTCGGATCCCGGGTAGGTATCCATTGTCTGGGCCGTCACTTTCGCTGCGGCAGCATCCGATTCTGTCTTAGCCTTGTCCCGCCTGTATTTTCCAACAACAGCCATCACGCCGGCAAAGCCCAGTACAGCTGCCACGATACACAGAAAAATCCGAACCATTCGGATGATTCTGCGACGTTTGCGCCGCCTGCGCGCCATTTCCTGCCGCCTTCGTCTCCTTCGTGCTCTCTCTCTTGCAAGCCGCTCCTCATCCTGCTCCGGTTTCTGCTCATCACCTGTTCTCAGATCGCGCATACCAGAATTCTTTCCGTCAGCTTTTCTGCCATCTCCGCTTGAATTTCTCCGCCTGTTCTTGTTATCAGTCAACGGATACCCCCTGCAGGCATCTCACTTCCTGCGAATACATCTCGTAAATTTACCTGATCATACCATGCCGGACTGGCCGACCGTGTGAATAGCGAGATAAAACACGCTGCGCGAGTTTTATCTCGCTATCGCGACGCTCGCCGCACACGAATACTTCGCATTCGGCTGCGGCTCACTGTTCGCGTAAATCATAACGCAAATACGCTCTCTTCGCAATATCCGCGCCCGGAACACCTCCTCACGCGCTGATGACAGCGCTCTTTATCCGCTGTCTTCTCCTTGTCTGCCGGAAAACAACTGGCTGTTTACACGCACAGCTGAAAGCGCGCAAGATCCGCCGTCTCCTCCCTGCTTTCCGGATAACAATCCGACGGATATGTCATACAGATCCGACAAAGATTTCGGACGCACCATGAATGGTTCCGATTGCCTTTTGCCCGCAGGAATGCTAGAATAGGATAGATATTTTTCAACATAAGGGTAGGAGGTATGAGGACATGAGCTGGTGGGTAGTTCTGATCATCGTGATTGCGATCGCCGCCGCTGTCATTGCCATTCTGTATTTTCTGGGCAAACGCGCCGAGAAGAAACAGGCGGAACAGCAGGAGCAGATCGATGCGCAGAAGCAGAATGTCACAATGCTGGTTATTGACAAAAAGAAAGTAAAACTGAAGGATGCCGGTTTTCCGGATATTGTCCTCCAGCAAACCCCGAAAATGCTCCGCGGCCGTAAATTTCCTGTCGTAAAGGCCAGAGTCAATACCGGAAGAGGTGCCATGGTTTCTTCTTTCATCTGCGACAAGAACGTATTTGACGTCATTCCCCTGAAGAAGGAAGTCAAGGCTACGATTTCCGGCCTGTACATAACAGATGTCCGCGCAATTCGCGGCAAGCTTGATAATGCCGGCAAGAAAAAGAAAGAAAGCAAAATGGAACAGCTGCTCCGCAAGGGACGCGGCGAGGAGTAACGTTTTCGCATCTTCCCAATCTGATCCGCATTCAGCGGTCATTATGAAAAGAGGTCAGAATTCTGAGATTCTGACCTCTTTCTCTTTGTTATGCATTATGCAGGCCTTAAGCCTGATCCTATTATAAAACGTTTTTCGCGTTTTCACCGTTCACTCTGGCTGTCAGTCAGATGGAACTCCCCGCCGTGTCTTGACTCAATGCGAATCTCAACCTCACAGTCCGCGGTTACATCGTCTTCCACGGTAAGCGCGTAGCCCACTCGGTAATCGATGCGGTTTTCCTCTTCCTCCAGCCGGAACGATGTTGCGGCGATCTGCAGATTCATCATCCCGAAAGGTGTATGATAGGACGCACATGTTCTCTTCTCCTTCTCAAAGAGCATTTCTACCTCGATCGTCCCGCTTCTGCGGACGAGAAGCCTGTCCTCTGTAAATTTCAGGACACTGTGCGTCTTTCCGGATAACCCTTCCTCAACCTCATCAAACACGACATAATGCTGACCGTTCTTGTGGTAGTACACTCCGGGCATCATAATCTCCACCGGTTTGTTCTCATCGTCTGACCGGACATATTGAAAACCCTTTAATGAGACAATGACATTTTTATCCATTTTCTGTACCGGTTACATATGACAGATGTTCGAGGAATCGGACGGTCCCTTAATCGACGTAAAGTTCTTCTTCGCCTTCTCCGGATCATCGAAAATCTCATCCATCGTATGCCATCCGAGGACGGCACACTTTACACGGGCAGGCATGTGTGAAATATCCTGAAGAACGCCGGCCTCCTCGAGCTCGTCTCTTTCCTCATCCGTAATTTTTCCTTTGATCATTCGAAGGAAAATGTCAGAGAGATGTCTTGCCTCCTCAATAGTTTTTCCGATGATCAGATCCAGCATCATATCCGCGGAAGCCTGTGAGATGGCACAGCCATCTCCGACATACGCCCCGTCTGTAATTTTTCCGTCTTTAATCTTCAGCTTCAGGACGATATCATCCCCACAGCTCGGGTTCACACCCTCCAGTTCATAATCCGCATCCTCAAGCTCGTGCTTGTGCGCCGGGTGAAGATTATGATCGGTCAGAATTTCATTATAAAATGTATTATTCTGCATATCCCATTTCCTTCCTCACCGAATTCAAAGCATCGATCAGTCTGTCTGCCTCTTCCTCCGTATTGTAAAAGCAGAAGCTGGCTCTCGTGGTGGACGGGATGCCAAGGAACTTCAGAAGCGGCTGCGCGCAGTGGTGACCTGCCCGGACATCCACATGAAGACTGTCCAGAATTGCCGCAATGTCATGAGGATGAACTCCCTCGACCTTGAAGGTGATGATGCCGTGATGGTTCTTCGGATCCTCCGACCCGAGAATTGTAATATACGGATTTTCTCTCATCCGTTCCATGGTGTATCTGGTCAGGTGTTCCTCCCGCTCCATAATGCGCTCAAACCCGATCCTGTTGTAGTAATCGATCGCCGCGTGAAGACCGACAGCGCCTCCGGCGTTGACGGTTCCTGCCTCGAACTTGTGCGGCAGCTCCGCGTAGGTCGCGCCCTCGCGGGTGACGTACTCAATCATCTCTCCACCAAACAGGAAGGGCTGCATCTTCTCCAGAATCTCCTTCCTGCCGTACAGCACGCCGATTCCCATCGGCGCAAGCATCTTGTGACCGGAGAATGCCAGAAAATCGACATCCAGGTCCTGCACGTCCACCGGAATGTGGGGCACGCTCTGTGCGCCGTCACATACAAACACCGCTCCCTGCTCGTGAGCAATCGACGCAAATGTCTTCACATCGTTTCTGCATCCGAGCACATTGGAAATCTGCGTCATGCACACGAGTCTGGTCCTTGGCGTCAGAGCCTTGCGGAACATCTCCTCCGTGATGGTGCCGTCTTCTAAAGGTTCCAGATATCTCAGAACCGCGCCGGTTCTTCTGGCGGCCTGCTGCCACGGAAGCATATCACTGTGATGTTCCATAACGGTGATCAGTATCTCGTCTCCAGCACTCAGATGATCCTCCGTCCACGCATAGCCGATCAGATTCAGACTCTCCGTCGCATTTCTGGTAAAAATAATTTCTTCCGTACTCTTCGCGTTGATGAACGAGCGGACCGCCTCCCGCGCATCCTCGTATTCCCTGGTTGCCTCTACGCTCAGTGCATACAGTCCTCTGAGCGGATTTGCGTTTGATTTCCGATAGTACTCTGTAACCGCATCCAGAACAGCCTGTGGTTTCTGGGTTGTCGCCGCATTATCCAGATATGCCTCACCGGGATTCAGAAGCGGAAAATCCCTGCGGATCCGCTCATCCTCCTCCCTGCGTTCAGTCTTCGTCATTCTCCAGGCCTCCTCCCAGAAACTCATTGATGTCCTCTTTTGTCTTCTCATCCGGGATCATCCGCACCGTGGCGTCAATTCTGGCCTTGGCCATCATTTCATAAATCTCTTCTCTGTCCAGCCCTCTCGACTCGAGATAGAACATGAGGCTCTCATCCAGTCTTCCGATCGTGGCTCCGTGATTTCCAACCACGTCCTCCTCTGTACACAGGATCAGCGGTATCGTCTGGTTTCTGACGCCCTCATCCATCAGAAGAACATCCTCTTTCTCATTTCCGACCGCGCCCACAGCGCCCCGCTTGAGATCGATCGTAGCACGCAGAATCTTCGAGGCCTTGTCGCGCAGAACACCGTTGACATTAATCTCGCACTCAGTCTTTCTGGCGATGTGATTTGCGAAGTAGTTCATGTCGAGATGCCCGTTCCCAGCGACCTGATAGGCGATATCTGTCTTCAGGCTGCTATGGTAACCGGTCAGATCGATCTGGTAGCCCTGATAGACTTCTTTTCCGGAAAGCACGAGGTGAATAACCTCAACCCTTGCGTTGTCTCCTGTTTTTCCTCCGAGATCATTGATAAACCTGAAATTCTGACCGACCCGGACGATCTGCACCAGGCGGAGAACTGCATTCTCGCCGGCAGAAAATTTTGTCTGAACCGCCGCGGCACCGGAAGCATCCGGAACAGCGGTATAGTCCATCACAACGGTGAGTTCGCTGTTCTTCTCGGCCACAAGGTTCACCGCGTTCACCCTTCTGTCACCGTCCTGATAGGTATACTTCAGGCGAAGAGGCTCCACCGTCTTCGTGCCCGCCGGCGCGGTATACACCTGTACGCCCTGCGCGGATGCTTCTACTGCCTCTGTAAAAGCCTTTCCCGCTCCGGTCGGCTGCTCCGGAAACAGATTTTTCTCTGACTCACGAGTCTGTATACCCTCCGGAACCTCCGCGTCAGCCACAGCCGCGCCGGAAAATTTTGTTCCGACACTTGCCTCATTCATATTCAGCCAGTACCAGGTAATAGCCGGCAGCCGGTTGATTTTAATATTTCCGTTTTCTCCCATATCTGCCTCCTTAACCTATACTACCCTTCATCTCGAGACGGATCAGATTATTCATCTCAACCGCGTACTCAAGAGGAAGCTCTTTGCCTACATTGTCCGCGAATCCGCTGACGATCAGCGCGCGGGCATCCTCCTCGGAAAGTCCTCTGCTCATCAGATAGAACACCGCGTCATCGCTGATACGGCCGATCTTTGCCTCATGTCCGATATCTGCCTGCTGTGTCCGGATATCCATTGCCGGAATCGTATCTGATCTGGACTCGGCATCAAGCATCAGAGACTGGCAGGACACCGATGACTTACTGTTCTTCGCCTGACTGTTGACCACAACGGAGCTGCGGAAGGTGCTGATACCTCCGTCCTTCGAGATGGATCTGGTGCTGACATAGGAGGAAGTATCCGGTGCGCTGTGCACCATCTTGCATCCGGTGTCAAGATTCTGTCCCTTTCCCGCAAAGGTCACGCCTGTGAATTCCGCCCGTGCGCCTCTTCCGGCCAGAATGCTCATCGGATACAGATAGGATACGTGTGAGCCGAAGGAACCGGAAATCCATTCTACCTTTCCGCCCTCTTCAACCCGCGCACGCTTTGTGTTCAGGTTGTACATGTTCTTTGACCAGTTCTCGATCGTGGAGTAGCGAAGTGTCGAATTTCTTCCTACGTAAAGCTCGACGCAGCCCGCGTGGAGGTTCGCCACATTATACTTCGGAGCCGAGCAGCCCTCGATGAAATGAAGGTATGCATCGTCATCTACGATGATCAGCGTGTGCTCAAACTGTCCCGCGCCCTTGGCGTTCAGACGGAAGTAGGACTGCAGCGGAATGTCCACATGAACCCCTTTCGGTACGTACACGAAAGATCCGCCCGACCACACGGCGCCGTGAAGAGCCGCGAATTTATGATCGGTCGGAGGTACCAGCTTCATGAAATGGCTCCGGATCATATCCGCGTATTCTCCGCGGAGCGCACTTTCAATATCCGTGTAGATGACGCCCTGTGCCGCAACCTCGTCCTTTACGTTGTGATATACAAGCTCGGAATCATACTGTGCGCCTACGCCCGCAAGAGATTTTCTCTCCGCCTGCGGAATTCCGAGACGTTCAAATGTGTCCTTGATCTCATCCGGAACGTCGTTCCAGTCTTTTGCCATCCGCTTGGAGTTCGGACGCACATAAGTAACAATGTTGTCCATATCCAGGCCTTCAATCGACGGCCCCCAGTCCGGAACCTGCTTTTTGTTGTAGATATCCAGAGATTTCAGACGGAAATCCCTCATCCATTCCGGATCATTTTTTTCTTTTGAAATCTCAAGGATAATATCCGGAGTCAGGCCTTCCTCAATTCGGAACTCATCTTTTTCCTCATTTCGGAAGTCGTACATACTCCGGTCTATATCCTCGACGTATGTCTTTTCCTTTGCCATATGATCTCCTTATGCCTCTCCGTTTTCTTCCTTAATGAACCGCTCAAATCCGTTCTCATTGATCTCATCTACGAGTGACGCGTCGCCGTTCTCAACGATCGTGCCGTCTACGAGGACATGTGTGGCATCCACATGAAGCGACTCCAGGATACGCGTGCTGTGTGTGATGATGATCAGCGCTCCGTCTCTGTTCTTCTGATACTCCTCAACTCCCTTGGATACGGTGCGCACCGCGTCGACATCCAGACCGGAATCGGTTTCATCAAGGATCGCAAGAGAAGGATTCAGCATGAGCAGCTGAAGAATCTCTGCCTTTTTCTTCTCGCCGCCGGAGAAGCCAACGTTCAGATCACGCTCCGCGTAGGAGTGGTCCATCTGCAGAACATCCATTGCCGCCGCAATCTTCTTGCGGAAATCCCAGAGACGGATTCTCTCGCCTGTCCGGTTTTCCAACGCGTTGCGGATAAAGTTCGACAGAGAAATTCCGGGAACCTCAAGCGGATTCTGGAAGGACATAAACAGGCCGTCCTTTGCTCTCTGATTCACCGGCTCATCCAGAATGCTCTTGCCGTTAAAAATAATATCGCCGCTTTTGACGATGTAGTTCGGATTGCCCATCAGCGCATTTCCGAGTGTGGATTTGCCCGCTCCGTTCGGTCCCATCAGAACGTGGGTCTCTCCCTTTCTCACCTCAAGGTTTAATCCCTTCAGGATATCCTTGTCCTCTACACTGACTGACAGGTTCTTCACCTGTAATAAAATATCTGCCATAACATCCTCCTGATATCACTGTCCGTAAAACATTCCTGCGATCTGCTTGGATCGCAAACTGTACAGGCCGCGAATTTCTTCGTGATACGCACTCGCGCGGTAAATACCATCGCATACCGTGTGAGTCCTCTATCTCCTCGCTTTTTCACGGTTCCTGTAAAATAAACCCTAGTAAAATGCTACACTTTTCAGTCGCTTCATTATATAACACTGTATTTTCAATTGCAAGCGGCATTCTGCAAAACCGGGAAGGATTCCTGTTGCTGTATCACATCTTCGAAAACGCAGGCAGGAGCGCCGCACGCAAAACGCGCGTAAGAGACGCAAATTCCAGCGGGCAGGGATCCGACGCTACGGATCGCCACACGCGAAGCGCGCGTAAGAGACTCTGGTGCAGAACGCGAAGCAATCCCCAACCTATAAAGTATGTGACCGATGTTTACCATCTCAGAGAAGCGGCGCAACGAACCGGAGAAGCGCGCGCACAGACCGCTGCAGGATCGTCTGCGCACCCTTCCGGTATCGATCCGTCACCTCTTCGGATTCCAGCAGCATCTTCTCAAAATCCGCCTTGATCTCCCCGACAATACTGCTGCGGTGGAACAGAACTCCATCCTCGAAATGAAGATACAGACTCCGGTAATCCAGATTGATCGTCCCGACTGTAGCCGACCGGTCATCGACGATACTCATCTTTGCGTGACAGAAGCCCGGCGTATACTCATAAATCCGCACACCTCCGCGGACCAGTCCCGAATAGTAGGACCTTGTCTCCTGGTAGACCAGTTTCTTGTCCGGGATCCCCGGGGTGATGATTCTCACATCAACCCCTCTCTTCGCGGCGCCCACCATCTCCCGCCGCATTTCGTCCGTAATAATCAGGTACGGTGTCACAAAATACGCGTAGTTCTTGGCCGACCTGAGCATATTCATGTACACCTCTTCACCGGTCGGCTCATCGTCGAGAGGGCTGTCCGCATAGGGCTGCACATAGCCGTCACTCTCGATCCCGCCGGAAATCTCCGGCAGATATTTCTTCACATCGCAATTCGGGTCGGTGTGACTGAGCAGATCCCACATTTCCAGAAAGATCAGAGAAAAACTGCGCACGGCAGCGCCTTCCAGACGAATTCCGGTATCCTTCCAGAACCCGTACGGTTTTGTTATATGAAAATATTCATTCGCCATATTGTACCCGCCGGTATAGGCAATTTTTCCGTCAATCACCATGATTTTCCTGTGATCCCTGTTGTTGATGAAGATATTGAGCAGCGGGAGCACAGGGTTAAAACGGATGCAGTGAATGCCCGCCTGTTCCATTTTCCGGTTAAATTTCCGGTTCAGAAAAGCAATGCTTCCGATATCATCGTAGATCATGCGGATCTCCACGCCCTCCGCGGCTTTCTTCTTCAGAATCCGAAACACTCTTTCAAAGGCGCCCTGCTCTTCAATCGCGAAATATTCCATGAAGATATGATGCTGCGCATTCTCAAGATCCTGAAGCTGTGACTCAAAGGCTTCCGCCGCATCCGGAAAAAACTTTACCCGCGTGTTCTGGTAAACCGGAAAACCACAGGTCTTCCACAGATAATTGGAGGCTCCGGCAGCTCTCTGATCCTCTTTTTCCAGTGTTTCCAGCGTTTTTCGGCTCTGCTTCAGCTTCCGGAACAGCTCATGATCGATTGCCTCAAACTCACGCCGCATGCGCCGGGTGGAATTTTTTCTTCCCATGACCGCATAAAAGACAATTCCCGCCATCGGGAAGGCCATTACAACCATCATCCAGAACATCCGATACGACGCGTTCATGTGCCGCGCAAAAATCGTAAGCGTCAGAATCATGGCGCCGAAGGTAATCGTCGTGGAAAGCCACGGCAGCCTGGCCTCCAGACTGGTGATCATTGTAAAAATCCACGCGAACTGTATCACGATCAGGATCACGAAGAAAAACACCCGCACAATACTTGTCTTTGTCCAGCTCTTCTGCTCGACTCTCATCTTCTCACTCAAAGCGATCCTCCTGTTCTCCCTGCGGATACTTTTTATCTGTTCTTCTCCGGAATGATCTGATGCACGAAGCAGATCCCGAGTCCGGACACGGCAAGATACCGCAGATGCGGCGCCCATCCGTCCGCGATCGCAAGGTAGAGCTCGTGCTCCTCCCGGTCCCCGCTTTCCACCTCTACTGCTCCGTAGCAGATCACATGATGATCCCCGTAGCAGGGATGATTCCGCAGCTGCAGATACAGAATCCGTCCCTCCTTCGCCCATTCCATGAAAAGGCCCTTCCGATACGGAACACACGGCAGGACGGGGCATGCCAGGTGATACCTTCTCAGGCAGACCCGGATATAAAGTCCCGTCAGAGCATCACTGGTTCCTCCAAAATGATGAAAAAGATCCATGTTATGATAGATCAGCGTTTTTTCACCGATTCTGCTCACCCGAAGGAAAACGTCCTCCGGCAGAAGAGACTGCCCGCAATCCTGCCAGTTCTGCCCGGAATCCGTATATCTCCCTTTCATTCTTTCAGTATTTTCCCGATTTTTTCCACATAGAGACCATTTATCCAGTGTCAGAATCAGATTTGTAATCGCCACAGGGCCGCAGTGTCTCTGATACCCCTTTCCCAGGGAAGCAAACTGCGAGGTCACGCACATATTGGGAAACGGTTCCCACGGTATCACCCGCTGTACAACGCGAAACTTCTTGTGATGCACAGATTCCGCGTGACGGACCGGGTCATCAATCACCTCCGTATTTTTCTTCTCAAATCGCATATTGTCCTCACATTTCTTCAGTTTTTGTAACGAGTTACTATCTATATTATAACTTCAGACACGTAAAAACAATCCGGTTGCGGGGGATGAGGGTTTGCTGTTGCAAACCTTACGTTCGCAGAATACAATTCTCACTATTTTTAGATAGTACACTTACTTTCCAAAAATAATTAATGCGATGGCGGATATGTCATGATATACTAATGATACAGCTGAAGCCGCCATCTCGTAAGAACGCGGGCAGAGACTTCGACAGCCGCCTGCGCGGGCTTTACCCACACTACAATACTGTATAAACCCGGCTGCCGCGCTGCTTCATGCGCTGCAAATAAGCAGCCCTGCAGTCATCCATGAAAGGAGTATTTCATATGGCAGTTATCTGGATTATTCTGGCGATCCTCATCATCTGGCTCATCGCGGCGAACATTCGGATTGTTCCGCAGGCAGAGGCATACGTCATTGAACACCTCGGAAAGTTCAAGACAATCTGGAATGCGGGTCTTCATCTGAAAATGCCTATCGTTGAAAAAATCGCCAAAAAAGTATCCCTGAAGGAACAGGTACTGGACTTTCCGCCGCAGCCAGTCATTACCAAGGACAACGTCACCATGATGATCGACTCGGTTGTCTTCTGTTATGTATTTGATCCGAAGCTCTATACCTACGGAATTGAAAATCCGATCTCCGGTCTGCAGAACCTCTCCGCAACGACGCTGCGGAACATCATTGGCGACATGGAACTGGATCAGACGCTCACCTCCCGCGAGACGATCAACGGAAGAATGCAGGCGATTCTCGACGAGGCGACCGATCCCTGGGGCATCAAGGTCACCCGCGTGGAAATCAAGAATATCCAGCCCCCGAAGGAGATCGAAGAGGTCATGACGAAGCAGATGAGGGCAGAACGCGAGCGCCGTCAGACGGTTCTGGAGGCACAGGCGCATCAGGAAGCCGTTGTAAGCCGGGCAGAGGGCGACAAGAAGGCGAAGATTCTGGCCGCTGAAGCGGAACGTGATGCTCAGATCGCTCTGGCCGAGGGACGCGCAAAATCCATCAAGCTCGTCTATGAGGCGGAGGCTGCAGGTATCAGCGATCTGAACAGGGCAGGCATCAGTGAGAGTGTCCTGAAGCTGAAGGGAATCGAAGCCCTCAAGGACGTCTCCGACGGCAGAGCCACCAAGATCTACATGCCTTCTGACATTGCGAATGTCATCTCCTCTCTCGGCGTAGCCGGGGAGGCACTGGGAATCGGTGATGCGACACCCATCAACCGCAACGCGAAACCGAAGCCGCCAGTTCCGAAGGATCCCTGCATCACGAACGAGACCGGACGGGGCGGACGGGAAGCGGCAGCCGCTTCCGCCGCGATCAATTCTTCTGTTGTCTCTGAAGATCAGCGCTCTGACACCACTGAAATATAAAGCACCGTCCCCATCGAGATAAAACACGCTGCGCGAGTTTTATCTCGCTATCGCGACGCTCGCCGCACACGAATACTTCGCATTCGGCTGCGGCTCACTGTTCGCGTAAATAAAAGACCGCCACACCAACTGCAATACAGCCGGTGTGGCGGTCTCTCATATCTGCGTCAGAAAATCACTTGTTATTCTTTTCGTGCGCAAGCTCGTCATTCAGAATATCCAGCATATCATACACATCCAGTCCGTGGGTCATGCATGCCTCTTCAAGCGTCTCCATTTCAGAGACACCGCAGCCGATGCAGTGAAGACCGCAGCTGAGCATTACCGGCACCAGAGAAGGATATGCCTGCACAATATCGCCGACAATCATATCCGCACGGATCAGCTGGTCGGAGCCTCCAAGCATAGAATCAATATCCTGCTGAACGGTGCCGATTCCGGAAATGCCGAAATACTTCACCAGCACGTTTGCGACATTCGGAGAAAGGAACGCGGGGAGCGTCGGTCCCAGATGAATGTGCTTGACATCCAGGTAAAGGAGAGCAAGCAGTACGATTACCGCCTTCTGCTCATACCATGCGATGTTGTAGACAATCGGAAGCTGATTCAGATTGTCGTATCCGAACACCTCTTTCAGCTTGAGCGCAATCTGAACCAGGGAGTACGAATCGTTGCACTGTCCAGCATCCAGTACCCTCGGGATCCCGTTGATCTCTCCGAGATCAAGCTTGTTGTATCTGTACTTCGCGCAGCCCGCTGTCAAAATCACCGTATCCTTCGGCAGCGCCTTCGCGAAATCCGTATAGTAGCTTCTGGTCTTCGCGCGGCCGTCGCAGCCGGCCATCACGATAAACTTCTGGATCGCTCCGCTCTTTACCGCGTCCACCACCTTGTCCGCAAGCGCAAATACCTGATTATGCGCGAAGCCTCCGACAATCTCTCCGGTTTCGATCTCCGTCGGTGAAGGCAGTTTCTTAGCCATCTCGATGATCGCGGAAAAATCCTTGTGTCCATTCTCATCCGCATCGATGTGAACACAGCCCGGATAGCCGGCATTGCCGGTTGTGAACAGACGATCCTTGTAAGAATCCTTCGGCGGAACCAGGCAGTTCGTGGTCAGAAGAACCGGACCGTTGAAGCTCTCGAACTCTTCCTTCTGCTTCCACCACGCGTTTCCGTAGTTGCCGGCAAAATTCTCATATTTCTTGAACGCCGGGTAGTAATGCGCCGGAAGCATTTCGCCGTGTGTGTATACGTCCACGCCGGTTCCCTGCGTCTGCTCCAGAAGCATCTCCAGATCTTTCAGATCATGACCGGAAATCAGAATCGCCGGGTTGCTGCGAACGCCGATATTCACCTTTGTAATCTCCGGATTGCCGTATGTCTCCGTGTTGGCGCGGTCCAGCAGATCCATGCCGCGAACGCCATAGCGTCCGGTCTCCATCACAAGTGCGAGAAGGGTTCCACCGGTGAGCGTATCATCCATGGTCTGTGCCAGCGCCCTCTGTATGAACATATCGATCTCGGTATCTTCCTTTCCAAGTGCGTTCGCGTGACTCACATAAGCGGCAAGTCCCTTCACTCCGTAGGTAATCAGTTCGCGGAAGCTGCGGATATCCTCATCCTTTGTGGCAAGAACTCCGACACCCGCGGCCTTTGCCGCAAATTCCTCGCGAGACCCTCTCCACAGAGAAGCCTCCGGCAGAGCATCCTTCTTGCTCACCTTTGCCAGAAGTTCATCTTCCTTCCTCAGCGTCGCTTCAATTCTGGAGATGATATCCTCCTTGTCAAAATCCGCATTCGTGATCGTTGCGAAAAGATTGGCCGTCACCATGTGGTTCACATCCGCCGTAATCTCTATCTTCTCTCTGCGAAGCTGTGTGGCAATCGCAGACAGTCCCTTCGTCACATAGATCAGCAGATCCTGCATCGCAGCAAGATCCGGCTTCTTGCCGCACATTCCTACTCTTGTACAGCCCGTGCCGCCCATCGTCTCCTGGCACTGATAACAGAACATCGCGTTATTTTTATCCATCATTATACCTCCTGGGATTAACTTCAACATCAGAATGAGTTCAGTATAACAGAAAAATACAATTTTGCCGTAACAAATCTTACAAAATTTAATTTCTTTCCTGTTTCCGGCTGCACTTCACGCTGATACCGTCCACACAAAGCCCGATCCCATATACCCTGTCTCGCAAAATACCGGTCATCATTCACACATATACCGTCCACCCGCAGCTGACACGGACGGTTGGAAGTTGTATTGCGGTGCGGACAGTGGTACAATTCAGTTATATAATTATGCAGCAGAAACTGGAAAAGAAAAGCCTGTAAAGCAGAGGATGAGCGTCAAATTGAAAAAGAATCCCTTATATAAAAGCTTCGGATATGCCTTCCAGGGCATCTGGGCCTGCATCCGCAGAGAGCGCAACATCAAGATTCATCTGGGTTTTATGACGCTTGTCATCATTGCCGGCTGCGTCCTGCACATCAGCATGACTGAATGGATGATCTGCATGATTCTCTTCGCGCAGGTGCTGAGCCTGGAAATTGTCAATACCGCCATCGAAGCCTGTATCGATCTGGTATCCCCGGAGAGACAGCCGCTGGCGAAGCTTGCAAAGGATGCTGCAGCCGGGGCGGTTCTGATATCGGCGATTTTTGCCGCAATCATCGGGCTCCTCATTTTTGTCCCGAAGGTATTTTGATCCTGCGGGTCTGAAAGTCGGAAGCATCCCAAACCAATATCGTATTTACTCCTCATGAAATTCGGGAATAATATATACACCAATCTTCAACCCTATGAGTGCAGAAAAGGAGGAATCATTATGAGTGACGATTTAAAACTGACGGATACCTTCCGTAAAATTTTTCTCGCGGGTGTGGGAGCTGTAGCTCTCGGCGCGGAGAAATCAAAGGCGGCCATCGACAGCCTCGTCGAAAAGGGAGAGCTTACCGTTGAGCAGGGGAAAGTTCTGAATCAGGAGCTCAAGCACAAGGTAGATGACGCCGTAGCTGATGCAAAGGCAAAGGCGAAGGAGAAGACCGCGGCGAAGGCCGATTCCGAGAAACCGTCAGCCGCTCTCAAGGGAGACGACTTCTCCGAAATGCTCAACAGCCTGACTCCTGAACAGCTTGCTGCTCTGAAGGAGCAGCTTGCCGCGAAGGATACCTCTGCAGACAAGACCTCTGCAGACAAAAGCGCTGCAGCCGAAACCCCGGACGACTGAGCCTGCCATCCGGACAGCCTGAATTCCTTGTCCGACCCGCCCCACAGCACGGAGCATTCTGCGGTCTCACCGGCCTCAGCGTTCCGCCTGCGGGGCTCATTTACTGTATAAAGCCGTCGTCAAGCGGGCAGTTTTTGGGCATGCGAAGCATGCACAGAAAACTGCATGCTTGAACGACGCTAACATGTATGAGCATGGAGCGGTGCGAAGCAACGCGGGAATGCGAATACCTGTTAGCGGCACGGAAGCTGCGAAGCAGCGAAGTGACGCGGGGACTTATATAGTATGTGGCACGCCTTATCGTATGAGGTTTACTGAAAAGTCCAGTCGCAATGTTCTTGGCCCACGGGGAGCTTGCTCACCAGTGGGCAAGAACATTAGCGACGACAACAGGTATGAGCACGAAGTGACGCGTAAGCGGCCAATACTGCCGGCTTTCCTCCTCCGTCACGGCATGCTGATACACCTGTGGTGTCCCTGCGGACCACAGATCTTTACAGAGAATGTGAGAATTTGTCATGAATCATGCAGAAGAGAAAGCGAACAACAATCCTGCTGTTCCCGAAAATCCAGAAAAAAAGCCGGACAGTTCCTCCCGTCTGAAGGAGATCACGCAGATTCTCCTCGAAAATAAGGTCTTCCGCGGCGTCACCCCGGAGAAGCTTCGAATTGTCATCGAGGAACTTGGCCCTACCTATATCAAGCTCGGACAGATTATGTCCCTTCACTCCGATATTCTGCCCAAGGAATACTGCACAGAGCTGATGAAGCTCAATTCTGAAGTGACGCCCATGCCCTTCTCCGACGTCATCTCCGTCATCGAGACCTCCTACGGCGACAGATGGTCCGAGATCTTCGAGAGCATCGACCCTGTCTCTCTTGGCTCCGCGTCCATCGCTCAGGTACACCGCGCGCGTCTGAAAACCGGTGAGAACGTTATCATCAAGGTGCAGCGGAAGGGCATATACGACACCATGTCCCGGGATATCCGGCTTCTCCACCGGGCAGTAAGATTACTGCCTTCCATCGGCGGGCTTAAAAATGTCGTGGATCTCAGTCAGGTTCTCGATGAACTGTGGTCGGTTGCACAGGAGGAAATGAACTTCCTGAAAGAGGCAGACAACATGGAAGAGTTTGCCCGATGCAACAGTGACGTCGCATTCGTCGGCGTACCGACGCTATACCGCAGGTACACAACCTCACAGGTTCTCGTCATGGAATACATTGACGGATTTTCCATCACGGATACAGAAGCCCTTCAGAAAAACGGCTATGATCTTCACGAAATCGGAGCGAAGCTGGTCGACAACTACATCAAGCAGGTCATTAACGACGGGTTCTTCCATGCGGACCCGCACCCGGGGAATCTGCGAATCAGGGATGGAAAGATCATCTGGATCGACATGGGAATGATGGGACGCCTCAATGAGCGAGAACGCGGTCTGCTCACAGAGGCAGTGAAAGGAATTGCCGATCATGACGTGTCACGCGTGGAGAACGCGGTACTGTCGCTGGCGGATTTCCGAAAGGGAAAGCCCGACAGAGAACAGCTGTACCAGGATCTGCGTGATATCCTTCAGCGCTACGGCGACACGGACATCGCCGGAATAGACATTGCAGATTTCTTCATGGATGTCATGGACGCCATGAAGAAAAACAGAATTACGATGCCGCACGGTCTCACTATGCTGGCAAGAGGGCTGACACATATGGAAGGTGACCTTGCAGAGATCAGTCCGGACATCAATATGGCGGAAATCGCCTCTCAGCGAATCCAGGCCTCCTATTTGAAAAGCTTTGACTGGAAAGAAGCTCTCAGTCACAGCGGGCAGGACCTTTTCTACGCCGCCAGAGACGCCGCGAAGCTTCCCTCCCTGATGAGCCGCATCATGAAGGAATACCTGAACGGACAGAGCCGTGTCAATCTGGAGCTGAAAACCTCGAAAAATCTTGCGTGGCTGATGCGGAAACTCGTCCAGAACATCGTCATCGGCATGTGGGTGGTCGCACTACTGATCTCATCCAGCATTCTCTGTCTCACGGATATGCATCCGAAGATACTTGGAATGCCGCTTCTCGGTTTTCTCGGATATTCCGCTGCAGGCGTCATCGTACTCTTCCTCGTGATCCGGCACTTCGCGACAAAGCCAAAATAACATTGAACAATGTAAAGATGCCAGGACATAAGATCTTACAGACTTCGCGGCAAAGCCAAAGGAACACCGGATAATTCAGCGCACCATGATCAGAGTGCCTTCTTTTTCTCCTCTGCGAGAAGCTTCATCTCTCTTGCGTTATCCCGCACTGCGCGGGTGATCTCTGCTCCTCCCAGGATACGTGCCAGCTCCTCCACAGACTCCTCGCTGTTGAGTTCACGGATCCTGGAGATCGTGGACGCATTCTCCACACTTTTGGCGATCTCGAAATGATGGTCCGCCATTGCCGCAATCTGCGCCAGGTGTGTGATGCAGATCACCTGGTGATTTCTTCCGATCCTCGCCATCTTCTCCGACACCTTTTGTGCCGTCCTTCCGCTGATTCCGGTGTCAATCTCATCGAAGATCAAAGTCTCTGTGTCGTCCTTGTCCGCCAGAAGCGTCTTGATGGCGAGCATAATTCTCGAAAGCTCACCTCCGGAAACGACAGATGCCAGCGGCTTAACCGGTTCACCCGGATTGGTCGAGATCAAGAATTCTACTGCGTCATATCCTTTTCTGCTGTAGCTGGCGGTTCTGGAAAAACGGATCTCAAATTCTACCGAGAGGAAATTCAGCTCCTTCAGTCCATCCCGGATTCCGGCGGAGAGATCCGCAGCTGCCTTCCGCCTCTCATCGGATAGTGCCCGGCAGTCCTGTTCCAGATTCTTTTGCAGCTCTTCCTTCTTTTTTAAAAGTTCCTGCTTCTGCCGGTCGAAATTTTCCATTTTCTCCAGCTTATTCTTCTGCTGTTTCTGATATTCCAGGACGTCCGCCGTCGTTTTTCCGTACTTCGCCTTCAGACCGTTAATCAGATCCAGCCTTTTCTCGGTTTCGAAGAACTTCTCCTCGGAAAAGGTAAACTCCGACAGATAATCCGAGATCTCCCGGTTAAAATCATTCAGCAGATTATCAATGTCTCCGATGCTCGCAGCAAATCCCGAGAGCGCCTCGTCATATCCGGCCACCTGCGACAGCTCCCGTACCGCGCGGCCGGTCATGTCTCCGGCGCCATCCTCGTACCCGGTCAGACGGTGTACCTCGCCCAATGACTCCGCGATCTTCTTGCTGTTCGACATCAGCCGGTATTTTTTCTCAAGCTCCTCTTCCTCGCCGGGAACCAGAGCGGCATCCTCAATCTCGCTGATCTCATACTTCAGAAAAGAAAGCTCACGTTCTCTCTCTTTCTCATCAATCTCATACTCCTTCAGCTCCTCGCATACCGCGCGCCACGCCTGATACGAGTCCTCCACCCGTTCGAGAGGCAGGGCAAGAATATCCTGCCCGTACTCGTCCAGAATTTCCAGCTGGTTGTCCGGGTACAGAAGCTTCTGATGCTCATGCTGCCCGTGAATGTCCAGAAGAAGGCTGGAAATCTTCCGGATCCTCGCGGCGGTTGTTACTTCTCCGTTCAGGCGGCAGATGCTTCTGCCGTCCGTGATTTTCCGTGTAATGATCAGCTGCCCTTCTTCGGTATCAACATCCATATCCTGAAGGCGCTGCAGAATCGTCGGATTCTCAATCTGAAAAACGAGCTCCACAAGACAGGCTCCCGTCCCCTTGCGCAGCATTTCCTTCTGCATCTTGTGGCCGAGTGCCAGATTAATGGAACCGATCAGAATGGATTTTCCGGCTCCCGTCTCGCCGGTAAGAATATTCAGGCCCGGGCCGAAGGCAACCTCCGCCTCATCGATCAGAGCCAGATTCCTGACATGAAGCTCTGCAAGCATTCTCTTCTTCCTCCTGTTTACTGCTGAGGTCACGGAAAAATTTTTCCGTCGAGACTCAGAATTTTTCCAGTAACTTCTGAAACTTGTCTTTCACACGCATGGCTTCGTCAACGCTCCTCGTGGCACAGAAAATGGTATTGTCTCCCGCGATACAGCCGACGATTTCCTCCCAGCTCATCTCGTCAATGACCGCCGCTGCTGCCATAGCCATTCCGGAGCCCGTGTGAACCACCAGCAGGTTTCCAGCCACGTCGATCGCCGTGACCGCATCCCGAAGCATACGCACGTATCGCCCGGCGGTATCCTTCGCCTGATTCTGGAGAAGCGTATACCGCAGATGGCCATTTTCTCCGGCAACCTTCGTGAGCTTCATATCCCGGATATCTCTCGAGACGGTTGCCTGCGTCACATCGAAGCCGTTCTCCTGCAGCCTTCTGGCAAGTTCCTCCTGTGTATCGATCTCATATTCATGGATCAGTCTTAATATCTCTGTCTGTCTCTCAAGCTTCACCTGAATCCTCCATCCGTAAAACGTTTACGGCGCCAGCGCGCCGCCCGTTCATACAGCTTCTGTTCTTCTTTCTCCCCTCCGCGCCCGAAGGTGTCCGCTCCGGTGCGCATCCGCACGCTTTGTACCGTTTCCGCAGTTTTTCATCCTCAGATGTTACTCATTTTCCGTCTCAGTGTTCCGAGAAAGCTGTCATTATGTATCTTCGTAATCTTCACATCCCTGTCGGCACGGACGATCACGACGCTGTCTCCGGTAACCATCGGTGCCTTCCGGTCGCCGTCGAAGTAAGCCATCGCATGCTCGATGGTATTGTCCCGGCCAGGTCCGAGCCTTACCGTGATTCTGTTTTCTTCCGGAAGAATAATGCTTCTGGTGTTCAGGGTATGTGCGGCAATCGGAGTCATCAGAAACAGATGAGCCTCCGGCGAAATCAGCGGGCCGCCCACAGACAGGCTGTACCCGGTTGATCCGGTCGGTGTGGAAATGATCATGCCATCTGCGCGATAGGAATTCAGAAATGCGTCGTTCACATAATTTGTTATTGAAATCACATGCATGGAATTCTCCCGCCCGATCACGATGTCATTCAATGCACTTTCTTCACTGATCAGTTTTCCCTCATGATAGACTCTCCCTCGCAGCATCATGCGGGACTCGACCTGATATCTGCCCTCCAGCAGAGCATCCAGGGCCGGAAAAATAGAATTCCGATCTATCTCCGTCAAATATCCCAATGTACCCAGATTCACTCCGAGGAGCGGAATCTGTCTGTCCACCACGTCGTCCGCAGCCCGGATCAGAGTTCCGTCACCCCCGAGCACGATGATTCCGTCGGTATCCTCCGGAATATCATCCGGCTCCGTGCTGCGGCGTCCGTCCTCCGGGGCTGCGCTGTCAATGTGAACCGCGGCCCTTCCGCCCCGGTTCTCTATATATCTCACAATCGAATCTGTAATACTCCGATCCGGATCCTTGGCAAAGTTCGTGATGATAAAAAAATTCTTCATAGCTGTCATACGTATCATTTCTCCGCTTTCCTGTCAAGGGCGCTGTGCGCGGCCTCTACGGTCTCACGAATCATCTCCTCCGTAATCCGGCTGCTGCCGCTTCCATCGGAATATTTTCTCAGGTATATCAGATATTCGATATTTCCCTCCGGGCCCTTGATCGGGGAATAATCAATCTTCTCCGGCCAGAGCGCAATGCCGGAGGCAAAGGAAACAATCATCCGGATCACCTCCTCGTGCACCGCAGGATCGCGGACGACGCCCTTTTTCCCGACCTTTTCACGTCCCGCCTCAAACTGCGGCTTGATCAGGCATGCAAGCTCTCCCTCCGGCTCCATCAGCGCCTTTACAGCCGGAAGAACCTTTGTCAGCGAAATAAAGGAAACATCCACGGAAACGAACGAAGGCCGCTCCCGGATATCATCCGCCGTCACATAGCGGATGTTTGTCTTCTCCATGACAACAACCCTCGGGTCCTCACGAAGCTTCCAGTCCAGCTGTCCCCGTCCCACATCAACCGAATACACCTTGACCGCTCCGTTCTGAAGCATACAGTCCGTAAAACCTCCGGTGGACGCGCCTACATCCATGCAGACTCTTCCTGAAAGATCCAGTGCAAAGCTCTTCACTGCCTTGTCCAGCTTCAGTCCGCCGCGGCTCACGAACGGAAAAAGATCCCGTCCCTTCAGCGTGATCTCCGATGTCTCCGCAAACGTCATTCCGGGTTTGTCCTCCCTCTGCCCGTCTACAAAGATCTCACCGGCCATGATCAGCACCTTTGCCTTTTCCCGCGAGGGAGCCAGTCCCCTCTCTGTCACCAGTATATCCAGGCGTTTCTTCGCCACACTTCTTCCTCCCCTCGTCTCCGGTTTCTCCGCTGCCCGATGGCAGCAGGACCACAAAAGCCATACCTTACGAACAATAACCAGACTCATACAACCTGCGCGCTGTTCAGCTATTGGCCGCATAAGCCTCGCCTTGCGAACAGTAACCGGACCGTTCCTTACAGGATTTCACAGATTCTCTGATAAACCGTCTCCGCGTCGATGCCGGCCGTCCGCAGCTGCGAATCTCTGCCGGCGTGATGAATGTAGGTATCCGGAATGGCAATGATCTCTACATGCACCGGATTTTCCTCCGGCAGGCTCTTCATCTCGTCGAGGACCTGCTCCCCGAATCCTCCGCATCTGACATTTTCCTCCATCGTCACGAAAAGATCATGGTCACATGCCAGTTCCCGCAGAAGCTCCCGGTCAAGCGGTTTTACAAAGCGCATATTTACAACCGTCGGGTTCCATCCATCCGCCTCAAGGCGCTGCGCAACCGCCACAGCCTCAGCCACCATGGATCCAACAGCGAGAAGCGCGATTTTCTTTCCCTTCCGCAGAACCTCTCCCTTTCCCAGAACAATCTCCTCACGACATTCTATAAGCCCGCTGTACGCTGCTCCCTTCGGATAACGGATGGCAACCGGTCCATGAAATGCCACGGCGAACTTCATCATATCGGAAAGCTCCCACTTGTTCTTCGGAGCCATCACGGTCATCCCCGGAAGCATGGTCAGATAGGACAGGTCGAATACTCCCTGATGTGTCTTTCCATCCGCACCGACGAGTCCGCCTCTGTCAATCGCAAAAACCACATGCAGGTTCTGCATGCAGACATCATTCATAATCTGGTCAAATCCTCTCTGAAGAAAGGAGGAGTAAACCGCAAAAACAGGAATAAGTCCTCCGAGAGCCAGGCCCGCAGAGAACGTGACCCCATGCTCCTCGGCGATTCCCACATCGAAGAACCGGTCTGGAAAACGATTTGCAAAGCGCTTCAGCCCTGTTCCCTCCTTCATCGCCGCGGTAACCGCCACGACATCCGGATTCCGCTCTCCCATCTTGACCATAACCGTGGAAAAAATATCCGTCCAGGAGACGACCCCTCTGCTCTCCGGGATTCCGGTCGCTACGTCAAACGCGCCGGTCCCGTGAAATCTGGACGGATGCCGGACAGCCGGAGCGTAGCCATGCCCCTTCTCGGTCTTCACATGCACGATCACCGGACCGTTAATCCGCTTTGCGTCCTCAAAGAGACGAATCATCGCGGATATATTATGACCGTCCACCGGCCCGAGATAGGTAAGTCCCATATTCTCAAAAAGCATTCCCGGAATGACAAGCTGCTTGATGCTGTTCTTCGTCTTCCGGATCCGCTCGATCACTTCATCTCCGCCATGAAGCTTCTCAAGCTTTCCGGCCACCTGTTCCTTCAGATCCGTGTACGCGTGAGATGTCCGGAGCGTCGCGAGATAATCATGCATTCCTCCCACATTTCCGGAAATCGACATGTTGTTGTCATTCAGAACAATAATAAAATTCGTCTTCAGCTGCGCGGCATTGTCAAGCGCCTCATACGCCATGCCGCCGGTCAGCGCCCCGTCACCGATCACGGAAACAACCGTGTACTGCTGTCTCCTCAGATCCCTCGCCCTGACATAGCCGAGCGCGGCGGAAATGGAATTCGAGCTGTGCCCCGCGTCCCACGAATCACAGCTGCTCTCCTCCCGCCTCGGAAAACCGGAAAGTCCACCCTCCTGCCGAAGCGTCGAAAAACGATCCATGCGCCCGGTCAGAATCTTGTGCGTATAGGACTGATGTCCCACATCCCACAGAATCTTATCCTTCGGAAGATTCAGCACATAATGAAGCGCAATCGTCAGCTCAACCGCTCCCAGATTCGACGCAAGATGTCCGCCGGTTCTGCTGACGGACGAAACCATGAACTGACGGATTTCATCCGCCAGCTCCGGGAGCCGGTTCGCCGGAATTTTCTTCACATCATTCGGTTTCTTGATTTTTTCCAGCATAGCCATCCCCCCTCTATATCTCTTCCCGTGTCTTTCCGGCGGAATCGATCGGAATTCACGGTATCCAGCTCCATCTGACACCTGATCTTTAATTACTTCTGGAAGCCATGCGAATCAGAAACTCCCGGAGGAATTCCTTTTCTCCCGGTATGCTGTCCAGAAGTTTCACCGCAGCATCAGTCAGTTCCCTCACGGTCCTTTGTGCGCCGTCCACGCCCTGAAGCGTGACATACGTCGTCTTGTCATTCTTCGTATCGGAACCGACCGGTTTACCCAGCTCCTCCGCAGTACTGATCACATCCAGGATATCATCCTGAATCTGGAACGCCAGACCGATCCGTCTTCCGATCTCCCTCATCGATTCGGTCTCCCCCCTGCCCGCGCCTGCGAGAACCGCCCCGATCATCAGCGGAGCTTCCAGCAGTGCACCCGTCTTGTGGAGATAGATGTAATCCAGCATCTCCTTCGGCAGCGCGCAGATGCCGTTTTTGTCATTTTCTACGTCCACGCTCTGTCCGCCAAGCATACCGTACAGACCGGTTTCCCGCGCCAGAATCTCAAGCGCTTCCACTACAAGCTGTGCATCCTCCGTCTGCCGGAAAGCCTGCAGGGCTGTCTCGTAGGCATAATTCAGCAAGGCATCCCCCGCCAGAATTCCAATTGCCTCTCCAAACACCGCGTGTGTCGTCTTTCTGCCCCGGCGAAGCTCATCATTGTCAACGGCAGGAAGGTCATCATGCACGAGAGAATGCGTGTGGATCATTTCAATGGCAGCCATGAACGGCTCCACAACCGTTTTCCTGCCGCCGAACATCTGATAGCTTTCCATCATCAGAATCGGACGGATCCGTTTGCCCCCGGACCGGATACTGTAGTTCATCGCCTCCGCCAGCTTCCCCGGAACTGCGTCCTCCGCCGGAAGGTAACGCTCAAGAACAGCATCCGCCCGATCCCGACGTTTTTTTAATTCCTCGTCAAAATTCACTTAATTCACCATCTTCGCTTATCTGAAGCATTTTCTTCTCAACGGTATCAATTTTCTCCCGACTGGATTTCAGAAGATCCATTCCCTCCTTGTAAACCGCGAACGACTCCTCCAGCGGAATCTCCCGATCCTCCAGTTTCGCGATCAGCTCGTCCAGCCTTTGAAAGGATTCTTCAAGAGTCAGTTCCTTCTTCTCAGCAGATTCCATTCAGACCTCCCTCCTTCTCTTCCTCGTGTCTGTGACGCTGCTGCGGATGACTCCGTCTGTGACCGAAAGCAGCAGCTCGTCTCCCGGCCTGACCTGATCTACGGAAAAAATATTCCTGCCGCTTTCATCCTCAGCATACGAATAACCCTGATTCAGCTTCCGTATCGGAGACAGTCCGTCCAGCTGCCGGATCAGCAGCTCCAGATGATGTCTTCGCTCCGCAGTGATCTGCGCAGAACGCTCCCGCAGCAGATGGAGCTGATCATTCCACCGTCTCTTGGTCTCAATGAGAATCCGCTCCTGGCGCTCCGCCAGACGGTCCTCCAGGTCGGCGAGACGCTGTTTCTTCTCCCGCAGCTGATTCGCCGGGCTCAGATAACGAATCTTTGCCCGGTCCGCCTCCAGCCGGTCACGCGCAGCGGAGACGCTCCTCTCCATATCGGAGAGCATCCGCCCGCGATACGCCTCCATCCGATGAAGAATCTCCCGTACGTCAGCTACTGCAAGCTCTGCGGCAGCGGAAGGGGTCGGAGCCCGCAGATCTGCAACATAATCCGTGATTGTGGTATCTGTCTCATGACCGACAGCGGAGATGATCGGTGTCTGACAATCAAAGACCGCCCGCGCGACCTCTCTCTCATTGAAAGCCCACAGATCCTCAATGGATCCGCCGCCACGTCCGACGATGATACAGTCCACCCCGAGCCGGTCCAGTGTCTCGATTCCCCGCACAATGCTCGGAACCGCACCCTCGCCCTGTACGAGAGCAGGATACAGAATCAGCTGAATATACGGATTTCTGCGGAGCGATATATTCCGGATGTCCTGTATGGCAGCACCCGTCGGCGCTGTTACAATCCCGAGTGTGCGGACGTACTTCGGGATTGGACGCTTGTATTCCGGCGCAAACATTCCCATATCCTCCAGTTCCTGCTTCAGCTTCAGAAACTGCTCGTAGAGAAGTCCGGCTCCCTCCAGCTCAATCTTCTTGGCATAGAGCTGATATTTTCCGTCTCTCGTATAGACCTCAACCGGCCCTGTCACAACGACGCGGTCTCCATCCTTCATCTGGAATCCCAGGCCGCCCCTCCGGTCGCCCGAAAACATAACACACGACATGGCGGACTGCTCGTCCTTCAGTGTAAAATAAATATGGCCGGAGCGGTGATATTTGCAGTTGCTGATCTCACCCTTCACCGATATCATGCGCAGCGCAAAATCCTGCGCAAACATATTCCGGATGTATGCATTCACCTGTCCGACCGAATATATATTATGATTCAATACAGATCATTCCTTCTCTTCCCGCGCGATCTGTCCGAGAACGCCGTTCACAAAGGAGCCGGATTCCTCTCCTCCGTAATGCTTCGCGATCTCCACCGCCTCATCAATTGCCACTCCGGTCGGGATATCCGCATCATACAGAATCTCATATACCGCGAGCCGCAAGACACTGAGATCCACCTTCGCCATGCGTGAGGTCTTCCAGTTCCTGGACGCCTCGTTCAGCTTCCCGTCAATTTCCGGAAGTTTTTCGAGTATCCGGGAAAGCTTTTCACGGATATACTTCTCGTCCTCCATCGTAACATCCTCGGCATTCGCAAAAGCGGGATTGTTCTCCCTCTCCTCCTCCCTGCTCTCATAGGAAGCGTAGGGAATCTCAACGAGCCCTCCCCGCATCTCATCCAGATACAGTGTTACCTGATCATTCATCTCCTCTTTATCGGCAAACTGCTTCATAAAAAGAAGGCGAAAAATTGTCTCTCTCAGCTGGGTACGTATCATTCTCTCAATATCTCCCGATCTTATTATTGTCTCACAAACTGCACAGGCCGCTATTCCTCGCAGCACCTACTTATTTTTCAGCTGCACAGGCAGCCAGCTTTCGCCGCATTTATCTATCTTTCGGCCTCTATAATCAGTCAGTCTTCGCAGTGCCTACTTATTTCTCAACCTGCACATCAGCGACGCTCACGTTCACATCCGCGACCTCAAAGCCCGTCATCGTCTCCAGCGCGTTCTTCACTCTCTCCTGAACCTTCTTCGTCGTCTCCGGAATATTATATCCGAATCGCATAATGATAATGATGCTCACACGGATCACCTTGTCCTGAAGTTCAATCCGTACGCCCTTGGCAAGGGCACGCGCGCCTGCCCGGGACGCCTTTGCGTGAGTGATGCCTCCTCCGAGACATGCAACGCCGTCATTCTCCGTCGCCGCGAGCGCAGCGATCGTTGCGATGACCTCATCCGCAATCTGAACGGTTCCGATGGTGTGATCGTCATAAATCATGTATGTGTTCTGCTTTTCCTTAGATCCCTTCTGTGACATAACTTCCTCCTTCATCGCTTACGCTTTGCCGTCTGCCGCGTATCCCGGATGCCTGTCTCCTTCGGATTACCGATTTTGCACTAATTATACCAAACGCCGCCGTCTTTGTGAACTCTTCCCGGAAAATCATCCCGGATAAGTCCCTGATCTTGTTACTGTTCATGATTCTTTGCGCGGCAGGCCAACATGACGGCCTCATCGGACGCCTGCGTCGCATTCTTCTCGACGAGTCCGTCAATTCCGCGAGAATTCGGTCAGCACAAGGCCCTCGTTCCGGTCCAGGACCATTCCGACCGACCAGGAATTGACAAAGAGCAGCAAAGGCTGTCCCTTCATATCCTCCACCTTCTTCATGTCGGACGTTCCGACGATATGGTCCAGATCCACGTCGTGCCAGTTCTCGATCCAGCGGATATATTCATATGGAAGCATTTCAAGCCGGATGTCCACGTTGTACTCATTTTCAATCCGGAACTTGAGCACATCAAACTGAAGGACGCCGACGACGCCCACGATGATCTCCTCCATTCCGCCGTGAATCTCCTGGAATACCTGAATTGCTCCTTCCTGTGCAATCTGACGGATTCCCTTCACAAACTGCTTCCTCTTCATCGAGTCAATCAGTGTAACCCTTGCGAAATGTTCCGGCGCAAAGGTCGGAATTCCCTCAAAACGGAATTTCTTGCCCGGCGCGCACACCGTATCTCCGATCGAGAAGATACCCGGGTCAAAAACACCGATGATGTCGCCCGCATACGCCTCATTCACGACATGCCGGTCATCCGCCATCATCTGCTGCGGCTGCAGAAGTCTCATCTTCTTGTCGCCCTGCACATAATAGACCTCACGGTCCGCCTCAAAACGGCCGGAGCAGATGCGCATGAAGGCAAGCCGGTCCCTGTGATTCTTGTTCATGTTTGCCTGAATCTTGAACACAAAAGCGGAAAAGTCCTCCTGCATCGGATCGATGAGACCCTCATCGGACATTCTTGCCAGCGGAGGCATCGTCATCTTCAGAAAGTGCTGCAGGAACGTTTCCACTCCAAAGTTAGTCAGCGCTGATCCAAAGAATACCGGGGACAGCTTTCCCGCCGTCACCTTCTCCTGATCGAATTCCTCGGCCGCTCCGTTCAGAAGCTCCATCTCCTCCTCCAGCTGTTCCTTCTGATCCTCTGTGATAACATCCAGAAGATGCGGATCATCAAGAGAAATCTCCTCTTCCTTACCTTCCTTCGTTCCCTTCATCGTATCTGAGAACGTCAGAACCTTGTTTGTATCGCGGTCATACACACCGCGGAAGCTCTTTCCGGAACCGATCGGCCAGTTAACCGGACATGTCGGAATGCCCAGCTCCTTCTCGATCTCATCGATCAGATCAAAGGTGTCCCTTGCGTCCCGGTCCATCTTGTTGATAAACGTAAAAATCGGAATATGCCGCATGGCGCATACCTTGAACAGTTTTCTCGTCTGCGGCTCCACACCCTTGCCGCCGTCAATCACCATCACCGCGGAATCCGCAGCCATCAGCGTACGGTAGGTGTCCTCTGAGAAGTCCTGGTGTCCCGGTGTGTCCAGCAGGTTTATGCAGTAGCCCTCATAATTAAACTGAAGAACGGAAGACGTGACGGAAATTCCTCTCTGCTTCTCAATCTCCATCCAGTCAGATACCGCATGTCTTGCCGTCGCCTTTCCCTTGACAGAGCCTGCAAGATTAATGGCGCCGCCGTACAGCAGAAATTTCTCAGTCAGTGTCGTTTTACCTGCATCCGGGTGGGAAATAATCGCAAAGGTACGTCTCTTTTGAATTTCTTTTCTATAATCAGCCACGTTCTATACTCCTAATCCGATCGCAGAGTCCTTGACCGGAACATTGTCACGCTATCCGGGGCGCACCTGTCCGGTACGCCGTTCATTCTCTGCACTGCTTTGACAACTTCTATCTAAACCTTATAAATATAGCACAGAGAAAGTTTTTCCGTCAATGGTTGAAAGAACCGGCGATCCCGCCGAATGATGGTTCAAAAACAATGATCATGCTTATTTGACAACCTGCACTTCTCTGATTATCCTGAATATAAGCACACATATTGCTCTGATGAAGCGGTTGTCTTCCTTCCTGAAGATAACGCCCGCTACAGGTATGAAAGAGGGGATCCCGATATGGCAGAAAACAAGAAGATACAGAACACCATTGAACAGTACAAAAAGCACAGCAACTATGAGCGTTTCACGGAATCAGGCAGGAAACTCTTTCAGGGTTTCGACCAGGAAAAAATCATCCGGCACTATCACCTTGACGCAGATGACTCCATGATTTCTTTCCGTTATCTTTCCTTTCCCGCCCGTATTCTCAGACACACCTGTGAGGTTCAGATTGATTCGCCCTGCCCTTCAATGATTTCTTCCGAGGCTGCGTCCCCTTCTGAAACCGGCTACCGTAAAGCCTCACCGGGGATTGCCATGACGGTCTATGAGATGCTCACCTACTCTCTTGACGGTGAGATGCCGATTCCTTCCGGTGAGTGGGCATCCGTTTCCATGCTTGGAGGCATCATCGGCGCGTATCATGCCACCTCACTCGTCTCGAATTCAGACAAGTCTCTTTTTTCAGGAAAGGCCGATGATTTACGAGAGGCCTGTCTGGCCGTCCACGGTACGCCTGCTCCCGGGAGCGCGGATGTAAGCTTCCTTCTCCCCGTATTTGACCGCTTCCCGGTCTGGTTTCAGTTCTGGGATGGGGATGAAGAATTTCCAGTGAATTACCAGTTTCTTCTGCCGCAGAACGCTCTCCAGTTTATCCGTTATGAGACGGTCTGGTATCTGATTGGTACCATCCACGACTGCCTCGAGGATTTTATTACCATGCCTGATGTGTTAAAGGACTACCGCTTTTCTCCGTTCGAAACACCGAATAAATGAGATCACCGGTTCCTCCGTCCACGATCTGCCCCTGCAGGCCGTGGATCAGGAAGAACCGGTGATCTTCTGTTCTGTCCGGTGATGTATATGCTGTCGTCTCCTTATGCATGCCATTTATACAAATCTGCTGACAGATTCAGTTATTTTGCGCCTGATACGCTGTCTATCATTTATGCGGCAGTTCCGGCCGCTCCTGTCATTGTGCCGTCTCCTGCGCCAGTATCTGTCGAACCGGTTCCGGCAGCACCTGTGCCCCCGTTGTCCCCGGTACCCGGATTCCCCGTTCCAGCACCGCTGTTGTCCGTATTTCCGGAATTGTCCACTGCCCCGTTTCCAGTTCCCGAATCTGTTGTCCCCGGATTCGTTCCAGAATTCGTCGCACCGGGATTCATACCTGATCCGTCTCCCGCATCTCCGTCTCCGGCATATTCCTGACCGTTGTATCCGCCAGCCGTTCCGCCGCTGTAATCATTCTGCCCATATGTACCCGAGCCGCCGGTTCCGTTTTCTTCCTCATAATATGAATCCTGGGAGCTGTCATAACTGCCCGAATACGCGTTCCCGCTGTCCGTATTGTACGAATAGGTGCTGCCTCCGTCTGTTGTATTGCCGGACGAACCGCTGCCGGAAGGTGTTGTTGTGTCAGAGCTCGTCGAAACTTCCGCCTTTTTTGCAGTCTCCTTCAGAGATTCACTGATCTTCTTATTGTACAGGTAATGCTGAAGATAAGCGCTGTTAATCTCAAGATCAGGAACCAGCACAGACATGCCGCTGATTGTCTGAGAAGTGTAGCCGCCATCCACCGGAATACGGTAGCTCTTTGAATTCAGCTTGATGTCGCCGCTGAATACGGTCTTTACATATTTCAGGATTTCCTTGTTGCTCAGATCTGTCTCAAAATACGGGATCAGGTCACTGACCATGCTGAGGATCTTCGTCACACTTGATTTCTTGGCTTTTTTGAATACCGCGGTCAGAAGCTTTCTCTGCCGCTCCGTTCTCTCCCAGTCAGAGTTTCCGACATATCTCATCCGGCTGTAGGTGAGTGCCTGCTCCGGTGTCAGCGAATTCACCCCAGCTGTAAGTCCCCATGCTTTTGACACAGAAGCATTATCCTCTGCCGAGCCGAGTCCCTCGTTTGCATTCATATAATTTGCTTCGTCCTCAGTGAGTTCTATATCGAGGTCGCCGATCTTCGTCATAGTCTCAAGGAAACCGTCAAAATCCACAACGACATTGCCGTCAATGGTAATTCCGAAGTCCTCCTTGATCACCTGATCGAGAAGGCTCATTCCGCCGAACACATACGCGGCATTGATCCGGTTTGCCGAATATCCGGGAATCGGCACATACATGTCACGCATCAGCGATACCATCGTGATCTTATTGGTTTTCGTATTAATCGACGCGATAATCATCGTGTCGGAACGCGTTCTGGTTTTCTGATTCGAACGTTTATCCTGTCCGATCAGCAGAATATTCTTCACATCATCACTGTCCATGACATCGATATTACCAGCATTAAAATTGACGTCGTCCGCGTTCATCGTGTCGCTTCCCGCGCTGGAATCCACCTCAAAGGTCTCATCGCTCCTTGCCACATAGGCCTCATTGGACTTGTCAACTCTCTTGATACTGTTAAGTGTTCCTTCCAGGAACAGGAAGAAAATAATCGCAATTGCCGCGAGTACAGCGACAACCAGGATTAAGATCGTCAGAGCAGTTTTCTTTCGTTTTTTTCTGGTTGCCCTTTTCCCGGAACAGCTGCGCCTCATTTCGTCATTCTGCCTTCTTCCGGAGCTTCGGTACTCCCGGTCGTCGTCCGTCCCTCTCCCGGTCCTGCTGTACTCCCGGCCATCGTCCGCTCTTCTCCCCGAACTTCTGTACTCCCGGCCGTCATCCGTTCTTCTCCCGGACCGCCTGTACTCATGATCGTCGTCTGACTCTCTGCTCATAAATTTTCTTCCTCTTATATTATCTATTATCCCTGATCCATGCTCCGCGTGCACTCTCCGGGTCTTCTGACCCGCATATGTGCACAATAGCAGAATTTATTTTTTCCGTCAAGCAGCGAGATAAAACACGCTGCGCGATTTTTATCTCGCTATCGCGACGCTCGCCGCACACGAATACTTCGCATTCGGCTGCGGCTCACTGTTCGCGTAAAAAAGGCCGCCGCATTGCGGCAGCCCTTAACAACTCTGCAGAGCCTGTCTCAGCTGAGATGCCAGATGTCTTTGTTATACTGAGCGATGGTCCGGTCGGAGGAGAAGAATCCTGCCTTCGCGATATTCACAAGTTCCTTCTTGTACCAGCTCCTGCGGTCATTGAAGTCATCGAACATTTTCTCCTTCGTGCGGATATAATCCTCAACATCGAGAAGAGTCATGAACCAGTCCTTGGAAATCAGCTCATGGTGAAGTCTCTCAAGGCTTACCGGATCGCCGACACTCTTCACTTCACTTCCGATGATAAAGTCAACCAGTCTGTGAATCAGCGGCACATTGTCGTAATAGTCCTTTGCCTTGTAGCCTTCGGTCTCATACAGCTTCACAACCTCTTCCGATTTCTTTCCGAAGATGTAGATGTTGTCATCTCCGACAAGATCATGAATCTCTACATTGGCGCCGTCCTCGGTTCCGAGGGTGATGGCTCCGTTCAGCATGAACTTCATATTGCCTGTGCCGGAAGCCTCCTTGGAAGCAAGAGAGATTTGCTCAGAGATATCCGCAGCCGGGATGATTTTCTCCGCCTTGGTAATGTTGTAGTTTTCAATCATGACAACCTTGAGGTATGGGCTTACCTCCGGATCCTTTGTCGTCAGCTCCTGCAGACAGAGAATCAGGTGTATGATATCCTTTGCGATGGTGTAGGCCGGAGCCGCCTTGGCGCCGAAGATCATCGTGATCGGACGCTTCGGAAGATTGCCCTTCTTGATCTCAAGATATTTATAGATCGCGTACAGCGCATTCATCTGCTGACGCTTATACTCATGCAGACGCTTTACCTGTACATCAAAGATCGAGTCCACATCCAGAACGAGGTTCTGTGTCTCATACAGATACTCCGCCGCCTTTTTCTTGTTGTGATGACGGATTCTGCCGATCTCATTGAGCACCTTCTCATCATCATGATATTTCATCAGTTTTTCCAGCTCCATAGCATCCTTCCGGAATCCGGGGCCGATCAGGGACTCGATATAGGCGGTGAGCTCCGGGTTGGAGGCGATGAACCAGCGGCGGAACGTAATGCCGTTTGTCTTGTTGTTAAATTTCTCCGGATAAAGCTTATAGAAATTCTTCAGCTCGGATTCCTCGAGTATCTTCGTGTGAAGAGAAGCGACACCGTTGACCGAATGCCCGTAATGAATATCCATCGATGCCATATGAACCAGATTGTTCTTGTCGATGATGTAGGTTGTCTCATCCTTCACCGTTGCCCTGACTCTCTTGTCCAGCTCCCGAATGATCGGAAGAAGATGCGGTACCGCTTCCTCCAGATAATCGATCGGCCATTTTTCAAGAGCTTCCGCGAGGATTGTGTGATTGGTGTATGCGCAGGTCTTTGTGACTACCGCGATTGCCTCATCCATGGACAGGCCGCGCGCGGTCAGAAGACGGATCAGCTCCGGAATCACCATAGACGGGTGGGTATCATTAATCTGTACAGCAACATACTCGTCGAGTTTGTGAAGGTCTACTCCCCTTTCGTCCGCTTCCTTCAGAATCAGCTGCGCAGCATTGCTTACCATAAAGTACTGCTGATATACACGCAGAATTCTTCCGTCCCGGTCGCTGTCGTCCGGATACAGGAACAGGGTGAGATTTCTCTGTATATCTCTCTTATCAAAATTGATGCTGTCCGGCTGAACCATGCCGTCATCGACCGAATCGAGATCAAACAGGTGCAGCCGGTTGCATTTTCCGGTCTCATATCCTGGAATATCAATGTCATACATCGTAGATTTCAGAGTAAATCTGCCGAACGGCACCTCGAAGGATTCCGGGCGGCGCTCCAGCCAACTGTCCTTGCGAATCCAGGGATTAATCACCTCATGCTGCTTGTTGTTCAGAAATTCCTGACGGAACAATCCGTAATGATAGTTCAGACCCACTCCGTCTCCGCACAGATTCAGCGTAGCGATTGAATCCAGGAAACATGCGGCAAGACGGCCGAGACCGCCGTTTCCGAGCGACGGCTCATTCTCAAGTCCCTCGATATCTGCAACACAGAGCTTGTATTTCTTCAGGATGGCATTCACCTTGTCATAGAGTCCAAGGTTGATCAGGTTATTGGAAAGCAGCTTTCCGATCAGGAACTCGGCGGAAATGTAGTAGAGCTTCTTTTTGCCTTCTACTTTCGGACGTCCCTCCATCTCCTCTTTCGTGATCTGCATCAGAGCCTCAAAAATTTCCTCTTTTGTACAATCCCTCAGTCCTCTTCCGAAACGCACCGTCAGAATTTTCTCGATTCTCTCCTCCATAACAGCATCTGTCGTATCTACACTTTTCTCTTCCATTGTTCCCATGCTTTGATTCTCCTTATTTTCTCTCACATGTTGTTGTCTCAAAGTATAACTTCTGTCTAAAGTTCAGTCGCAATGTCCCTGTGTCCTCATTTCGTGGCACAGCTGTTTACGGTTTCCGTTTCCTTTGTACTATCTTTTGGATTAACTTTCGTACGGTCCTTCGCCCGGTCGTTTCGTTTGTTCCGTTCACTTGCCGGGAGTCTGTCACTGATTTCTGTCAGCTCGCGGATCCTCCCCGCCGTGTGCGCATCAAACTGCCCCGGGACAAGTCTCCACTTCCAGTTGTCCCCAAGTGTAGACGGCTCATTGATTCTTGCCTCATCGCCAAGTCCAAGATAATCCTGAACCGGAATAATCGCCAGATTCGCGACACTCATCAGCGCAAGCCTGACAAAATCCTCCTCCGGAACAACTCTGTGTCCGAGATACTTCTTTGCAAAGGCTCTCCCCTTTCGGTTCAGATTGCGGAACCATCCCACAATCGTCTCGTTATCATGAGTGCCTGTATATACCACACAGTTCTTCTCGTAGTGATCCGGGAGATAACCATTATCCGGACTGCCGTCAAAGGCAAATCCCAGAACCTTCATCCCGGGATATCCGGTTTCCTTTACCATTTCTACGACATCATCCGTCAGGAAGCCCAGATCCTCAGCGATGTAATTCTGATCTCCGAGCTCAGATTGGATCGCATGAAACAGATCTATGCCGGGGCCCTTCTCCCAATGACCATTTCTGGCATTCGGCGCACCGAAGGGAATCGAATAGTACCCCGCAAATCCACGGAAATGATCGATTCTGACCGAATCATAAAGCTCCGCGCACCTCTTCATTCTGCGGATCCACCAGCGGTATCCTGTCTGTCTGTGATAATCCCAGTTGTACAGCGGATTCCCCCAGAGCTGTCCGTCAGCGGAAAATGCATCCGGCGGACATCCCGCGACCCCGGAAGGTTTACCGTCACTGCCGAACTGGAAGAGCTCCCTGCCTGCCCAGCAGTCCGCGCTGTCCATTGCCACATAGATCGGAATGTCTCCGATAATGCCGATTTTCTTCCCGTTCGCATAATCCTTCAATGCCTTCCACTGCTTCGCGAATTCTAACTGCAGGAAGCAGTAGTATTTTACCTCTGTCTGGAGCTCACTCTCCGCCGCCTTTAACGCCTCAGGATCTCTGTCCTTCAGCTCCGCTGGCCAGCGGCTCCATTCCTCTCCGCCGCGGCTGTTCTTGATTGCCATGTACAGAGCATAATCCGCAAGCCAGTCCCGATTCTTCTCACAGAAAGTCTCCAGTTCATCCAGTCCCCTTGATCCACGCTCGAACCGGTCGAAGGCTTTCTTCAGAACCTTGAAGCGGCTGAAGTAGATTTTCTCATAATCTACATATTCGGGGTTCTGACCGCAGTCCGCCTCTTCGCATTCCTCAGCGGTAAGAAGTCCCTCCTCTCTCAGCTTATCCAGTGAAATATAGTAGGGATTCCCGGCGAAGGTGGAAAAGGACTGATACGGAGAATCCCCGTATCCGGTCGGACCCAGTGGCAGGACCTGCCACCAGCTCTGCCCGGCCTCCTCTAGCCGGTCCACAAATTCAAACGCTTCATCCGAAAAACCGCCGATTCCATATCGGGTCGGCAGGGATGAAACCGGAAGCAAAATACCACTTGTTCTCATTTTCACCTCGTTCTCCTGTACTTCCCGTGCAATTCCGTCACAACCCGCCCCTTAGAGCAGATTTCTCACGGAGTCCGCCTCGGAAAGCTCCGCATCATAGATGAGATGCTTCTTTGTTGTATCACCCAGGATCTGGGCCCTCAGCAGTTCCACACTGGACTTTACCATCTTCTGAACCGGCTGCACCACGGTGGTGAGTGACGGATACAAATACCGTGAAAGCTCGATTCCGTCAAATCCAACCACGGAAATATCCCGGGGTATCTTCCTGCCGGAATCATAAATGGCCTTGTAAGCCCCGGTAGCCATCCGGTCCGAGATCACAAAAACCGCAGTGAAATCCGTGCCGGACTCCAGCAGCTTCTTCATGGTCGCGTACCCGTTTGCCTCTGTATACTCGGGAATGCTGTCATCCAGATAGCGGATCAGCTCCGGATCCATCTCGATTCCACTCTCATTGATCGCCCTGCGATAGCCGGATTCACGCAGAAAGGCTACCGTGTGATCATGCTTCTTGCCTGCGATAATCGCGATTCTGCGGTGGCCCATCCGGATCAGATACTTCACAACCTTGTAAGCCTCTTTCTCATCATCAATGGACACCGAAGAGACATTCATGTTCGTCATATTTACACTCACGGCACTTGCGACAGAACATAAAACAAAGGGAACCTGTATATTCCCGAGCACTGCCTCGGGATAATCGAGTCTTCCTCCGAGAAAGATCATGCCTTTGAGTCTTTTTTCCTTCGCGATTTCCTCTGCCTCGTATCCCTCATCAATCTCCTCAGGCATCGAGTGCAGGAGAAATTCATAATTATATTTCTCCAGTTCCTGTTGAAAGTAAGGATACATCCCCTGGAAGAAGGGATTATTCATACCCTTGCTCATCAGCGCAATCGTATTTGACTCTGCCATCTTCAGGTTTCTTGCGCTGTTATTCGGAACATAGCCGAACTGCTTTGCCACCTGCAGCACACGCTCCCGCGTCTGGCTGTTAATGCCATGGTCATTATTGATTGCCCTCGACACTGTACTGATACTTACATTGCAGATCCTTGCAATATCTTTAATCGTTAACCCCGCCAACTTCTTATCTTCTCCTCAAATGTCCCTTCTGCAGTCGTCATACCCTGCTGCATTATTTAGAATGTGCGGTACAACGTGATCTGCAGCTTATAAAGTCTGTGACACAATGCGTGAATAAAAATTTTCGTAAAAATCCTCCTCGCATACGTTTTTTCTGATGGGAAACGTTTCCAATCAGTGCTCTGAAAAAAACCCGCATCCGTCTGTCTGACGACGCGGGTTCTGTCAGCATTTAATAATGGCTTATTTGCTTATCAATGTCAAGGTTATTCCATGTTAAACTATTCTTCAGATTCTGCCGTATATACTGCAGATCTTATCAATTCTGTCGGAAAGCTGCTCTGTTATCTGTCCTTCCTTCAGTCTCCACACCCAGTTTGTACCGGTCGTGCTCGGATGATTGATCCGGGCAGAATTGTCCAGTCCAAGCCAGTCCTGTATCGGTACCACACAGAGATCCGCTACACTGCTCTCAACCAGACGAATGGTCCGGTCCACAATCTCCCGGTCATCCTCTGTATCCGTTCCCAGATAATCCTTGAGCTCCTGCCTCTCCTCGGGCAGAATGTTCCCGAGCCAGCCCAGCAGAGTCTCATTGTCGTGAGTACCCGTATATACAACGCAGTTGCTATTGTAGTTGTACGGGTAATACGCAGCTCTGCCACTGGAATCTCTCGAATCGAAAGCAAATTCGATCACCTTCATATTCGGGTATCCGGTTTCCTTTACCATTTTCTTCACGGTATCTGTAATGTAGCCGAGGTCCTCCGCGATAATCCGGATATCACCAATTTTTTCCCGGATCGTATTAAACAGATCTGTATTCGGTCCCTTGCACCAGTGCCCTCCGATTGCGTTCGGGCTTCCCGCCTTGATGGAGTAATATTCGTCAAAACCTCTGAAGTGATCAATCCGGATCACATCATAGAGCTCTGCGCATTTTGAAATTCTCTTCAGCCACCAATTGTATCCGGTCTTCTTGTGATACTCCCAGTCATACAGAGGATTGCCCCAAAGCTGTCCATCTGCAGAAAAACCGTCGGGCGGGCATCCGGCTACACTGGTCGGCAGATTGTTCTCATCTGTCTGAAAGAGTTCCGGGTGTGCCCAGAAATCCGCGCTGTCCGGTGATACATAGATCGGAATATCACCGATAATCCGGATATCGTTCTCGTTTGCATATTTTTTCAGTTTTGTCCATTCCCGGTTGAACTCGTATTGAATATATTCATAGTACAGAATCTCATCCGCAAGTTCCTGCCTCGCCTTTTCCATGGCAGCGGGTCTCCGGAAGCGGATATCTGCATCCCACTCGGAAAAGCTTCTTCCCCCGAAGTGGTCCTTCTCTGCCATAAAAAGAGCGTAATCTTCAATCCAGTACCCGTTCTCGGACAGAAATTCCACAAAATCCGGATGCTCCTGCCCCTTCCAGTTCTGAAATGCCTTTCTCAGGACTATATATCGCGTGTTGTAAAGCCATCCGTAATCTACACGGTCCTCCCTTGCGTCCTCTTCCGGCTCCGGGATATCCTCTTTCCGGATCAGCCCCTGTCTCTCGAGTTCCTCCGGACTGATAAAATAGGGATTCCCTGCAAAGGTAGAAAAGGACTGGTAGGGGGAATCTCCAAATCCCGTCGGTCCAACCGGCAGAATCTGCCAGTATTTTTGTCCTGCTTTTTTCAGAAAATCCACGAACCTGTACGCTTCCTCCGAGAAGCACCCGATTCCGTATTTTCCGGGAAGACTGAAGATCGGCATCAGTATTCCGCTAGCCCTCATTATTTTCTTCCTTTCCTCAGGCCCGGGACAACCAGGCCCATTCTTTAGATTTATTCATCAGCCTTTAACGGCGCCGGCAACGACACCCTCGATAATGTACTTCTGCACTGCCATGTAGAAGATGACAATCGGGATGATTGCAAGAACGAGAACCGCCATCATAGCGCCCCAGTCAACCTGACCGTGAGACTGCTTCAGATACTGAACGGCGATCTGGATCGTCTTGTACTTGTTGACATTCAGTACCAGAGAAGGCAGAAGGTAGTCGTTCCAGATCCACATCGCGTCCAAAATGGAAACCGTGATCAGCGTCGGCTTCATAACCGGGAGGATAACCTGGAAATAGCACTGTACCGGTGTGGCGCCGTCGATCATTGCCGCTTCCTCCAGCTCAATCGGGATCTGCTTTACAAATCCGGTGAACATGAAGATCGCTAGTCCCGCTCCGAATCCCAGATAAACAATACAGATACCGACCGGATTCGAGAGATGAAGAATGTTCGCGAACTTGGAAAGCGTAAACATAACCATCTGGAAAGGCACGATCATAGAGAACATGCACAGAAGATATACCGTTTTCGTCGCCACGTTCTTTACACGGATGATGTACCATGCAGTCATGGAACACAGAAGCACGATCAGTGCAACAGAAACCACGGTAATAAATACCGAGTATCCGAAGCAGCGGAAGAAATCCGTCTTCTTGACTGCCGTTGCATAGTTGGTGAGTCCTACAAAGGTCTTGTGGATTCCCGCGCGCCATCTGTCAAAGCCCTGTGACAGCGCTACATTACTGATTCCGAAAGGATTCTTGAAGATGTATGCTTTTCTCTTAAACGAGTTCAGCACAACGATAAGGATCGGCAGAATCCAAAAGAAGGAAAGTACCGAGAAGAACACGGTCAGTGCTGTGCCGTGCTTCGATTTTCTGGCGGCAGACACTTCATTCTCTTTTGTTTTTTTGACTTTCATTGTATTTGCCTGTGCCATTATGCTTCTACCTCCTTACGCGTTGTCAGCTTATTCTGAACGAGTGCGATGATCGCAACCAGAATAAAGAAGATAACTGCCTTTGCCTGTCCTACGCCCTGCCATCCGGTGGTTCCGTACATGGTATCGTAAATGTTCAGCGCAAGCAGCTGTGACATCTTGCCGGGATTGCCTCCGGTCAAAGCAAAGTTCTGATCGAAAAGCTTGAATCCGTTCGTCAGTGTCAGGAAGGTACAGGTCGCGATGGTCGGACGAAGCATAGGAATGATGACACCCTTCATCAGCTGCCAGTTATTGGCTCCGTCGATTTTCGCCGCCTCGAGAAGATCCGCCGAAATATTCTGAAGACCTGCGACATAGATGATCATCATATATCCGATCTGCTGCCAGCAAACGACAACTACCAGACCCCAGAACGCTGTCCACTGTGTGGATACAATTGTCTTGGAATATTTTGCAAGAATCGCATTGAAGATCATCAACCAGATGTAGGAAAGGATGATGCCTCCAATCAGATTCGGAAGGAAGAACGAGGTACGGAAAATATTGGTGCCCCGAATTCCCTTTGTGAGCGCAAGCGCAATGAAAAATGCGACCACATTGATAATCAGTACCGTGACTACCGTGAACAGGCAGGTGTACCACAGCGAATGAATGAATGTGGTATCCAGTTTTCCGCTGACAAAGAAGATTCTGGTATAATTGCGCAGCCCCACCAGCTTCCAGTCCGTAACTGTCGTGAATTTACAGAAGGAAAGAAATACGCCATATACGAATGGTACGATAAATCCGATCACGAACGCCGCCATTGTGGGAAGCACGAAAAGCGGCCAGTATTTTTTTAATGGTTTTGACATAGAAAGCCTCACTTTAGAACAAAGACAGTTTCAATAAGCACACTCACTGATTTTTCAGGCGAGCAAAAGGGCTGTCGCGATGATCATTTTTGTTTTTCATCCGGCAGCCCCTTTATTTTTCTGCTAAGGTGTCATCACTTTATTTATGATGGCATATTCTTCATATGTCCGCGTGCCACCTGATTATCTGCTGTTTTAATCATTCCCGAAAGGATTATTCAGAAGCGGATTCCTGCTGAAGTTTCCACTGATTTGCCCATCCGTCTACAAATGCGGTCTTAACTGCATCCCAGTCGCCGGTTCCGTCTGTGTAAGCGGTAAGCGCAGATACAACATCAGCTCTCCAGTCATCTACGTTCGGTGTGGAGTTGAATGCCCATGCAACGGACTTCTTGCCCTCATCATTGAGCTTCTGTGCTACAGCGCTGAACTCGTTGCTCGGTGCGTAGTCTCCGGTAAATGTATCAAACGGGCAGGAAAGACCCATCGTTGAGTTCAGAGCCTCGCGTCCCTCGTCAGAGGTGATTACCCAGTTCAGGAAATCAAGAGAAGCCTTGATGTCAGCATCAGATGCCTTGCTGTTGACTGCCCAGTGGTTCTCGGTACCTACGCAGAGGCCCTCATTCTTGTCATCAACGCCGAAATAGATCGGGATCATGGTAAGATCATCATCTGCTGTGAGATAACCGTTTGTTCCGTCAGCATCCTTCAGTGCGCTGTACTCCCAGTCGCCGTTCTGATAGAAGACTGCCTCTTCCATACCAAACTCCTGCTCAGCGTTGTAGGTGCCGCCTGCAAGTGTCTTCGGATCAGCTCCGGAATCAGATACATACATATCCCATACCTTCTTGTAGTTGTCCAGGTATGTTCCCTTGATGGTAGCCTCTCCTGCTGTCGGATCCTCAAGTCCGTCGTCTACGAACTCGTAGTACAGCGGCATATTCGCAAGGTGTCCGGAGAATCTCCAGGATGAGGAGTCATCCAGTCCTGCGGAGGTGAATGCTCCGGTCAGATCATATCCGCCTGCCTTGTTGATCTCGTCCAGACGGCTCTGGATATCGTCGGCAACCTCTTTCAGCTTGTCAAAGCTGTCGATGTCGTCGATGGAAGAGATCTTTGCGTTGTCAAGGCTGCAGTATGTATCAAGGATTGTCTTGTTGACGATGATTCCGTATGCCTCGTAGCAGTTCGCGATACCTGCAACCTTTCCGTTATATACAACGTCCAGGCTGTGATCACTGTCGTGATTGTAGAGGTCAGTATCCTTCAGGTCGTATGTGTAATCATCCCATGTCTGTGCGTCTGTAGAAGAACCGATGTTGAAGATTGTCGGTGCTTCGGACTTTGCCATCTCGGACTGAAGTGTGGTCGCGTACTGTCCGTCAGCGGCGGTAAGTACATTTACTTCAACTCCGGTCTGCTCGGTGTAGGTCTTTGCAAGATCCTGCCAGGCATCATCTGTCTCCGGCTTGAAGTTCAGCATGTATACCTTGCCGTCTCCGGATGCAGTTGATGCTGTTGCGCTGCTTGATGCAACATCCTCGGTGGTTCCGGCAGAAGCCGAAGCAACGCTGCTGTCTGCTGCGCTGCTGGAAGAAGCAGCAGAGCTTGTTGAAGATGTTGAAGATCCGCAGGCAGCGAACATGGAAGCTGCCATTGCTGTTCCGAGTACAAGACTGAGAACTTTCTTTTTCATGTGTTTATCCTCCTTTGATTTACACATTTTAGCTGCAGGAATCTATTTTCCCACGAGCTTTTCCTTACCTTTAGATAACGTTTTCGAACTTTTCCTCTCCATGAATCAAAACTGCGTCCAACCCTTTATTTTAAAGGAATGTATCATATTCGGATTTCATTGGAAACGTTTTCTATGTTTAGAGAATAGCACCTGTTGGAAACGTTTTCAATAACAAATTAACTTTTCGTTAATACTCTCAAATCGGGGCGTCTCTTTTTGTGCACCTTTACTGTATAAGTCCAGTCGCAATGTTCTTGGCCCACGGGGAGCTTGCTCACCAGTGGGCAAGAACATTAGCGACGACAACAGGTATGAGCACGAAGTGACGCGTAAGCGGCACAAAGCACAGCGATAATCGTGATTCCATCTGTTTTTCACAGGCAAACTGCTGTAAAATAACAGAGTATGGCACCGGAATGAACCCGGTGCAAAAAGTATCAGGTATTTCTGAAAGGTGGGTTTATTTATGAACGATTGGGTTAAAGATTTCGGCAGAACAGCTAAGGGACAGCCGGCGACGCTGTACACCATACACGCCGGGAGATACACGGCGTCAATATCGGATTATGGCGCTACTCTTGTATCCTTTGCCGTAAAAGATGATGATGGGACTCCTGTAGATATCGTCCTCGGATATGACCATGCTTCTGATTATGAGAAGAGCGATGCCTGCTTCGGTGCAACCGTCGGGAGGAATGCCAACCGGATCGGCGGCGCACAGTTTGTATTGAACGGTACGACATACCATCTGGCAAAAAACGACGGCGAGAACAATCTGCACAGCGGTCCCGATTTCTACTATAAAAGAATGTGGAAGACGCAGGGCATCGCAAGCGATGGAGCTTCTATTTCTCTGACACTTGACACTCCTGACGGAGATCAGGGATATCCGGGCGCTTTTTCCGTAACTGTGACCTATAAGCTTGCCAAAGACGGCTGCCTTTCCATCCATTATGAAGGAATTTCTGATCAGGACACCCTCTGCAACATGACAAATCACTCTTATTTCAATCTGAACGGCGAGGGAAACGGAGACATTCTGGATCACAATCTGAAGTTGTTCTCAGACAAAATCACTGAGATCGACGCCGGAACCATTCCGACAGGCAGACTCCTTGATGTAGAGGGAACACCCTTTGATTTCCGGAACGGAAAATCTATCGGAGCCGATATCGAGGCAGATGATGAACAGCTTCGCTTCGGTAACGGCTATGATCACAACTTTGTCTTTTCCCTGGACAGGGGTGAGACGCGAAAAATGGCAGAGGTCTTCTCCTCCGTCACCGGCCTTCAGCTCGATGTGTATTCCGATCTTCCCGGCATGCAGCTCTACACGGCAAATTATGTCACGCGCCACACCGCAAAGTCCGGGCATATCTACGACCGGAGATGCGGGTTTGCGCTCGAAACACAGTATTTCCCGAACAGCATCAACATCGACGGCTTTGCAAGCCCCATTCTGCCGGCCGGCCAGAAATATGAGTCCACAACAACCTATAAGCTCAGCTTCCGCAAATGATGATTGCTTCGGGCTGCCCAGCGGGAGATAGGATACGTTTTCCGGTGTTATCCCGCTGCCCCATCCGCTATCGAAACGAGATAAAACACGCTGCGCGAGTTTTATCTCGCTATCGCGACGCTCGCCGCACACGAATACTTCGCATTCGGCTGCGGCTCACTGTTCGCGTAAAAAAGGGCCTGCCGCACTAACACAATGTGCTTAGTGCGGCGGCCCTCTTTTTCTTAAACCTCTTTTTCAACCATTTTCCGAAACCGCTTTCCGATCCATCTCAGCAAAAAATCCTGTTCATTCAACGTATTCCCGACATCAATGGAGTGAAAGCACAGTCATGCCTTTGGAACGGGATTGGTAACGGTAACCATATGGTCGTACCATTTTCCCTTTTTACCAATCAGCGCAACGGGAAATTCCCTGTCAAGTGCCGGAACGGGAATGTCAAATCCATACACATCCTCTGTCGTTCCGTCACTATATTTGACCGTATCTACGGTCGGCTGAATAAGCTCTGCGCCATCCTTCTGCGCATCCTCCTTTGTTCCGGCAAACAGGTTCACAATATTTTCGGAAGTCAGGCTTACATGGATGACCATTTTTCCATCCTTTACTGTAAGTGTTCCCTTCCCATCGTTTGCCTCATTCACTTTAAACATCGGACTGTCTGATGTGAATTCAGCCGTATAGGTTCCGTCGGCCGGCACCTCTGCTCCCGCAGAAGCTGTTGAAGACGTTGAAACACTACCGGCAACGGTCTCCGATGACTGTCCGGCAGCATCGGATGAAGATGTGCTTAAGTCCGCGGACGATGTTGCGGAGACAACAGATGAAGCCGTGTTCTCTTCCAGCTCTGACTGTGTCTCGGTCTGCGCTGCAGAAGATGTCCCCGAAGCAGAACTGCCCGTTCCGGTCCCGCACCCGGTCAGAAGCGATGCTCCCATAACTGCCGCACATAAGATTGCTGCTGTTCTCTGTTTCATTATTCATTCCCTCCTGTCATAAAAAGCCATACTCTCCTGTATCTGAAGCCGTACATTCATGTATCTGAATTCATACACTTATGTATCTGAAACTATGCCCCTATGTATCTGAAGCCATGTTCTTATGTATCTGAAACTATGCCCTTATGTATCTGAAGCCATGTTCTTATGTATCTGAAACCCTGTACTTCACACATTTTCCACTTTCATATGCCGCATCGAGAATCTCCTGCATTCTCCGGTTTCCCGGACCGATTGTCACGCCGGCATCGATGATCCTGGAACAGCTTTTTACAGCCTCCAGCGTCTCGCCGACAGCGCGGTCCGAAATTTCATGAAACGGCTTTTCGGTGATCACCTGCGAAGCCAGAAGACGCGCCAGACGGTAATCGACATCATTTGTGTACAGAATTCCTGCCGCAAAGGGCATCTTCTCTTTCTGCAGCCTTCGATACACCGGTATCCCCGTTCCACAGGATGACAGTACCAGTACTTTCGGATTTCCCTCGATCTTCGGAAGCTCGATACTTCCGAACATCGGATCGAAAAAGCCGTTGTCAATTTCATACAGCTCACGGATCGTGTCCTCGTGAAAAATGCTCTCCGGCGTTCCGCTCCGGAAGATCTTATCGCCGTGAACGCAGATTATCCTGTCAGAAATCTTCATCGCCAGATCGATCTCATGCAGCGACATCACAACCGTTATATTCTTCTGCTTAGCCATATCCCGGAGAATCGACAGAAGCTTCAGCTTATGCTTGATATCCAGGAAACTCGTCGGCTCATCCAGGATGATGATATCCGGTTCCTGGCAGATCGCCCTCGCGAGCAGCACCCGCTGCTTCTGCCCGTCACTGATCGCGTTAAAGTCGCGGTTGCCAATCTCCTGCGCCTGAACCGCCTTCATCGCATCATCTACCTTCCGTTCATCCTCTTCCGTCAATTTCCCCAGCCGTCCCGTATATGGATATCTTCCGGTCGCGACCACATCGTGACAGGTCATAAGCTCCGGATGCAGACGGTCCGTCAGAACAACAGCCATACGCGAAGACAATTCTCGGAACGAATAATCCGACAAATTCTTCAGATCAAAAAAAACCTCTCCCTCCACAAGAGAAAGCTGTCTCGTGATGCTTTTCAATATTGTAGATTTTCCCGCGCCGTTCGGTCCGATCAGTGTAACAATCTCACCGCGCCGGATTCCGATCTCAATATCGCGGATCACAGGCTTCCCGTTATACCCGACCGACAGACCCTCCAGGTGGAGATAATATTTTTCCTTGTTCTGTACCTTCTCCATTTATCTTCTTCCCTTCTGCCGCCGTATCAGCATAAAGATCACGACCGGTGCTCCGAAAATCGAGGTCACCGTGCTGATTTCCAGTTCAGTCGGTGCAAATGCAACCCTTGCGATCAGATCACAGACCATGCAGAAGACGGCGCCTCCAAGAAAGGTGGCCGGGATGACCACGACCGGATTTGCCGTGTTCAGTGCGCGCTTGATCAGGAAGGGAACCGCGATGCCTACGAAAGAAATCGGACCGGCAAATGCCGTCACCGTCGCAGAGAGGATGCTCGACAGCAGGATGAGGGCCACCCGGAACCGCTTTACATTAACCCCCATGCTCTGCGCGTAAGCCTCGCCAAGCTGAAACGCACCAATCGGCTTTGCGAGAAGGAATACCAGGGCAGACGCAGCTCCGATGATGATTCCGCCCACCAGGACATTGTCCCAGGTCATACCCGAGAAGCTTCCCTGAGACCAGTTGTGAAGATTGGCGATATCCGAATCACTGGCAAATGTAACGAGAAGATTCGTCAGCGCAGTACAGATATACCCGATCATGATTCCCGCAACCAGCAGTGCCGACATATTCCGCACGCTCCGGGAAACCAGCAGGATAAAGCCGGTTGACACAAGAGACCCCGCGAACGCGGCAAGAATCATGGCCCAGGAGGACACTGCTCCGTGCCTGGCCACCACAAGAATCATGAGAAACGCGACAATCAGTTTTGCGCCGGAAGATATTCCGAGCACAAAAGGACCTGCAATCGGATTCTCGAAAAATGTCTGCAGCAGAAATCCGGACAGGGAGAGCGCCCCTCCGAGAATAGCCGCCATCAGAATCCGCGGCAGACGGATCTTCCAGATGATATTCATATCATCTCTTGACCCGCTTCGGAGAAAAACAGCTCTCAAAATCTTATCAATCGAAATATCAACGTTACCGGTATTGATATTGATTACGGTCACGACCAGAAACGCAGCTGCCAGAACGGCAAAAACCGCCGTGTATCGCATTCTCCTTTTCAGATTCTCAGCATGATAACTGCTGATTTCATTATCACTCATCATTTGCAAGTATGCCTTTCAACTTCAATGATCTTATACATGAAAAGGGACGAATGCCGAAGCATTCGTCCTGAATAATTAACCTGTCTCAATCGGTTCCGCCGGCAATCCGGCAGCCTCCAGGTCATCAGAATCTGCTTTCTTCGGAAGCATATCTACAAACCTCTCAGCAGTTCTCCTGGCTGACAGCTCAAGCACCAGTTCCTGTCTTCTCATGTTCTATGACACAATGACATAACGGAATGGTTCGCTGCTCACAGTGACCGGATCGCTCAGGAATTTCACCTGATTCTCTATTCTCATACAGTTCCTCTGCACTCCTGCTGTCAGGCATGTGCAGAAAATCGGATGCACTGAAAGGCCTCTCTTCAATTGTCTGCAACGATTATACGATACAGGCTGAAAAGTGTCAAATAAACCGCATCGCGGATATATGCCTTTCCTTCAGCCCTTCAATCATTCCGCCTTCTTCGGAAACTATGTCCCTTGTCCTTATACATATTGAAATCTGCCCTGGTGAGCAGCGCATCAAAGTCCGTAACCTTTCCGCGGCAGACTGCATATCCAATCGCCATACTGATCCCGTTATTTGCTGCGTTCTCACGCATATGCCGTATCAGCAGGCTGATATCCTTTTCCTCCAGCTCTTCCGTCAGAACGACAAATTCATCCCCGCCGGTCCGGAATACATACTTTTCACCTGCGCATTCCTGAAGAACCCGGACTGTTTCGCAAATCAGCACATCGCCGGCATGATGGCCCGCCGTATCGTTTGTGTTCTTCAGTCCGTTCAGGTCAACGGAAATCACTCCAAGCAGACCGTCACCCTTCCACTCGCGGATCTGCCGCTCAAGAGCCCTCCGGTTTCCGGCGCCCGTCATCTGGTCAATCATGCTTTGTTTCTCCAGCTGGTGCACGCTGTTCCTGTTGCGAATCATAATTGCTATGAAATCCGTCAGCGTGGAGAGCAGCACGCTGGTATTACGGAAGGTGTCCTCCGCCGGATTGATAACCATCGTAAAGCCCTCTGTCTGATTCAGGATCTTCAGCTGCCCGGATATAAAGCTCCGGACATCATGGATTCGCATGGAAAAACCGGGATTTTCCTTCTGAAAGGCATCCATATCACTGACCATCACCACATGCTGTGAGGCAAACTGCGTATACAGCGCCCGCAATTCCGAGAGAGGAATACTCTGCAGCTCCTCCTTCAGAGAAAAAACACCGGGTGCCGTCCATTCATAGGTGGCACTTACCGTATTGTCATCACGTTCCTCAAAGATCAGGAAGCGCTCCGATCTCATATTTTCAGAGATACATGCAATCGTCTTCTCGATTCCTGTTCCGGGATCCTCTTCCGCCATACCAAGAGAAATTGCCTCATTTGCCCGCATCTCCTGATAGATCAGCTCGTGATCCCTTGCCATTGCATGCAGATACTTGTTGATATCAAATTCGACCGTCAGCCTCAGCGTCCGGTTCTCCCATGTTGTCAGAGCAGAACGAATCAGTACTTTTGCTCCCTTTCTCCGGTTCAGGTGTGATGCCTCATACGCACAATCCTTCCGCAGCAACAGATTCGGACAGTCGCCGCAGGGAACATCCTGACCTTCCAGCACCTCATAACAGCGGCACCCGTTCAGGCTGCCATCCGGTTTTATTCCAAAATCCCTTCGGGCAGAACGATTCATATATACAAGCTCGTATGTTCTGGGATCACTGACAATGACATGTTCCGTCAGGCTGTCGAACACCTCACGTCTCAGGGCAATGTAGTCCCCGACATATGGGCTGTCCCCATGAGCCGCCTTCTCCGTGCTGCTGATTCTCCGGATCAGCAGCATGAACATCTCGTCCAGGCTCATTACCTCCGACCCGTAGACAATCGCATGTGCCAGAACAGGATCAGCCTGAATTCCGAGCTTCCTCCAAAGCGTCGGAAGCATTCCGGATACCCTGTCAATCTTCTCTTCAATATCTCCGGCATGATCCCTGCGGCAGAAGCACAGAAAACAGCACAGCCCTATCCGCGCGATCGCCCATTCCGGATTCATCAGTTTTTTCAGTGTTGCAGAAATTTCGGTCAGAATCACCTTTGCCTTCTCGGCGCTTTCCCGCATCACTTCAGCATATGCGGCAACATCAATTAATAGTCCTGTATAATCGATTTTTTTCAATCGATACTGATCCTCATATATCATTCCGGCTTCTATCGAACCGCGAAAACTCATGAGCTCTGTGTCGCGGTCCACAAATCCCAGGCGCACCTCCTTCTTTCTGTCATCTGCCTGATCACCGCTGATCATTCCCATCATCCCCGCGATTTCCCTCTCACGGTACCAGGGAACACGGGTAATCTCGATTCCGTCAAGTCTGCCGCCGGACAGCACCAGCTCATTGGCCGATGTCGACCTGACGCCCATCTCCAGAACTTTTTTCTCCTCCATCTCCGCAGCAGCAGAATCGATATGCCATCCCAGTTCTGATTCTGTCTTGCCAAGATAGTCTTTCTCGTCGGAAAGCCCGATTCTCCTGACAAATTCCCTGCTTGCCCCCAAAAGCCTTCTCTGCCTGTCCATCCAAAAGAATTCATACGGAGATGTATCGCAGAGTGTCCGGAACAGGTTCCTCTCTTTCACCTCCTCCGTCAGTTCTGTGCTGTATCCCGGTGCCCCGAATGATTGGCAGAATAACGGAAGAAGTCTGTCCCGATCGTTTTTCCTCTCCCACACATCCTCACGCTCACAAAGAAGAAGGTTTCTCGCTTTACTCTTGTAAAGCATCAGTGTCTCAAACACCGCCCACCTGTATGTTCCGTCAGCGGTCCGCACTCGCAATATCTCTGCCCTGATTCCCTTATATGTACCGCTGCCTTCCGACTCAGCATTCTCAGCCTGAACAAAAGCAAAAAAACGATCTCTGTCATCCGGATAGATCAATTCATCCCTGAAGTACCGGACAAACGCCGCTATCGAAGAAAAGCCATCCTGAGATTTTATCTCCGGATGGCTGGACCGGAGAATTTTCACCTTTTCAGATCCACGATCGATCAGATAAAATCCCTCATACAGCTGAAAGATGTTCCGCAGCGTTTGGTCAAGGTTGTTCGCAAACTGCAGCGAAGCATTATTGCTGATATTATAGATATGTGCCACTCCGACCCAGCGCCGCACATCTCCCGCAATCCATCGGACATTTACCTTCATATACTGTCCATTGTCCGCGTATACCATGCTCTCTTCTGCATGCGACTTCAATGTTCTCTGTAAAAGCTGGACAAACCTGTCTCTCACTGGAGATCCCGCATTGTTGAGGTAGGAATTTGCCTCCTCCATATTCTGCGTACCTGTACTTCTCAGCTCTCTCCGATACGCATCGTTTTCGAGCAGAAGAACAATATTTTTCCCATCAAAACTAAAAAGTGAAGTAGGAGAATCCGAAATAATATTGATGTCTTCTGCGGCATCGAGAAGATGTGCTTCCTCCGGACTCTCCATCTGCATGCCTCTGCCATGGATATACGTCACGCTATCCTCGTAGCGCATCGGACGTCCGTAATAATATCCCTGAATCCGACCGCAGTTGATCTTTTGGAGAAAGGAAACCTGCTCCTGCGTCTCCACACCTTCTGCCAGTGTCTCCACCCCGAGCATTTTCGCCATTGTTACAACGGAGGTAATAATCTGCCGGCTTCGATCATCAAAATGGCTGAAAAATCCCATGTCAATCTTGATTACATCAAACTGGAAATTATGAAGAGAATTCAGGGACGAGTATTCGCTTCCAAAATCATCCATCCAGATCTGATATCCTGCCTGCTGAAACCTTTGAATCGTCCTGACCATGCTATGACGGTTGCGGAGCATGATCCGTTCCGTGATCTCAAAGCAGAGGACGCTCCTCGGTACATGGTAACGGCTGACCAGTTTCTCAATCGTATCGAGCGGGTTCGCCACCTCGAAATCATAGGCGGAAAGGTTCATGGATATCGGAAGCAGCGGCAGTCCGTTCTCCATCCGGTCACGGCTGAGGTAAAGAACATGCTCCAGAATATACCGGTCAAGCCGGTTGATGAGCTGGGCCTCTTCCAGAACAGGAATAAACACGTTCGGGTATATCATTCCAAGCTCCGGGTCTTCCCATCGCGCCAGTGCCTCGAATCCGCTCACCCGTCCTGTCATTGTGCGGATCACAGGCTGCAGATATACCTTGATATAATGCCTTTCCAGCGCCTCATTGAAATGGCGGAGAACATAGGTCTTATTCGCAGCACTTTCCCCCATAGAGGGTTCGTAAAACGCCACGACCCGGTTGCCGTCCTCCTTAATGCTGTCACAGGCCATTTTTGCCAGATCAAAAGCATTCCGCAGATCATCCAGGGAGTCGTTTTCTGACGCCCGGTAGACGCCGACCTTCATTTGAATCCCATCATCATGGATATAGTGATTCACTTCATTGCAGGCCTGTTCAAGCTTTACCTCAAGATTCTTCTCCGGCAGCAGCGCAACAAATCGGTCCGCCGTGAGATGGCCCACCAGAGCGCCCGGGAAAATTCCTGTGATCGTATCTCCAATTTTCTTCAGGCACTGATCGCCCTGATGAACACCATACTGACGGTTATATTCCTTAAAATTCGTAACATCAAAGCTGACCGGACAGAAGTCTCTTAATCTGTGTATCGCCTTTCTCTCCTTCGCGCGGCGGAACGCCTCCTTTAAGAAATCGTGCATTCCCGGCAATCCGGTTATCTCGTCCACCTTACGGTCATTTGATATCTGCTCTGATGAGAAGAACTGCAGAACATAGGTTTTTCCGAAAGCAGTATTCCTTAAAGCACCCGTTCCCTCTACCTCACGGAAGTGTCCTTTTTTCGTCTGATAATGAAAATTCACCGAAAAGTGCTCCGGATGCAAATTGCCATACTCTTGAAGAGGCTTGTAATCTCTTCCATCCATCAGATATTGATAGGAAGGATAATTCTTCAGAAACTCCTCCTCGTCCTCACACTCGAAAAGAAGTGCCATCTGCCTGCTGGCAAAGACGATGCGCTCCGAACCGTCTGCTGCAACCATGCAGACGCCTCCCTGCAGAAGATTAAAATATCGGTCGTATTGTTCGCTTTCGCGAAGCATCATCTCAGCCATATTTCCTCGCCTTTCGTGCTCATACCTGATGTCTTCAAAATCGTATCCTGTCTCTTACGCGCGCTTCGCGTGCGACGATTCTGTCTGCGTTTTCGAAGAGCTTATACAGTAAACGCCCATACGATACATCGTGCCACACACTGTATAAGTCCCCGCGTCACTTCGCTGCTTCGCAGCTTCCGTGCCGCTAACAGGCATTCGCACTTCCGTGCCGCTTACGCGTCACTTCGTGCTCATACCTGTTGTCGTCGCTAATGTTCTTGCCCACTGGTGAGCAAGCTCCCCGTGGGCCAAGAACATTACGATTGGACTTATACAGTATCTTTACTGATAATTTCTGTGGATGGTCTCCACCTTAATCATATTTGTTCCGCCTTTTCCTCCGCCGACCGGTCCGCCGGTGAGAACGATGTTATCTCCCATCTTGAGGTTGAGGATATTGACAGCCTGACGAATTGCGTGATAGAACAGGACATCAATCGACTCAAATTCCTCGCAGAGAATCGGCTCAACGCCCCAGCTCAGAGAGAGCTTGCGGTAAACCTTCTCCGAAGTCGTCATGCCGATGATCTGTACCGGACAGCGAAACCGGCTGACCATTCTCGCCGTCATTCCCGATTTTGAACTTACCACGATGCATTTCGCATCCACATCGATTGCCATCGAGCACGTGGAGTGCGAAATCGCGTCCAGGATGTTTTTCTGAACAAACTCTGTGTTCTTGAAACGTTTCCGGTAGTTGATATGCTGCTCTGTGAACTCTGCCACCTGTGCCATCGTCTTAACCGCTTCCACCGGATATTTTCCTGCCGCGGATTCGCCCGAAAGCATGATTGCCGACGCACCGTCATATACCGCATTCGCTACATCGGAAATTTCGGCACGGGTCGGACGGATATTATTGATCATCGATTCCAGCATCTCCGTCGCGATGATTACGCGGCGCCCGAGAAGTCTGCACTCCTGCGCAATCTCCTTTTGAACAGCCGGCACCTCCATATACGGAATCTCTACTCCGAGATCTCCTCTCGCAACCATGATACCGTCAACCACTTCCGAGATCTCACGGATATTATTCACTCCAGCCCTGTTCTCAATTTTTGCGATGATATCGATGTCCTGTCCTCCGTTGGCGTTCAGAAAATCCCTCATCTCCTGCGCATCTTCCCTTGTCGAAACAAAAGATGCCGCAATATAATCTACATCATTCTTGATCCCGAACAGAAGATCCTCCCTGTCCTGCTCACTGAGGAAGTCATTCTTCATCAGCTTCCCGGGGAAGTTCATGCTCTTTCTGTCCGAGAGAACCCCTCCAGCTTCCACCTTTGTAAAAACCTTCGTTCCCTCTACTCTCTCTACGATGCATACAACGAGTCCATTATTTACAAGGATCTTGTCTCCCGGTTTCAGCTCGTCTGCAAACCCCTTGTAACTGACCGATACAATGGTTTCATTTCCGATCAGATCTTCCGTCGTAAAGATAAATTCCTGTCCCTCCTTGAGGGTGACTTTGTGATCCTTGAATACACCGATCCTGTATTCCGGGCCCTTCGTATCGAGCATAATTGCAATCGGCCGGTGCAGCTTATTGCGAACCTTCTTGATCAGCTTCATCTTCTCCAGATGCTCTTCATGGGTTCCGTGAGAAAAGTTAAGCCGCGCGACATTCATACCCGCCTTCACCATGCGGCTCAATATTTCCTCAGAAGCACTTGCAGGTCCGATTGTACAGATAATTTTTGTTTTTCGCATATTTATTCCTTTCACAGATAAACAAATGACCGGTTTTTCGACCGGTCCACATATTGTGTCCTTGTCTCGAAATGTCAGACCGATTGGCCGATGGTATTTGTCCATCCCCAAACATGTACACCCGGCTCAATCAGTCATCCCTATTTTAACATAAACAATCCTTCGTTTCTTTATGCACAATATACAAAACTTTTCCCCTCAGCCCTGTATGTTACCGAAACGAGATAAAACACGCTGCGCGAGTTTTATCTCGCTATCGCGACGCTCGCCGCACACGAATACTTCGCATTCGGCTGCGGCTCACTGTTCGCGTAAAAAAAACACCCTTGAAAACAAAGTTTCCAAAGGTGCCCTCATGATGCGCCACCGACAGTTGTCTGAATAATATTACAATAAGTATTGTCAGGTGCAATATAAGAAATTATTATATTGCAGTTCTTGGCAGATGATCGCCATCAGGATGGCGGGATGTAGGTGTGCGTATATACCTGTTCCATGACACGACGTTTATCCTCAAGGCTCGGATGCACATACATCATCATGGTAATATTTACACTTGCATGTCCGAGTATCATGCTTACCGTTTTCGGATCGGCCCCGTCTCTGATGCAGGCAGTCGCAAAGGTGTGGCGCAGCGTGTGAAAATTCCTGGCGGGAATGTCAAGTTTCTTCAGCATATTTCGAAAACGCTTACTACAGGAGGAGGGCTCCATGCATTTTTTTCTGCCCGTTAACAGATACACCTCTGGCGGTTGCTGCTGCTTCCTCAAAAGATCAAGGATTTCCGGCGGTAGCGGAATGGAACGGATGGAGTTTCTGGTCTTTGGCGGAGCGATCACGAGATGTGTTCTGTGTCCATCCGTATCTGCATTCGGATTTGGAAGTCTGCCGAGAGATTTTGTAATCTGCAGCACTCCCTCATCGAGATTCAGGTCGCCCCATGTCAGTGCACAGAGTTCTCCGATCCGGATTCCACTCACAAGTGCCAGAAGGACACCGCTGTTGTATGGTGTCGGATGCTGCGTCAGATATCGGACCATCTTGCCGGTCTCTTCCCGGTTGAATATACTGATTTCCGGCTGATGAAAAGAAATATGTACCAGATCATTCATGTCTTGCACACAATAATGATTGCATTTCGCATATTTGAAGGCAGAGTTCAGGATTGTTCTCAACTCCGAAACGGTTGTGGGAGAAAGGCCTCCGGAATTATCAAGCCTTCCGTCTGATATTTTTTGCTTCAGGTAGCTGTTCAGAATATCAGAATCCAGCTCCGACAGCTGGTATTCTCCAAGGTCATGGATGAGATGTTTTTCAATGAGGTACGAATATGTAGCAGGTGATTTACCCGACAATGCAAGATCCTCATTCAGATACCGGCAATAACTTTCAAGAAATTCATGTACCGTGACGGTTTGATTTCGGTTTTCGTCTTCCCTATTCATATTCTCCTTTCCAACGATCATGCCAGTCCAGTAGCAAATTATAGCTCACCTTCCGGGGTTCTTTCCTGTATGATTATCTGAAAAAGCATGAAAATCTTGCCGGCGCTCAGTTAACAGAACCGGAAATTCACAATGCGGAGGTTTGAGCATTGCTGAATGGTGAGAACTTCATCTGTGACTTCCACTTTTCGGAGTACGGCACAAGCAGTAACAATATCTTCTAGCAATTGAAAATATTGTCTTGCAATAATATATAAGATAAGGTATAATATGATCGAAACGGAGATATTGACCAGAATATTTATATAATACATACAATTACAAAACTGAGTCAGAACTGCAATATAATAATTTCTTATATTGCAGCCGGGAGTTTTATTTTTTATGGCTGTTTTGATATAATCAGTATACTCCAGGACATATAATTATGCCACTGCTTTTTACTTTTTCAAAAAAATAATTCTGCTGATATAATTTATCAACCTCTATGCCAGTCCTCACTCGGAACTCTTCACCGTTTCAATCCGGTTTTTATTTCACTTCTATGCTGCCGGCGATGACCCGGCATGCTCGGGTATTCTCATGATACTTTCCCACAGCGCGTCCAATTCCGGACGAGAATTGTTTCGCGAGGCACTTCCGGGGCTTCTCCGTGTCGTGAAATGCTCAACAAGAGGTATGCGGGCTCAGTATTTCTGCTCTGGAGATCACCCCTCTCCGGTCATCTTATAAGATTCTGTGTACCTCTCATTTCCAGTCTGTGTATTTCTCGCTTCCATATTGTCCGAAGATTCTGCATTTTCGTATTAACAGTACCTGAAGTTTTCTGCTTTTCCTTTCATTTCCTCCAGGAAGCCGCGTACTTATTCTTTATCGTACCATTCGCATATTTTCCCCATCCGATCGGAAATCGATCCACACAGATGAGATTCCATCCGTCGCTGGTCTTCTCCCTCTCCGGATCCGCCTGGATTGTCTCCCCGTGAAGATAGCGGGCAATTCTTTCATCCCCCGGTTTCATGGGAAAAACCCTCCCGAATTTCTCCGGATTCAGCGCCATAGCGAGAGGCTGTGACGGCTCAAATCTTTTTTTCTTCCATTCCCCGAGATAAAGTCCGTTTCTCAGAAAATTCAATCTCCCCGCGCCATCTGGCAGTTCCTGTACATAATATCCTTTCCCTGCACGTCGCTCAATTTTCTCCGGATCTGCCTGTGGCAGAAACTCACTGAGAAGCTCCATCTGCTCTGGATCCGGGCGGATGTCTGATGACATATTTTCTCTTCCTCTGCCTTTTCCCGAGGCTCCGCCTCTGTGCGTCTTCTTCTTCCTTCTGCAAAGCAAATCGCTCTGCGTACGGTCGTCCGTCCGCGCACGGTCTCCTATTCCCAATACTGATAAACCGGCTTCCGTACAGCCTGCCCTTTCACCTGCAGGGAATCCCGTCACGGCATCGGCAAGTCCTCTTGATGCGGACAATGCGGAAGCTGCGATATTGCCTTGTCTCTGACCCGATTCCGCTTCAAGCTCCGGATCCACAGATAAATTTCTTCGCATCAATGCCAGGAAATGCCCCTCGCCGTCCATTCTGTGCGGCCAGATTCTCACACATTTCCGGAGCTCCGGATTACCGTCGGCCCAGTCAGGTCTTCCTTCCGAAAATCCCGCATAGCCCTCCATCTCTTGGAGAGAAAAATCTGGAAATGTACGGATAAACCAGCTGATCATCTGTTCATCCTCTTCCGGTGAAAACGTGCAGGTGGAATACATGAGGTATCCTCCCGGTTTCAGCATTTTTCTGGCATTTTCGAGAATATTCCGCTGCTGAGACGCAAAATACCTCACGCGCTCCGGACTCCAGGTTTCAGCGACATCCGGATCCTTCCGGAACATCCCTTCGCCGGAACAGGGTGCATCCACAAGAATCTTATCAAAATAGCTGGAAAAAACATCGGCAAGCCGGTCAGGCATTTCGTTCGTCACGAACATATTCTCTGTACCGAACAACTCGAGATTTCGAAGAAGAGCCTTCGCCCTGGAATTGCTGGCATCATTCGCCACAAGAATTCCCGTCCCCCGGAGCCTTGCAGCGAGTTCCGTTGCCTTTCCGCCCGGAGCCGCACAGAGATCCAGCACCCGGTCTCCGGGTTCAACCGGCAGCCGGCTCGCCGGCGTCATTGCGCTCGGTTCCTGAAGATAATAAACGCCCGCGGCATAATACGGATGCCGCGCGGGAAAAACATCATTCGGATAGATAAATCCGTCGGACACCCAGGGAACTCTTCGGACCGGAAAGGGAGCAGCCTTCTCGAACTCTTCCGGTGTGACCTTCATGGTATTCACGCGAAGACCCCGAAACCTCGGTCTGTCATAGCTTGCCATGAAGTCGTCATATTCCCCACCAAGCATCTCCTTCATTCTCTCATCAAACTCATATGGAAGCTTCATTTTTCCCTCTCTCTGCGTCCGTCCGCACTTCGACAGAAAGCACCTGACAGTCACTGCCAGGTGCTTTCTGATTTTCTCTGTTTTCTTGTCCGTGTTCTGAGCGATGAAGAACTCTGTTTCTTCCTATTATAATGTAAACTGTGATTGGTATTACCAATCACTCTTCTTCACCCTGATCCAGAACTTCTCCATATTTCTCCAGAATGATCTTCTGGATTCTGTCTCGCGTCTCGGAATTGATCGGATGAGCGATATCCCTGTATTCTCCGTCTGTTGTCTTCCTGCTCGGCATTGCGATAAACAATCCCTTTTCGCCCTCGATAATCTTAATATCGTGAACTGCGAATTCATCATCCAGGGTAATGGAAACAACCGCCTTCATTTTCCCTTCTTTTGTTACTTTACGTACTCTGACATCTGTGATCTGCATAAGGCTCCTTCTCCCGCGTTCAGCAGGCATTTCAGATCGCGTATCTCTCGTTCTTTTCGACCACGATCTTGATTCTGTCTTCGCCGCAGTAATAAGAGTTCGCCCTTATTGTATCGCGGCTTTCGACGATACAATTCTCAATGTGAGTATTATCCCCAAGGTACACATTGTTCAGGACGATGGAATTCTTGATCACACAATTGTTGCCTACATATACGTCTTTGAAAAGAATAGAATTTTCAACTTGTCCATTAATGATACAACCACTCGATATCAGACTGTTTTTCACTATGTTGCCAGGATTGTATTTTGCCGGCGGGAGGTCATCAATCTTTGAATAGATCTCGGGATATTCATTGAAGAAGAAATCCCTTACCTCCGGTTTAAGGAAATCCATATTTGTTCTATAATAGGATTCCACCGTCGCAATGTTACTCCAATAGGTATTTATTTTATATCCATAAATCCGCTTCAGATTCTTGTAGCGGATAAAGATATCTTTAACCAGGTCATACCGCCCTTCTTGTGCACAACGCTCAAGGAGCTCTATTAACTGTCTCCTTCTTATAACATAGATTCCCGTTGAAATCAAGCTCGAATCTGAAACCATGGGTTTTTCTTCGAACTCCTCTATGCGGTAGTCCTCGTTCATCTTCAGTACGCCGAACCGGTTCGGATCATCGTCATGACATTCCGTGCAGACAATGGTGATATCCGCGCGCTTCGCAATATGATATTCCAGAACCTTATTAAAATCCAGCTTATAGATTCCGTCGCCGGAAGCAATAATGACATAGGGTTCATGGCTTTCCTTCAGCCACTGTATGTTCTGGTAGATAGCATCTGCAGTGCCTCTGTACCACCAGTTGTTCGTCGATGTCACGGTAGGAGTGAAGACATACAGGCCTCCCTGCTTTCTTCCAAAATCCCACCACTTCGATGACATCAGATGATTATTCAGGGATCTTGCATTGTACTGTGTGAGTACAGCGACCTTCTGGATATGCGAATTCGTCATACTGCTCAGTGCAAAATCAATGCTCCGGTAACTCCCGGCGACCGGCATAGCGGCGATGCACCTCTTCTCCGAGAGCTCCCGCATCCGGTTGCTGTTTCCTCCTGCAAGAATAATACCTAATGCTCTCATAGGATATCACCGTCCTCCCTGATCAGCGCTCCTCCTCCGGGAAGAATGCCGTTTTCATAATCTTCAGGAACGGTCTTTCCCGATATCACCGTATTCTTCCCTACCGTAATACCATCCGGAATCACAGTATCCTCACCGATTGTGGCAAGACCGAAGGCGTAAATATTCGGTTTGAAGACGTTTGGAGCCTCCTCTCCGACACCGATGCTGCAGTTGTCACCGATGCGGACCTGCTCGGCAATAATTGCCTTCTCAATCTTCGTGCCCGCCCCGACAGTGGATCGCCTCATGATGATAGAATCCCTGACAACAGCTCCCTTCTGTATGGTGACACCGGGACCGATCACCGAATTGTGAACTTCCCCATAGATCTCCGAGCCTTCGCCGATGATACAGCGGTCTGCAGCACCGCTTTCGGAAATGTACTCCGGCCGGATGATGTCTCCCTTTGTGTAGATCCGCCAGTATTCCTCATACAGATTGAATTCCGGTATGATGTCGATCAGCTCCATGTTCGCCTGCCAGTAGGATCCCAGCGTTCCGACGTCCTTCCAGTAACCGTTGAATTCGTAAGCGAACAGCCGGCTGCCCCTGTCCCTGCAGTAAGGCAGGATATGCTTTCCGAAATCGCACCCGGGCTGATCCTTGAGCGCAATCAGAGATTCTTTTAATGTCTTCCAGGAGAAGATATAGATCCCCATGGAAGCGAGGTTGCTTCTCGGATGCTCCGGTTTTTCCTCAAACTCGGTTATCCGTCCTTTACCGTCTGTTATCATGATACCGAAACGGCTCGCCTCCTCCATCGGAACAGGCATACACGCAATCGTAACATCCGCCTTGTTCGCGCGATGGAAATCCAGCATAACCTCATAATCCATCTTGTAGATGTGATCACCGCCGAGAATCAGAACATATTCCGGATTATAGGACTCCATATATGCCAGATTCTGAAAAATTGCATTTGCGGTTCCTGTGTACCACTCCGTATCTGTATTCTTCTCATATGGCGGAAGAACAGTGACACCCCCGACATTCCGGTCCAGGTCCCAGGGGATTCCTATTCCGATATGACTGTTCAGCCGAAGCGGCTGATACTGTGTCAGTACACCCACCGTATCGATTCCGGAATTAATACAGTTACTGAGAGGGAAATCAATGATTCTGTACTTTCCGCCGAACTCCACCGCAGGCTTTGCGACCTTCGAAGTAAGCACACCAAGCCTGCTTCCCTGTCCGCCCGCGAGGATCATGGCGATCATTTCTTTTTTGACCATGGAATCACCTCTTGTCTTGAAAAGATTATATCAATAATAGGATTATATCATAGTCATTTTCAAAAGTGAACATTTTAAATAATTTTCCAATCCTATTTGTCGAATTTTTATAACTTTTGCCGAAAACAGTGCATATCGGTATTGTAAGTGCTGTGCGAAATTCGTCATTATCACCTCAGGCGTCTGCTTGAAATATTAAGGTCGCAAGGGTATAATTGATACGCTGTACCGGCAGAAACAATCTGAGACAGGTTCTGCCGACAGGATGCGTTTCACGGTTCTCATGTATTCGCATGTAGAAGGAAATATGTATGATACACGGATACAGGTGCGCACTGATTCACGGTTCGCAGGTATTCGCATAAAGGAGTTATCCATACTATGTACAAAATAAATTTTGACAAACCGTCACATGTCCACTTCATCGGCATCGGCGGAATCAGCATGAGCGGACTTGCCGCAATTCTCCTGAAGGAGGGCTTCGTCGTCTCCGGTTCTGATTCCCATGAATCAGAGCTGACGGATCGTCTGCAGGCGGCTGGTGCCAGAATTGCATATCAGCAGGCAGCCGATAACATTACCGATGGCATTGATGTCGTTGTATACACTGCAGCAATCCATCCGAGCAATCCGGAGTATGCCGCTGCGGTCGCGAAGAAAATTCCGCTCCTCACCAGGGCACAGCTTCTGGGACAGATGATGAAGAACTATAAGATTCCGATCTGCGTCTCCGGAACCCATGGTAAGACCACGACAACTTCCATGGCTGCACACATTCTCATGGCGGCCGATATGGATCCGACGATCTCCGTCGGCGGTATACTGCCTCTGATCAAAGGCAATTACAGAATCGGAAGCAACAATACATTTCTGATGGAGGCATGCGAATATACCAACAGCTTCCTCAGTTTCTTCCCGAAGATCAGCATCATTCTCGACATTGATGCGGATCATCTGGATTTTTTCAAGGATCTGGACGATATCCGTCATTCCTTCCGGAAGTTCGCGGAGCTTCTCCCGGACGACGGAGTGCTGATCATCAATGCCGATGATCCGGCATGCAAGATGATCACCAAGGGGCTTACCTGCAAGATCATCACCTACTCCATGAGCAACAAGGGAGAGTATACCGCAGATCTCGTGACCTATGACAAGCGGGGGAATGCCTCATTCCGTGCTCTGTACAAGGGCAACCCCATCGGCAATTTCTCGCTACAGGTGCCCGGACAGCACAATGTCAGCAACGCACTTGCCGCCATTGCCCTCGCCAGAGAGCTCGGTATCGATGCCGCTACCATCGAGAATGGCTTCGAGAGCTTTCACGGCACGAATCGTCGTTTTGAGTACAAGGGCAAAATGAAGTGCGGAGCCACCGTCATCGACGATTACGCACATCATCCAACCGAGATCAAGGCAACCCTGCACACCGCGGAGCGTGTTCCCCACGAAACGATCTGGTGTGTATTCCAGCCCCACACCTACACAAGGACAAAGGCACTTCTTCCGCAGTTTGCGGAGGCACTCTCCATTGCGGATCATGTGGTGCTCGCGGACATCTACGCAGCGCGCGAGCTTGACATCTACGGTGTTTCCTCCAGGGATCTTCAGGCGGAGATCCAGAAGCTGGGAACTGACTGTGACTATTTTCCGTCCTTCGAGGAGATCGAAGACTTCCTGCGCGCGAATGTCAAGGACGGCGATCTTGTGATCACCATGGGAGCAGGAAATATTGTTCAGGTCGGAGAGGATCTGATCGACTGACGCAGGTGAAATAACTATGGGTTTGTTAACCATTAAGGACAGTCGTCTTGCCGGAATGACACTTCTGGCAGACGACTTTATCGATTATTATATGCCCCGTGCCAACGGGGATTTTGTGAAAATCTATCTGTATCTGCTTCGGAGTGTCCACCGGCAGGATTTCAATCCTACGCTCTCCTCCCTTGCAGATGTTTTTTCATGCACGGAAAAGGATGTTCTCCGCGCGCTTCGCTACTGGCAGCAGGCCGGGCTTCTGAATCTCTCTTACCGGGGGAAAGAACGGGAGCTTGAGAAGATCGAGCTTTTGCCCATTCAGCCTTCACTGCAGAAAACTCAGTATGTACCGGAGGAGCCCTCTGAGAGGAAACCGCCCGAACCCCCTGAGAAAAAAACGGCTCCCGCGCAGATTTCCTCTGCCCGGGCAAGGGAACTCAAAGACAATGAGGATGTACGGCAAATTCTTTTCTTCACTGAACAGTATATCGGTCATCCCCTGAGTGCAACAGATATGCGCCGGATTTTGTATTTCTACGATGTTCTTCATTTTCCGGTTGATCTGATCGACTACTTGGTGGAATACTGCGTATCGCGGGGCGGCCGGAACATGAATTACATTGAAAAAGTCGGGCTTGCATGGAACGATGAGAAGCTCACAACCGTACAGGCCGCGAAGGAATATTCCAGTTCCTGGAAGGACAGGTATTTCGCGATTTTCCGTGCCTTCGGCATCCGGAATCGCAATCCGATCCCCGATGAGATAAAGATGATGGACAAATGGCTGAAGGAATACGCAATGCCGATGGATCTGATCCGCGAGGCAGCCAGCCGGACCATCCGGCAGACCGGACAGCCTTCTTTTTCCTACGCGGACCGCATTCTCTCCGACTGGAACAAGGCAGGCGTCCACACGCCGGACGATATTCAGAAGCTCGATTCCGCCTATCGCCAGTCCCATGCGTCTTCCGAAGCCGGGAACACGGCTCTGTCTCAAAAACGTCCGGGAAGAGAACCCGCAAAATCCTCGACACGTTTCAACGAGAATTTCCATCAGCGGGACTACGATTTCGACCGTCTCGAGCAGGAGCTTCTTTTGAACCAGCAGTCGGAAACACCGGACTAATCTCCGGGCTTCCTCTGCATCCGCGTCTGAAACCAGACACAGAGAGGAGGGATTATGCCTCTGTCCAACTCACAATATGATGCTATTATGCGTATCTACAGCCAGAAGCAGCTGAAAAGTCGTCGCGATCTGGACCGCCGAAAAGCGGAGGTCTACGCGAAGATCCCACGTCTCCCCGAGATCGATGCCGAGGTAGCCTCCGTATCGGTCCGAAAGGCCTTCTTTCTCCTGGGTGATCCGAAGGGCAGCGATCTCGACACCGACCGGGCAATTCAGGATCTTGCCGAGGAGCGTCGTGCGCTCCTCCTCTCGAACGGCTATCCCGAGGACTACCTGGAGCCACGGTATGACTGCCCTCTCTGCCACGACACCGGATATGTCGGAGACCGGAAATGCAGCTGTTTCCGCCAGCTTGAGATTGATCTGCTCTATTCCGCCTCAAATCTGAAGGATGCTCTGGAATCCGACACCTTTGATAATTTTTCACTGAAATACTATCCGACAGATTCCTTTAATAAGGTAAATCAGAAATCCTTCTACTGGGAAGCCGAGAATGCTCTTGCTGTTTCAAGGAATTTTGTGCGGGATTTCCGGCAGAATCACAGGAAGGGCACACCGGAAAATCTTTTCTTCTATGGTGATGTAGGCGTCGGAAAAACGCATCTCTCCCACGCCATTGCGAAAGGAGTTCTGGATCTCGGATGCAGTGTTCTGTATCTGACAGCATATGATCTCTTTGATCTCATGAGCAGATACAAATTTCATTCTGAAGAAGATCTGAAGGAAACGTATGAGACCGTATACGACTGTGATCTTCTGATCATTGACGATCTCGGCACGGAAATGCTGAATAATTTTGTGACATCCGAGCTTTTCCTCATCGTAAACGAACGGATTCTTCAGAAAAAATCAACGATCATTTCCACAAACCTTTCCATTATGAAGGTCCGGGAAGCCTTCTCAGAACGTACTTTTTCACGTATAATGGGTTCATACCGTCTGATTCATATTTCCGGAGAAGACATCCGGATCCGCAAACGGCTCTCCGCCGACGGTCCGGACCGGAACCGGAATCAGACCTCAGAATAATGCTACTTGAAACCTGCAGTTTTAAGGAGGAATTTCAGATATGGCAAACAGAAACGACAATTACTATGACTCCCTACCGGTCGGACGTCTCGGGATCATTCCGTTAAAGAGCTGTACAACGATCGGCAGCAAGGTGGATGATTATCTCGTGCAGTGGAGAAGGGACCGGGAATCGGATCACAAAACCTCATCGGCTGTCGAGGGCTATGAGAGAAGTTCATACATTATTCCGTGCGACATTCCCAGATTTGGTTCTGGCGAAGCAAAGGGAGTCATCGGCGAGTCCGTCCGCGGAGACGATATCTACCTTCTCGTTGATGTCTGCAACTACTCTCTGACCTATAAGCTCGGCAGCTATGTCAATCACATGTCCCCGGACGACCACTTTCAGGATCTTAAGCGGGCGATCGCGGCAATCGGCGGAAAGGCCAGAAGAATCAACGTGATCATGCCTTTCCTCTATGAGAGCCGTCAGCACAAGCGTTCCGGCCGTGAGTCCCTGGACTGTGCCCTTGGTCTCAAGGAGCTGGTCGGAATGGGCGTCGAAAATATCATCACCTTCGATGCTCACGACCCTCGCGTACAGAACGCGATCCCGCTTCACGGATTTGAGACCATCTCCGCATCCTACCAGTTCATCAAGAACATCCTCCGGCACGCGGAACCTGACATGAAGATCGATTCCGATCACCTGATGTGCATCAGCCCGGATGAGGGCGGCATGGCTAGAGCAATCTACATCGCCAATAACCTCGGTGTCGATATGGGTATGTTCTATAAACGCCGCGATTATTCCACCATCATCGATGGCAGAAACCCGATCGTCGCCCATGAATTCCTCGGGGCTGACGTAAAGGGCAAGGACATGATCATCATCGACGATATGATCTCCTCCGGAGACAGCATGATTGAAGTTGCCTCTCTGCTCAAGGAGCGCGGGGCGAAGAACATCTACATGTGTGCTACCTTCGGTCTGTTCACGAACGGACTTGACAGCTTTGATGAAGCCTACCGCAAGGGAGTGTTCACAAAGCTTGTCACAACAAATCTTGTATACCAGAGGCCGGAGCTTCTGCAGCGTCCATATTACATCAGCTGTGATATGAGCAAGTACATAGCACTTCTGATAGACACATTGAATCATGACGCCTCCATCAGCAGTCTTCTGGACCCGGTAGACCGTATCCAGAAGGTTCTGAAAAAATTCGAGAATCACGAGAAAATCTGATCTGCGGGCAAATGTCTCTCATTCCTGTTGTCATAAGCGAGTTCACAACATCGGAGGTGCCTGCGAATACCGCGTCCTGTCAGCGCCTGAGCTTGCTCGCGAATGCCGCCGCCTGTCAGCGCCTGAGCTTGCTCGCGAATGCCGCCGCCTGTCAGCGCCTGAGCTGCTTGCGAATGCTGCCGCCTGTCAGCGCCTGAGCTTGCTCGCGAATGCCGCCGCCTGTCAGCTGCGCAACAACATCAACAGATCGATGCTCCTGTATTCGTCAAATGGTACAATGTGCAAAGCAGTCTGCTGTGCAAAAACGCAGAAACAGAACGAGACGGCCGGAACATTTCCTGCTCGGGGAAATGTTCCGGCCGTCTCGTTTTTCCTTGCTCTTTCCTGCATCTGTTACAGGCTCTTTTTACTTTTCTCTCGTAATCCGATTTTTTTGATTTTCAGGCCGCCCGCCTGTATCTGTGACCGGCTCTTTTATCCGTTCTTTCTGATTCCCTCGCGCTTTCTGAGTCTGGAATCAAGCTGACGCTTACGAATACGAAGACTCTTCGGAGTTACCTCCAGAAGCTCGTCACTGTCTATGAATTCCAGTGCCTGCTCGAGAGAGAGAACCATCGGAGGCGTCAGCACGAGCGCCTCGTCTGATGAAGAGGTACGGGTGTTGGTCAGATGCTTGGTCTTGCAAACGTTCAGCTCAATATCCTCCGGCTTGGAAGACATGCCGACAACCATTCCCGCGTAAACCTTTTCACCCGGTCCGATGAACAGCGTTCCTCTCTGCTGCGCTGCGAACAGCCCGTACGCAACGGATACTCCTGGCTCAAAGGCGATCAGAGATCCCTGTTTGCGGAACACAATATCACCCTTGTACGGTGCATAATCATCAAAAATCGTGTTCAGGATTCCCGTTCCTTTTGTCATCGTCATGAAGTTGCCGCGGAAACCGATCAGGCCTCTCGAAGGAATGCTGAACTCCAGACGGGTAATACCGTTCTCACCGACGCTCATTCCCTGAAGCTCGCCCTTCCGCTCGCTCAGCGACTGAATCACAGCCCCTGAATACTCATCAGGCACATCGATGTATGCCAGCTCCACCGGCTCCAGCTTCCTGCCACGTTCATCGTACCTGTAAATAACCTCTGCCTTGCTGACCGCGAATTCGTAGCCCTCACGTCTCATCTCCTCGATCAGAACCGACAGATGAAGCTCGCCTCGTCCGGATACCTTGAAGCAGTCCGCAGAATCTGTCTCCTCAACCCGGAGTGACACATCGGTGTTCAGCTCACGGAACAAACGATCGCGAAGATGCCGGGAAGTAACATAGGTTCCCTCGGTTCCTGCAAGAGGTGAATCGTTGACCACGAAATTCATGGAAATCGTGGGCTCCTCAATCTTCTGGAATGGAATCGGCTGCGGGTTCTCCAGATCGCAGAGCGTATCTCCGATATGCAGATCCGCGATACCGGATACCGCTACGATCTCTCCTACCGTTGCCTTTTCAACCTCAACTCTCTTCAGTCCGTCGAAGACATACATCTTGCTGATCTTTACCCGTGCCTTCTTATCCGGATCATGATGATTCATCAGAAGAACTTCCTGATTCAGAGACAATGTTCCATTGTCGATTTTACCGATTCCGATCCGGCCGACATACTCATTGTAATCGATGGTAGATACCAGCATCTGAATACCGGCATCCGGGTCACCTGTCGGAGCTGGAATATATTTCAGGATTGCCTCGAAGAGTGGTGTCATGTCCTTTCGCTCGTCATCAAGCTCGTTGGTGCACCATCCGTCTCTCGCAGAAGCGTAGAGGAAGGGAGCGTCGAGCTGCTCATCGGAAGCTCCGAGATCCATCAGAAGCTCGAGGACCTCGTCCACCACCTCAGTCGGGCGCGCGTTCGGACGGTCTACCTTATTGATGCAGACCACAACCTTCAGATTTAGTGCCAGAGCCTTCTCAAGGACAAAACGTGTCTGCGGCATCGGCCCTTCAAACGCATCTACCAGAAGGATAACGCCATTTACCATCTTCAGTACACGCTCTACCTCGCCGCCGAAATCAGCATGTCCGGGTGTGTCGATGATGTTGATCTTGGTGTCCTTATATTGAACCGCAGTGTTCTTGGAAAGGATGGTGATTCCACGCTCCTTTTCAATTGCGCCGGAGTCCATGACTCTTTCCTGTACCTGCTGATTATCCCGGAATACTCCGCTCTGTCTCAGCAATTTATCTACCAGCGTTGTCTTGCCGTGATCGACATGGGCAATAATGGCAACGTTACGGATATCGTTTCTGGTAATTTTCATAATCTTCAACCTCACATCTAATGCCGGCAGCATCAACGTGCATCTGTTCTCCCGGACATTGTCTCTTGGAAAACCCGTTTCCGGTCTCGCGGACATTGCTCCTGGGAAAACCTGCCTCCGGATTCAAATATTCAAGCTTTTCTTCTGCCGAACCCGGGCAGATCTCACTGCCTGACCCCTGAAACGGGGCAACTCTGTATATTTTTTCACTATCTGCAACCACGAAATTATATCACAACATTTTCCCTTTGTGTAGTCTGCAAAGGTCTGATTTTATGCGGTTTCCACGAACTTTTTTGAACAGATTTAACGATAATCGTCTTTTCGTTATCTTGACAAGCATTTATGCAGACGATATAATCGCCTTATATGTGATAGAGGTTGCGTATCTCAAGAGTATCCGGTTCGATGCAGCAGAGTGCAGGGGAAGACGCGGAGAAAGGGACATACGCCGAAAGGAAGGGATCTCTGCTTTCTTTTTCTTGGGCATGAATCGAACAGGTTTATGACTGTCATCGTCAGATGGAGCGCTATCCGCAGATACATATACGATGAATCATGATCGCCGGCTGCATTCCGGTAACGGTTTTTATGCCTCGGGCGGATCTGCTTCATCAGAATGTCAGGCGGCGCCATTCCGGCGGCGCATATTTTTTGTCTCAAGGCATAGTTCTCATACACTGATGCACCTATCTCACAGATACGAATGCGCAGACCTGGTGGTACAGACATCGATGTACAGATATGGATGCACAGACATAGATGCACAGACATAGATACACAGATATGGATGCACAGATATCGATGCGCAGATATAAGCACAGATATCGATGCACAGACACGACTGTGCGAAACTGTGTACTCAGTTACAAGTACACAGACTGGCAACGTGAAGAATCAATTTCTAAACCAAATCAAGGAGGATCTGTCATGGCAATTTTTAAAGGAGCCGGTGTCGCGCTCGTCACCCCGATGAATGAAGACGAAACTGTAAATTACGATAAGCTCGATGAGCTGATCGAGTGGCATATTGCGGAGGGAACTGACTGTATCGTCATCTGCGGTACTTCCGGCGAGTCTGCTACACTCTCTGAGGAGGAACATATCGCCACCATCCGCCACTGTGTAGAGACTGTCAATCACAGGATTCCAGTTGTTGCCGGAACCGGATCCAACAGCACAAAAACCGCGATTTACCTTTCTACAGAAGCTGAAAAAGCCGGAGTTGACGGCCTTCTTGTCGTCACCCCCTATTACAACAAGGCGACGCAGTCAGGCCTCATCCGCCATTACACCGAGGTTTCGGAATCGGTACACACACCGATCATCATGTACAATGTTCCTTCCAGAACCGGCTGCAATATTCTTCCGGAGACAGCAGCCTACCTTGGAAAGAATGTAAAGAACATCGTGGCAATCAAAGCCGCCAGCGGCAATCTTTCCCAGATTGCGAAGACAAAATCTCTTGCCGGTGATGCTCTGGATATTTACTCCGGAAACGACGATCAGGTTGTTCCGATTATGTCTCTCGGCGGTCTCGGCGTAATCTCCGTTCTCTCAAATGTCGCGCCCGGATATACCCATGAGATGTGCTGGAAATACCTGAACGGCGATACCAAGGGTTCCTGTGCGATGCAGCTGAATGCCATCGACCTGATCGACTCTCTCTTCTGTGAGGTGAACCCGATCCCGGTTAAGGTTGCCTTGAACATGATGGGCAAAGAGGTCGGCCCTCTCCGCGGACCGCTCTACGGTATGGGATCCGAAGCGGACACCGAGCGGCTCAGAAAATCACTGATCGACTTCGGAATCAAGGTAAAATAAATCTCTTTGGATCTGAAAACGGAAAAGCTCTTAAAGAATAAGCTGTGAAGAAGGAGAAAGAAATGGTAAAGGTGATTCTGAGCGGATGCAACGGACATATGGGACAGGTTCTGACTGACATCCTGAACGCAGATTCCGAGACGGTTATTGCAGCAGGTATTGATATTGCTCCGGCAAATAATGTCCGTGAGTATCCGATTTTTTCCAGTCCTGCTGACTGCAGCGTTGAAGCAGATGCTGTCATTGATTTTTCAAATTTCCGGGCGACAGATGCCCTTCTGGATTTCTGTGTAGACCACAGACTTCCCCTGGTTCTCTGCACCACCGCTCTCACGGAGGAGACCCTCGCGAAGGTGGCCGAATGCAGCAAAGTCATCCCGATCCTCCGCTCCGCGAATATGTCTGTCGGCATCAATCTGCTGATGAAGCTTGTAAAGGAGGCTGCTGCTCTTCTGGCTCCCGCGGGTTACGATATGGAGATCGTGGAAGCGCACCACAACCGAAAGATCGATGCTCCGAGCGGAACGGCCCTGGCGCTCGGCGAAAGCATGAACGAAGCTCTCGGCAATGAATATCACTTCGTATTCAGCCGTCATGACCGCCACGAAAAGAGAGACCCGAAGGAAATCGGTATTTCTTCGGTTCGGGGTGGCTCCATCGTCGGCGATCACACCGTCATGTTTGCAGGGCAGGATGAGGTGATTGAATTCCGACATACCGCCTACTCCCGTGCCATCTTCGGCAAAGGCGCGGTTGAGGCAGCTAAATTCCTTGCCGGAAAGCCCGCCGGCATGTACGACATGTCAGACGTAATTGGGTAAGTCTGTATTTCAGACGGAATCGGCAGATCCACACGTCAGACGAAATCGCATAACTCTGTATTTCAGATGACATCGTATAACTCTGTACTTCAGATGAAATCGCATAACTCTGTATTTCAGATGACATCAATAAATCTGTACTCTGAACGCAATTGACAAATCTGCGCGTCACATGTAATCGTATAACTTTTTACGTCATAAAAGCTGCGGAGCAATCCGCAGCTTTTCACGCCTCCTGATTTGTCTGTTTCACCAAGGCGATCTCTTTCCGGTAACCTTCGTCATCATTCGGCGTCTCCAGAATGAATGGCCTGTTCTGCAGAAGCGGGTGATTCACTACCCGCATCAGAGCTTCCTCTCCGATCTTCCCGAGGCCGATCTTCTCGTGACGGTCCTTATGAGAGCCGCATTCATTCTTGCTGTCATTCAGATGAACTGCAAAGAGCCTGTCCAGTCCTATCACCTCATCAAAATGCCGGAGCACCCCGTCCAGATCATTCACGATATCATATCCGGCATCCCAGACATGGCAGGTATCAAAGCATACACCGATCTTCTCCTTCCGCTCTGTCCTGTCAAGGATTCCCTTTAATTCCTCAAAGCTGCGTCCGACTTCTGTGCCTTTTCCGGCCATAGTTTCCAGAAGAACCGTGGTCGTCTGATCGGCTGAAATCGTCCGGTTCAGAACATCCGCGATTTCATCCGCTGCCCTTTCGTAACCCTGCTTCAAGTGGGAGCCAGGATGAAAATTGAAGAACTGTCCGGGCAGAAGTTCCATTTTCTGTAAATCTTCCCGGAATATATTCTCGGAGTACTCGCGGATGTCCTCTTTTGCGGAACACAGATTCATTGTATACGGTGCGTGCGCCACCAGCCTGCCGAAGGAATGCGCCGAAAGAAAATCCCTCAGTGCTGCTATGTCCTCCGGGTCCGCTTCACTGCTCCTGCCCCCTCGCGGGTTCCTGGTAAAAAAGGCGAACGTGTTCCCGCCGAGCCTTTCTTCCGTTTTTCCCATCGAGAGGTACCCCTTTGAGATCGATACATGGTTTCCGATGTAAATCATTATCCCTCTTTTTTCCTGAATACTTTTATTTTTTTATAGATCTTCATTCTGAGGAAGATAAACGCCGAGCCCGCCGCAACCAGCGCCGCCAGAATGTATCCTGCGATTTTCTTCATACGATTTCCGCTCCTGTAAGTCCTGTTCTCTAATCTACGATGTCCGCCCGCACCCATTTTCTGACCGATGTCACGAACGAGATAAAACACGCTGCGCGAGTTTTATCTCGCTATCGCGACGCTCGTCGCACACGAATACTTCGCATTCGGCTGCGGCTCACTGTTCGCGTAAAAAAAACGCGGACTGGAATTATGACGGAGCCTGCTGATGTCCCGCCGTGTCACAGAAAAACACGCAGATTGGGATTATTGCTATTCTGCTGATGCCCCGCCGTGTCACAGAACCATCCGTACCGCTCCGTAAATGCCTGCGTCATTTCCGAGTGTAGCCAGGACAAACTTTGTATCCTCCGATGCATGAAAGGCATACTTTCTGTAATACTTCTGAATGGAGTCCGTGAGGATGGGGCCTGCCTTCGAGACACCTCCTCCGATCACAAATGCCTGCGGATCGACGACAGCCGCAACCATCGCGAGACCTCTGCCCAGTATCTCCGCAGTATAATCAACGATTCCAAGAGCCACCTTGTCTCCTCTCTTGGCAGCGTCAAAAACATCCTTTGCCGTGATACTGTCCAGCCCTTTCAGATCCGTATCTTCCTTTGTGGAAGAAACGACAGCTTTCGCCGTGTTTGCAATTCCAGTTGCGGAAGCATACTGCTCCAGGTGACCCTTTTTGCCGCATCCGCAGACTCTTGTCTCCTGCGGATTCACCGGCATGTGTCCGATCTCTCCCGCAGCGCCGAAGGTTCCGTCCAGAATCTGCTCGTTGATGATGATTCCTCCGCCGACACCGGTTCCGAGTGTCACCATTACGATATCCTTGAACCCTTTTCCGCCGCCCTGCCACATTTCTCCAAGCGCGGCGACATTTGCATCATTTCCCACCAGAACATTGATCTTGCCGTCAAAAAGCTGTTCCAGCTGATCCTTTACCGGAACGACATCCCATCCAAGGTTCACCGCGCGGTTCACGATCGATCTGTTCAGGATCGCTCCCGGAATGCCGATTCCGACTCCCTGAATCTCATCCAGACCGATTCCCTTATTCGACAGCATGCTCTTGATCGAGCTCGCAATGTCCGGAAGAATATTGCGGCCCCCGTCCTTCTTGTCCGTTACAATCTCCCATTTCAAAAGCAGGTCTCCAGAAGTCCGAAAAATTCCGATCTTAACTGTAGTTCCCCCTACATCAACTCCGACTGCATATGCTTTCATCAATCCAACCTCCTGTTTTCTATTCTTTCACAAATCCCTTTACTGTATAAGCTCTTCGAAAACGCAGACAGGATCGCCGCACGCGAAGCGCGCGTAAGAGACTGTATGCGATTTCGAAAGCAACAGGTATGAGCACGAAGTGACGCACAAGCGGCACGGAAGTGCGAATATGCGCGGGCAGTGAGCCACATCCGCTCACACAAAGTGTGAAGCGGTGGGGCGAACGCCGCGACAGACCGACGAAGTCGGTCACCTGTTGGCGGCACGGAAGCTGCGAAGTGACGCGGGGACTTATACAGTATGTGGCACAATGTATCGTATGGCCATTTACTCTATATTCTTTTCTCTCAAAGCCTCAAAGCAAAAGTCTGCTATTATCATACTATGCAGATTTTCCATTACATCCGCGTCCTGGCAATCAGCTGGCCTCCGTTTTCCTTCAGCCACCGGTCCCTCTCTCTGTAATCCGGAAGAATTTTCTCGACCTCATTCCAGAACAGCCGGGAATGATTCATCTGTTTTCTGTGGCACAGCTCATGAACGATCACATAATCCTGCACATCCGGCGGGACAAGCATCAGCAGACAGTTAAAGTTCAGATTTCCCTTCGCGGAGCAGCTTCCCCAGCGTGTCTTCTGGTTCCTTATGGTAATCCTTCCGTAGGTCACTCCGATCTCGGCTGCGTAAACAGCCACTCTTGGGGGGATGGTACGCGCTGCGAGTTCCGACAATTTACGGATTTCATCCTCCGTAATTTTTCCGTACGGATTCCTCGCCAGCTCTTCTTTTCTCTTCTCCATCCTAGCGGCGTTGCGCTCGATCCAGCCCTGGTTGGCTTCCACAAATCTCCGGATCTCATCGTTCGTTGCAAAATATGGTGCGCGCACGACAATTCCGGCATCCGGAGTAATCTGAAGGCTCAGGGATTTTCGTCTCTTCCGGCTTCGGATTACCTTGTATTTCATGCCCCTCTTCCTTCCCCGAAATACAGTCATGCCAATTTGCATGCTGCCACATATGATAGTTCCTCATACTGTAAGAAGGCCCTGGTGCTCCGATTGATCGGCATGCATCTAAGGGCCTTTTTTACTGTCGCAGAAACAAACCGACGGCAGACTTATTATTCTGTAGTTACAGGGGTATTGTCCTCTGTATTTTCGTTCTCAGCGGGCTCATCTACGTCTGTGATTGATTCATTTTCCTGATCTTCCGGAATTTCTTCCTTTGCCGGCGCGGACTCATCTTCCGCATCACTGCCGGACGCCGCAGCAAGTGCCTTTGCAGCCTTCTCGGCTTCGATCTCCGCATCGGTATCCAGCTTCAGGTTTCGGTAATATTTCATGCCGGTTCCTGCCGGAATCAGTTTTCCGATGATTACGTTCTCCTTCAGACCGATCAGGTGATCCACCTTGCCCTTGATTGCAGCATCAGTGAGAACACGGGTGGTCTCCTGGAAGGACGCCGCGGACAGGAAGGAATCTGTCGCAAGAGACGCCTTTGTGATACCCAGAAGCAGTCTCTCATAGGTCGCGCACTCCTTGCCTTCCTCTTCCATCTTTTCATTCATATCCAGAACGTCAAGATAATCCATCATCTTGCCCGGAAGCAGACCGGTATCGCCGCCCTCTTCCACGCGGACTCTCTTCAGCATCTGACGAACGATAACCTCGATGTGCTTATCGCAGATATCAACACCCTGCAGACGATATACACGCTGAACTTCTCCGAGCAAATAATTCTGAACGGCCTCAACTCCCTTGATACGGAGAAGATCATGCGGATTGATGGAACCTTCGGTTAGCGGATCGCCTGCCTCTACTTCCTTGGTGGCGTCAGCATCTTCAAGCTCCTTCTTCAGCCTTGTTCCGTACGGGATCAGGTACGTCTTTGAATTGCCTTCCTTATCGGTTACAACGATCTCACGTTTCTTCTTTGTATCCTTAAGCTGTGCGGTACCTGACATCTCTGTAACGATGGCAAGTCCCTTCGGCTTACGGGCCTCGAAAAGCTCCTCGACACGGGGAAGACCCTGTGTAATATCAGCGGTACCTGCAACACCACCGGTATGGAAGTTTCTCATGGTAAGCTGTGTACCAGGCTCACCGATGGACTGCGCTGCGATGATTCCGACAGACTCGCCGACCTGAACAACTTCTCCGGTCGCCATGTTCGCGCCATAGCACTTTGAGCAGATGCCAAGATGCGAACGGCACGTAAGAATGCTCCTGATCTTCACTCTTGTGATCGGATCTCCATTCTCATCCACGCCTTCAGACACAACCTTAGCCGCACGGCGCGGTGTGATCATATGATTTGCCTTTACAATCACATTTCCGTCCTTGTCCTTGATCGTATAGCAGGAGAAACGGCCGGTAATACGCTCTTCCAGAGACTCAACCATCTCCTTGCCCTCGGTGAACGCCTCGACCCAGATTCCCGGAATTTCCTTGCGGTTGACGGAGCAGTCCGGCTCGCGGATCATCAGGTTCTGTGATACATCGACCATTCGACGGGTCAGATATCCGGAATCGGCGGTACGAAGCGCGGTATCGGAAAGACCCTTACGGGCTCCATGTGCCGACATGAAGTACTCCAGTACATCCAGACCTTCACGGAAGTTTGACTTGATCGGCAGCTCGATGGTATGACCGGTTGTATCCTGCATCAGGCCTCGCATACCTGCCAGCTGTTTGATCTGCTTATCAGAACCACGGGCTCCGGAATCCGCCATCATGAAGATGTTATTGTACTTATCAAGTCCGCTCAGAAGAAGCTTGGTCAGATGATTATCGACTTCCTCCCATGTGGAGATTACTTCCTTATAGCGCTCTTCATCTGTGATCAGTCCACGCTTGTAGTTGCGGGTGATCTTGTCGACGGTTTTCTCCGCCTCCTCAAGCAGCTCCGGCTTTTCCTTCGGGACAGTCATATCCGAGATGGATACCGTCATTCCTGCGCGGGTGGAGATATGATATCCCATTGCCTTCACGGCATCAAGAACCTCAGCGGTTCTGGTCGCACCGTGGGTGTTGATGACCTTCTCCAGAATCTTCTTCAGGTCTCCCTTTTTTACCATGAAATCAATTTCCGGAAGAAGCTCATTGCCCGGCACGGAACGGTCCACATATCCCAGATCCTGCGGAATGATCTCGTTGAAAATCAGACGTCCCAGTGTCGTCTCGACCACCTTGGAGATCTCATTTCCCTCAGCGTCCTTCCCATAGCGGCGGACCTTGATGATTGACTGATACTTGATATATCCGTTTTCATAAGCGAGCAGTGCCTCGTTGAGATCCTTGTAGAAGGTTCCCTCTCCGATCTCGCCGGGACGTTCCTGTGTCAGGTAATAGATTCCGAGAACCATATCCTGAGACGGAACGGCAACGACTCCTCCGTCAGACGGCTTCAGCAGGTTGTTCGGGGAGAGAAGCATGAATCTGCACTCTGCCTGCGCCTCCTGTGTCAGCGGAAGATGCACGGCCATCTGGTCACCGTCAAAGTCGGCATTGAATGCGGTACATACCAGCGGATGAAGCTTGATTGCTTTTCCTTCAACCAGAATCGGCTCAAATGCCTGAATACCGAGACGATGCAGTGTAGGCGCACGGTTCAGCATAACCGGGTGCTCCTTGATGACATCTTCCAGTACATCCCAGACCTGCGGATCAAGCTTTTCCACCATCTTCTTGGCGTTCTTGATATTGTGTGCCATCTGCCTGAATACAAGCTCCTTCATGACAAATGGCTTGAACAGCTCAATAGCCATTTCCTTCGGAAGACCACACTGATAAATCTTCAGTTCCGGTCCATTGACGATAACGGAACGTCCGGAATAATCGACACGTTTTCCGAGGAGGTTCTGACGGAACCGTCCGTTCTTTCCCTTCAGCATGTCAGACAGAGATTTCAGTGCGCGGTTTCCCGGGCCTGTAACCGGTCTTCCTCTTCGTCCGTTATCGATCAGAGCATCTACAGCCTCCTGAAGCATTCTCTTCTCATTTCTGACGATGATATCCGGTGCTCCCAGATCCAGGAGTCTCTTCAGACGGTTGTTCCGGTTGATGATTCTGCGATAAAGATCGTTCAGATCGGAGGTCGCGAATCTGCCGCCATCCAGCTGTACCATCGGGCGGAGATCCGGCGGAATAACCGGTACGCAGTCCAGAATCATCCACTCCGGGCGGTTTCCGGACTCACGGAAAGCTTCTACAACCTCAAGTCTCTTGATGATACGGGCTCTCTTCTGACCGCTTGCCTGCTCCAGCTCTGTTGTCAGCTCTTCATATTCCTTGTCCAGATCGATCTCGCAGAGAAGCTCCTTGATTGCCTCAGCTCCCATTCCGACACGGAACTCATCCGGTCTGTACGTCTCAAGCGCCTCACTGTACTCACGCTCTGAGAGAATCTGCTTCTTCATCAGCTTGGTATCACCGGGATCAAGTACAATATAGCTTGCAAAATACAGAACTCTCTCCAGTGTTCTCGGAGACAGGTCCAGGATCAGGCCCATACGGGAAGGAATCCCCTTGAAGTACCAGATGTGGGATACGGGCGCTGCCAGCTCGATATGGCCCATACGCTCCCGGCGGACAGATGATTTCGTAACCTCTACGCCGCATCGGTCACAGATCACACCCTTGTAGCTGATCTTCTTGTATTTTCCGCAATGACACTCCCAGTCCTTGGTCGGTCCGAAAATCCGTTCGCAGAACAGTCCGTCTTTTTCCGGTTTCAGCGTACGATAGTTAATCGTTTCCGGCTTCTTGACCTCTCCATGAGACCACTCACGGATCTTATCCGGTGAAGCAAGGCCGATGCGAATGGCATCGAAGTTCAGCTGCTGATGCGTTCCTTCTTCTTTATTAACTGTTTCCGGCATTTATTTACCCCTTTCAGCATGTATATGAAATCCGGCGCGCCGCGGAAGTAACCGGCGCGGCACGGATCTACTACTCATTGGTTGACAGACACCTTGCAGGGCCTGCGTTTTCAGGCCCCGGCACGAATAAATTATTCATCCATGTCGTCATCAAGGCTTTCGATAAATTCCTCATCCTCATCGTCTGTGATGGTATCATCGAGATCGTTCTCACTGTCAACGAGCTCACCGTCCTTGAATTCCTGCTTTCCGAATCCGTGGTCGCTCAGTTCCTTGTCATCCGTTCTGTTGTTGTACCGGTCTGCATCCTCCATGATCTTGCGGAAGCTTGTATTCCCGTAGTCAACAGACTCCATGATCTTGACCTCTTCTCCGTTCTCATCCAGAACGCGGATATCCAGTGCAAGAGACTGAAGCTCTTTCAGCATAACCTTGAAGGACTCCGGAATGCCCGGCTCGGGGATGTTTTCACCCTTGATGATCGCCTCGTATGTCTTCACACGTCCAACGACATCATCGGATTTCACAGTCAGGATCTCCTGAAGTGTATAAGCTGCGCCGTATGCCTCCAGCGCCCATACCTCCATCTCTCCGAAACGCTGTCCTCCGAACTGCGCTTTTCCTCCCAGAGGCTGCTGGGTAACAAGGGAGTATGGACCTGTGGAACGTGCGTGAATCTTATCGTCAACCAGATGATGCAGCTTCAGGTAATGCATGTGTCCGATTGTGGTCGGGCCGTCAAACGGCTCACCTGTCCGACCGTCACGGAGCTGAACCTTTCCGTCGCGGCGGATCGGAACGCCCTTCCAGAGCGCCCTGTGATCTCTGTGATCGGACAGATACTGCATAACTTCCGGCAGGAGGATATCCTTGTATTTCTCATAGAAATCATCCCACTCACTGTTCACGTAGTCGTTTGCAAGCTCAAGGGTATCCTGGATATCCACCTCATTCGCGCCGTCGAATACCGGCGTGGAGATATTGAAGCCAAGTGCCATCGCGGCAAGACTCAGATGGATCTCCAGAATCTGTCCGATGTTCATACGGGAAGGTACGCCCAGCGGGTTCAGAACGATATCGAGCGGACGTCCGTTCGGCAGGAACGGCATATCCTCGATTGGAAGTACGCGGGATACGACACCTTTGTTTCCGTGACGTCCGGCCATCTTGTCACCGACAGAAATCTTTCTCTTCTGCGCAATGTAGATACGAACCGCCTGGTTCACACCGGGGGACAGCTCATCGCCGTTTTCTCTGGTGAATACCCGGGCATCCACAACAATACCGTACTCGCCGTGCGGAACCTTCAGCGACGTGTCACGGACTTCTCTTGCCTTTTCTCCGAAAATAGCACGAAGCAGACGCTCCTCAGCGGTCAGCTCGGTCTCTCCCTTCGGAGTTACCTTTCCGACAAGGATGTCTCCGGCACGTACCTCCGCGCCGATGCGGATAATACCGCGCTCATCCAGATCCTTCAGCGCATCATCGCCGACACCGGGAACATCCTTTGTGATCTCCTCCGGTCCGAGCTTGGTGTCGCGGGCCTCGCACTCGTACTCTTCGATATGGATGGAGGTGTACACGTCATCACGCACCAGACGCTCTGACAGAAGAACCGCATCCTCGTAGTTGTAGCCCTCCCAGGTCATGAAACCGATCAGAGGGTTCTTTCCGAGCGCAAGCTCTCCGCCCGATGTGGAAGGACCATCCGCGATCACCTCACCAGCGTCTACATGATCACCCTTGAAGACAATCGGCCGCTGGTTGTAGCAGTTGCTCTGGTTGCTTCGCTCGAACTTCATCAGATGATATACGTCGCGGCTTCCGTCATCGTTGTCCATGCGGATCTCGTAGGAAGTTGAATACGTGATGGTTCCCGCCTTCTTTGCGACAACGCAGACTCCGGAGTCAACGGCAGCCTTCTCTTCCATTCCAGTTCCGACAGCAGGTGCCTCGGTGAACAGAAGCGGCACGGCCTGACGCTGCATGTTCGATCCCATCAGTGCACGGGTCGGGTCATCATTCTGAAGGAAAGGCACGCACGATGTCGCGACCGAGAATACCATCCGCGGAGATACATCCATGTAATCAAACATGCTTCTGTCATAAGCCTGAGTCTCTGCCCGGAAACGTCCGGATACGTTATGATGAATGAAATGTCCATCTTCATCGAGAGGCTCATTCGCCTGCGCCACATGGTAGTTGTCCTCTTCATCGGCCGTCATATAGACAACCTCCTTCGTGACAACAGGGTTCTTGGGATCCGTCTTGTCAATGCGGCGGTAAGGTGCCTCGACAAATCCGTATTTATTGATTCTCGCATAGGATGCGAGGGAGTTGATCAGTCCGATGTTCGGTCCCTCAGGAGTCTCAACCGGACACATCCGTCCGTAATGCGTGTAATGAATATCACGCACCTCCATGCCGGCACGGTCTCTGGAAAGTCCTCCCGGTCCAAGGGCAGACAGACGTCTCTTATGTGTCAGCTCACCGAGCGGGTTGTTCTGATCCATGAACTGGGACAGCTGCGAGGATCCGAAGAATTCCTTGACGGCAGCTGTAACCGGCTTGATGTTGATCAGAGACTGTGCGGAAATCGTATCAAGATCCTGCGTGGACATTCTCTCACGCACAACACGCTCCAGTCTGGAAAGACCGATTCTGTACTGGTTCTGAAGAAGCTCTCCCACGCAGCGGATACGCCGGTTGCCCAGATGGTCAATGTCATCATCATTTCCGATGCCATACTCCAGATGCATATTGTAGTTGATGGAAGCGAAGATGTCTTCCTTCGTGATATGCTTTGGAATCAGTTCGTGGATTCTGTCGCGGATCTCGTCCTTGATGTCTTCAATATCCGTATACTCGGAAAGGATCTCGGCGAGAACCGGGTAATAAACTTCCTCAGTGACTCCGACTTCGTCCGGATCTACATCCACCCATCTGGTGATATCCACTTCAAGGTTGGAAAGAACCTTGACATTGCGCTCCGGTGTCTCAATCCACACATACGGAACTGCAGCATACTGAATATCGTCCGCCATCTCGCGGGTGACGGTCTGTCCCTTTTCCGCAATGATCTCTCCGGTCTCTGTATTGACAACATCCTCAGCCAGTACATGACCCGCGATACGATTCCGAAGAGCAAGCTTCTTGTTAAACTTGTAGCGGCCCACCTTCGCCAGATCATACCGGCGGGGGTCAAAGAACATGCCATTGATGAGCGTCTCGGCGCTCTCCACAGCAAGCGGCTCACCGGGACGGATCTTCTTGTAGAGTTCAAGAAGACCTTCCTGATAATTCGTAGAGGTATCCTTTGTAAAGCTTGCCAGAATCTTCGGTTCCTCGCCGAAATACTCAACGATCTCGGCGTTCGTTCCGATACCGAGCGCACGGATCAGTACGGAGATCGGAACCTTCCTGGTACGGTCCACACGTACCCAGAAAACGTCATTGGAGTCGGTTTCATATTCAAGCCATGCGCCACGGTTCGGGATAACCGTACAGGAATAAAGCTCTTTACCAAGCTTATCATGCGCAATGCCGTAATAAATTCCAGGAGAACGCACCAGCTGGCTGACGATGACACGCTCAGCACCGTTGATGACGAAGGTACCAGTCGCCGTCATAAGAGGGAGATCGCCCATGAAAATCTCATGTTCGCTGATCTCATCCTTTTCCTTATTGAAAAGACGTACCTTTACCTTAAGTGGTGCTGCATACGTAGCGTCACGCTGTTTACACTCTTCGATGGAATACTTTACATCATCCTCACAGAGCTGGTAGTCCACAAACTCAAGACTCAGTTTCCCGCCGTAATCTTCGATCGGAGAGATATCATCGAAAGCTTCCTTGAGACCGTCCTTCAGGAACCACTCATAGGAATCCTTCTGAACCTCGATCAGATTGGGCATTTCCAGAACTTCTTTCTGTCTCTGGTAGGTCATGCGAATGTTTCTGCCGCTGTGGATCAGACGTATCCTGTTTTTCTCCATTGACGTTTCACCCCTTGTGATATAATATGAAAATAAATTATGTCTCCCAAGCCCCCGGAGGGGCTTCGTTGACGGTAACTATACATGCCCATCTGTATCGTGAATTTGAACAAAATTTTTTTTGTTCTCAGGATGGTAGGCACATGTTGCCATAATAGTGCATTTTTTACAATAACACAGTCTGTCAAGCCTGTCAAATGAAATTTAATACAATTGAAACATATTTTTTCTGTTTTCCAGACACGAAAAGCGTCTCCGTCTCCGGAGACGCTTTTCCATTTATACATTTTTAACACAATGTTCCTGTATCCGCTTCTTATTTTGCCCGGCACTCCGCGTCACCGTAGGGAAGATGCTCGTTGAAGTTTCTGGCATTTTCCATAGTAATCGCCGCAATTGCCTGCATCGCCTCCCGGGTGAAGAATGCCTGATGGGAGGTCAGAATCAGGTTCGGGAACATGGTGAGCCGAGCCACGATATCATTTGTGAGGAAATCATCGGAATGATTCGTGTATACATTGGAATCTTCTCCCTCATATACATCGAGCGCCACTGCGTGGAACTTCTGCGCCTTCAGTCCGCGGATCAGAGCTTCCGCGTCTACAAGGCCGCCCCGGGAGGTATTCACGAGCATTACATTATCCTTCATCATGGCAATCGTATCGTCATTGATGATGTGATAAGTCCCGCCCTCTCCCATGATTAACGGAAGATGCAGAGAGATGAGATCCGCTCTCTGAAGCAGCTCGTCCTTGCTGACATAGGTGAGAAGCCCCTCCTCTTCCAGCCTGCGATTCGGGAAGGCATCCCATCCGAGCACCGTCATGCCATATCCCTTGCAGATCTTGGCCATGCACTGACCGATCTTTCCGGTTCCCATAATACCCGCAACCTTATTGTGAAGGTCCACACCGAGAAGACCGCTCAGTGCAAAATCATTCTCCTTCACCTTAAGGTATGCCTTGTGAATATGGCGGTTCGCCGCCTGGATGATCGTCATTGCGTGCTCGGCAACGGCGTACGGGGAATAAGCAGGCACGCGAAGCACCGTAATTCCGCACTCCTTTGCCGCCTGCAGGTCAACATTGTTGAAGCCCGCACAGCGCAGAAGGATCAGACGGACGCCGCACTGACTCAACGCCTCCACTACCTCGCGCGGTGCCTCGTCGTTCACGAAAATGCATACCGCACGGAATCCTTCGGCCAGATGTACCGTTTCCGATGTCAGCCTTGCCTTAAAATACTTGATCTCAACGTTATAAGTGCCTTCTCCTTTATCCCTCGCAAGCTGACTGAAAAACATTCTGTCATAATCCTTTGTCCCGAAGAAAGCAACCTTCAGAACATCCACGTTCTTATCCTTCGCCGCGATCCCGTGAAACACATCAGAAATTTTCTCAATGGCTTCCTCCTCATCCGGGCCTTCCGCCGTAATGTTCAGAACAGACCCCTTTGCCGCATGAAGCTTGAGAATCTGAAGAACATTGTCGCCGCTCGCCACTTCTCCGTCGCATTCTATGACGACCTCGCTCTTCAGTGCGGTACACGCCTGAGCAATCATTGCCGCCGGGCGCGCATGAATTCCGAGAGGGGTTTTCACCGTATACTGTAAGCTTTTCATTCTTTTTCCTTTCTGATATGTACATCCGTACACATCTCCGTACTACCTGGCCGTTTTCGTGTTACCTGTCTGCCGGGCCGTATGATTTCCTGTCGCGGCATCTCATCATCTCCCATGGCAGCTGACTGCCTGTCGCCACATCTCATCATCTTCCGTGACGCCGGATTCTCCGCCATGTCAGCTGCCTGTTCAATTGTCCGACATGATGCTGCATCCATGATATCATGTTCCCGGCAGTTTGAGAAGATACAAGTGGAATCGATTACAGCAGACTTCCCACAGCAAGAAACAGCGGCGCGAATACCAGAGATACAATCGTCATCAGCTTAATAAGAATATTAATGGACGGACCTGACGTATCTTTGAAAGGATCGCCGACAGTGTCTCCGACAACCGCTGCCTTGTGCGCCTCGCTGCCCTTTCCTCCGAACTTTCCGCCTTCAATGTATTTCTTCGCATTGTCCCAGGCGCCGCCGGCGTTGCTCATGAAAATTGCCATCAGTACGCCTGTGAGCAGCGCACCCGCAAGCATCCCTCCCAAAGCATCCGTTCCGAGGATCAGGCCAAGCAGGATTGGTGAAGCTGCTGCGAGAATGCCCGGAAGAATCATCTCGTGAAGCGCCGCCTGTGTGGATATCCCGACACAGGATTTGTAATCCGCACGGCTCGTTCCGGCCAGAATGCCCGGATCCGCACGGAACTGCCGCCGCACTTCTTCAATCATCTTGTATGCCGCCTTCGATACAGATTCCATCGTAAAGGCGGAGAACAGGAAGGTCAGCATGCCTCCGACAAAGAGACCGATGATAACCTTCGGATCCATGATATCAATCTTCTCCAGATGAACCGCCTGCGCATAGGATACAAAAAGCGCAAGTGCCGTCAGAGCTGCAGATCCGATCGCAAATCCCTTTCCGATTGCCGCGGTCGTGTTCCCCACGGAATCCAGAGCATCGGTAATCTCTCGGACGCTCTCATCCATGCCGGACATCTCGGCGATTCCGCCGGCATTATCCGCAATCGGACCATATGCATCTACGGCAATCGTACTTCCGGCCGTTGCAAGCATTCCGACCGCCGCGAGCGCGATGCCGTAAAGTCCCGCTGTGATATAGGACACGAAAATACCGACACAGATACAAAGAATCGGCACCATGACAGACTTCATTCCTACCGCGAGCCCTGTGATGATGGTTGTGCCGGCTCCGGTCTGTGATTCCTCCGCGATCTTTCGGACGGATTTATATTTGTCTGAAGTATAGATCTCTGTCATCTGACCGATCACAAACCCGACGAGAAGTCCGAAAATCACCGCAACTGCCGGCCGGAACTCCCCGAACAGAGTCCTGCTCAGAATCAGAGACGCAATAATGACCAGCAGATACGCAACATAGCTTCCCATGTTCAGAGCTCTCTGCGGGTTTCCGTTCTCCTTCCCTCTGACAAAAAAAGTGCCAATAATAGACGCGGCTATTCCGCATGCCGCAATCATAAGCGGATAGAAAGCGCCCGCCTCTCCGGAAGACGCGATTCCAAGCGTGACCGCGGAAACAACCGCTCCCACATAGGATTCAAACAAATCCGCTCCCATACCGGCCACATCGCCGACATTGTCTCCGACGTTATCCGCAATCACTGCCGGATTGCGCGGGTCGTCTTCCGGTATATTGTTCTCAACCTTTCCGACCAGGTCTGCGCCGACATCTGCCGCCTTGGTGTAGATTCCGCCTCCGACACGCGCAAAGAGCGCAACCGAGGAGGCGCCGAGGCTATAGCCGAACAGCACATCCGCATTGCCGCTGATCAGATAGATCAGGCTGGCTCCCAGTATACCGAGGCCAACCACGCAGAAGCCCATGACAGCACCTCCATGATACGCAATGGAAAGGGCCTTTGGCATTCCGGATTTCCCTGCTGCATTCGCCGTACGGACATTAGCCAGCGTAGCGACCCGCATTCCGAAGAAACCAGCCAGCACCGAAAATGCCGCTCCAATCAGAAAGCATACCGCCTCCAGCCAGTTCTGCAGCGCAAAGCCCAGAACCAAAAACAGAACCGCGACAAAAACCGCCAGCACCTTGTACTCCGAGGCGAGAAACGCGCTCGCGCCCTCCCGGATCGCAGCCGCGATTTCCTGCATGCGCTCCGTTCCCGCCTCTTCTTTTCTGACGGAACCCGCCAAACAGGCAGCGAAAATCAGCGCAACAGCACTGATCACCGGCACCAGAACCAAAATACTCTTTGACATTTCTTTCGCCTCCCTTACTCACCAATCTGCAGCTTATAAAGTTTGTTATGCCCCACTCGCAGGGCATCCGGGCTTACGGGATTAAACACTGTCTATTTTCCCGTTTTTCTTCAATTATACTACTTTTCATTCATATCACAAACAATATTTAGAAAAGAAGCTCCCTCGTATATTTAGAAAAGGAGCTTCCTCGTATATTTAGAAAAGGAGCTTCCTCGTTCATGGAACGAAGAAGCTCCTTGTACATATTGTGGTGCCCTGCCTGCGGGGCATGACGATTTATAATTACCAGTTTGCCGCAATGTCAAGCTGTGTCGGGTTCGCGGCAGCGAAGCCGCCGGTGTCAACCACTATTCCCATTCCGAGACTCGTCGCGATCAGAGATCCTCTCGGCCTGACACCAAGATTTGCCGCAACCATTACATAACTTCCAAGCATCTTGGCTCCGTCGGACCGCACCCAGTATTCATCGGTATTACCCATGCTTCTCATGATGCTGACGACACCTGACATATCCATGTTATAATAAGTTTCCTGCCCGCTCGGACCTTCAATCCGGCCGGCAGCCGCCGTAAGCGCCGCGCCAGAATAAGTACTGGATGGTGCCGGGCTCTCCGCAGAAGCTGCCTGCGTGGGAGCAGGAGCTGCAGTCGGCGTCGGTGTTGCCACAGCCGCGGCAGTACCCGTGGCTCCCGATGAAGATGAAGCTGAGGTACTCCCGGATGCCGGCATCGACGATTTTGATTCCGGAGCAGCCGCCTCCTGGGTCTCCTGCTCGGAAACAGCCTCCTGCGTCGAGGTTCTCGCCTTATCCGCCGCTGCCGCATCTGCAGCGGCCACCTCATCTGCCGCCTTCTCGTTCAGCGCGTCGATATTGGCCTGCTGTTCCTGTATGCTTGCCAGAAGGTCCGCCGCTGTACTCTGCTCACCTTCCAGAGAATCTGCATACTCCTGGACATCCTCACGGGTGGAATCCACAAGATTCTGTATCTCTTCCTGTTTGCTCTTGCTCTGTTCCTGAAGACCGGCGATTTGATCCGCCTCCTTCTTCACCTCTTTCTGCTTCTCGGTAATCGTCTCGCAGATCTCGCTGTACTCCTTCAGAACTTTCCTGTCATAGCTCGTGAGCTCAGACACGTTTGTGCTTTCATTCAGGAAATCACTGAAGTTACCGGAGGAAAAAAGCGTCTCCAGCGCACCTGTTCCGATTCCATTCTCATACATATATTTGATCCGGAGCGCCATGTTCTTCGCCTGAACACTTTCCTTCTCCTGCGCATCGGCGAGTTCCTGATTCACGGTATCATATTCTTCCTGGGTAGCGCTGTACTTCTGCTGAAGCTCATCCAGCTGCTGATTCAGATCCGTCAGCTGATCATTGAGATCCTGCAGATATTCCTGTGCATTATCCTTCTTCGCCTGAAGCCCGCTGATTCTATCCTGCGCGCTATTGTATTCAGATTCTGCCGCGCTCTTCTTCGCCTCAGCCGAATCGATCTCATCCTGCGTAGAAGCCGCTGCCGGATAAGTTCCAAAAGCCCCCGACAGCAGCAGAGCTGCAGAAAGTGCCGCAGGTAAAAATCGTTTCATTCCCTTCATAAATGTACACCTCAGATTTAAAATCGTTTCCCCTTTCTCAAGTGATTGAAGCTATTATAACATATGTACCGTTCTATTAAAAGTGTTTTGTAACCTTTTGTAACTTTTCCGCAATATTTTTATTGTAATCGCTGTTTTTTAGTGTTCTGCAACGGCAATCCCTTTTTTCAACGTGCGCCCGCCGGGCGCACCAACGAGATAAAACACGCTGCGCGAGTTTTATCTCGCTATCGCGACGCTCGCCGCACACGAATACTTCGCATTCGGCTGCGGCTCACTGTTCGCGTAAAAAAGGCCGGAGACTGACACAGCAGTCTCCGGCCCACACATCGCATAATTATTACTTGAGGGTAACTTTTGCGCCCTGCTCCTCAACTTTAGCCTTGATATCATCAGCCTCAGCCTTGGAAGCGCCCTCTTTGATCATCTTCGGTGCGGAATCAACAAGATCCTTCGCATCCTTCAGACCAAGTCCGGTGATCTCACGAACAACCTTGATAACCTTAACCTTGTTCGGGCCAACCTCAGTCAGCTCAACGTCGAACTCGGTCTTCTCCTCTGCAGCCTCACCAGCGCCAGCGCCAGCAGCAGCTACTACAACGCCTGCAGATGCAGATACGCCGAACTCTTCCTCGCAAGCTTTTACGAGATCATTTAACTCAAGTACAGATAACTCTTTAATAGCAGCAATAAATTCTTCTGTTGTTAACTTTGCCATTGTAATTTTCCTCCAATTTAGTATTTGAATCTACTCTGTGATCCGGATCTGATAAAAACGGATCGCTAAAAACCGGATCGGTAATAAACGGATCTGTGACTATGCACAGATTTCGCCGCAGATTATTCTGCAGCCGGTGCAGCCTCTGCCTCGCCATCCTTCTCCGCGATCTGTTTGATAACGCGTGCGAAGTTTGCGATCGGGGCCTGGATGCTTCCGAGCAGTCGGCCCAGCAGAACCTCTCTGCTTGGTACCTCTGCAAGAGCTTCAACAGCTTTCTGATCGTAAAGGCTGCCTTCAACGACACCCGCGATCAGCTCAAGCTGCGGATTCTTCTTTGCGAAGCCCGCAAGAATTCTCGCCGGAGCAGTCGCATCATCCTTGGAAATGGCGATGGCGTTTGTTCCGTTCAGATACGGTACAAGGCTTTCGTAATCCGTACCCTTGAATGCAAGATGCATCATTGTGTTTTTGTAGACTTTGTAGTTTACGCCGGCCTCTCTCAGGGATTTACGAAGCTCGGTATCCTGTGCTACGTTAAGTCCGCTGTAATTCACAAGGACTACGGAAGCAGCACCGTCAACTGCGCTCGAAATCTCATCAACGACTGGTTTCTTCAGTTCTACCTTTGCCATGATCTGGTATACCTCCTTATTTTGATGTGTGTACCAGCCAAATAAAAAACCGTCCGGGCATGCCGGGCGGTCTGAATTCTTCATAACAGAAAAGAATCGACATCCTCGGCAGGCGGTACTCCGCTTACGTCTTTCGACACCTGCTGTCTTCGGCGTGATACAAATGGTATCTTATCGCGCAGCCGTGAAAATGTCAAGTTCTTTTTCAGGATCTTCGAGAATGTTCTTTGTTCAAGCTCTTCGAGAATACTTCGAAAGTACTTTTCAAGCTCTTCGAGAGTGCGCAACACAGAGTTAGTGACGTACGCCCTTATGCCGGAATATCAGGAATTTACTTGCTGCATAATTCAAAATAATGACAACAACATTTGAAATTACCTTTACCACCATATCATTATATGAGAGCAGATCAACGAAAATAAACATCGCCGCAAGATCTACAAATTCAGTTCCCATTCTGCAGCCAAAAAAGGAAATAACTTCCTTTGCCACAGCCTTCTTTGTATCTGCCTCGCTGTGAAAAACCCACTTGCGATTTGTTAAGTAGGCGAATGTTACAGAGACAATCCATGCAAGAATTGTCGATAACGTAACCGGAAGTTGAAGCGGGTGCGCAAATACCCAATACGACGCAATATTTACCAGGGTAGTCAGCACCCCGAAGATTGCATAAGGAATCAGATCCTTATATTTCTCAATAATACTTGAAAAACTCATAAGAGAGCCTCCTCAGTTATTGGTATGGCAAAAGTGCCAGCAAAAACGAGTGCTATTGCCATCAATGTAACAACGACTACTCGTTGTGCTTTATTTGCCGACTCTTCAGAAGCATTACCCTTCACGAACAGTTTCCTCCCTTTGTGCTTTATTTACCGACTATTCGGAAACATTACCCCTCACGATCAGTTTCCTCCCTGTTGTCAGGTAACGGGTCCCAGGTTTTCTCACTGATGATATAGCGTGGCCTGTGCTTTGACTCCAGGTATGTCTTCCCCACATACTCGCCTATTATTCCCATTGAAAGAAGCTGAATTCCTCCAAGAAAGCAAATGATACAGAAAATGGAAGCCCATCCGGCAACTGTGTTCCCGATCACAGCCATTACAATCGCCCAGATGACACCGATGAAGCCAATGAGACTCACCCCCACACCTATTCCACAGATGATCGAGATAGGCTTGATGGAAAGACTTGTAATACCATCAAACGCAAGTGCCAGCATTTTCCGAAGCGGATAATGGCTTCTCCCTGCCATTCTCTCATGACGCTCGTAATAAACAGAAGTGCTTTTAAAACCAACCAGAGGAAACATGCCACGTAAGAAAATATTCACTTCCTTAAAATCAGCAAAATGTGCCAGGACTCTTGCGCTTACTAATCGATAATCCGCATGATTGTAGACAACTTCCGCGCCCATATGATTAAGAAAACGGTAAAATCCCTGAGCTGTTGTACGTTTAAACCAGGTATCGGTTTTCCTGCTTGAACGGACCCCGTAGACAATTTCGCTTCCATTGTGATATTCATCCACCATCTTATCCATTGCCGAAATGTCATCCTGTCCGTCACAATCAATAGATATTGTAATATCACACTTGTCCTTTGCCTCCATAAGGCCGGCAAGAACCGCATTCTGATGTCCTCTGTTACGTGACTGCGAAATTCCGATGAAATGATCATCAGATTTCGACAACCCCATAATGATGTCCCATGTATCATCCCCGGAACCATCATTCACGAATAAGATCCGGCTGTCTTCGCTGACTTTCCCGGCAGAGATCAGCTTCTTTAACTCTTTCAAAAATAACGGAGCTGTTATTGGAAGAACATCGCGCTCATTATAGCAGGGAATAACTATCCACAGTCTTGGTTGCCGCATTATTTCCACCTCATTCAAAAATGCACATTATCGAAAATTCTGTTTCATTTATATAATATCCATATCACGATATCACAATCGATTGCATAAATCTATATAAAGCCTCTATTGAAACAGAAATCATGATCCCGGTTACTGTTCAGGCCCAACACCAGTCCGTAAACGAGATAAAACACGCTGCGCGAGTTTTATCTCGCTATCGCGACGCTCGCCGCACACGAATACTTCGCATTCGGCTGCGGCTCACTGTTCGCATAAAAAATATCCTGCCATCTGACATCAGATCAGCTGGCAGGATGTAAATCCGTTCATTTATCATAATAAGTATTATTTCTTCGATTGTTAGATACCGCGTGTTAGATGTCACACCATAAAGTAAGCACGATCTCTCCGATCTGTCAGGTTCCCTTTTGCTTCCTCAATTCTGTCTCGAGTAGTCGAGATATTTCCAGGTACCTTTCTGACCGTAAGTAATCGCAAATCCATTCTTGTGAACTCCCTGTTCAAAGGATGGATCAAATACATGGGTTCCGCCATTATAATTATCGATTTCCACCCACCCATGTTCTTCTCGTCCTCCACCTGATGCTGCTACATAGCCAACAACCCAGTGTGCATCATAACCCAGAGCTTTTGCCATCTCATAAAACGAAGCTGATTTTCCGTAACAATCACCGCTCTGATTTTTAAAGGCAAGAGTGGCAAAGTATCTGGCTCCTCTGGACGACGGTATATCCATAGATATGTATCTGAAATTTCTTGCCCAGTTGTATGCAGCTCTCAGATTCCATCCTATCTGATCCAGTCTTGCGCAGGCCAGTGGATAAGCATCCCGGACTGTGTATTGATGGAACGTATCTGCCGTACTTCCGGGCGCGCCGCTTCCCCTGGCCACTATTCGGATCTCAATTGCCTCCAGACGATACCCATAGCCGGCGGATCCACAGTCCGCCCCGTTTGACGCCCATCCGGTCCAGCCGAATCTCTGCACATGCGTGCGATAATACACATCAAAACAATTTGCCATCTCACCGGTCAGCCGGATCCGGATCGCCTCCAGGCGAAGTCTCTTTCCTTCTGTCCCGGTCATCACTCCGTCAGACTTCCAGTTCTGTTCCCATCCGAGTCTCTGTATATGGGAACAGTATGAAATACCGCCCGTGAATCCGGTTGTGTTGCCCAGATGGATCTTCAGCGCCTCCATCCGCAGTCCCTGTCCGGTCGTCCCGCCAGTAGCACCGTTTGAAACCTCTCCCAGACTCCATCCGTATCTCTGCACATGGGTCTGATAGGTTACTGTCGGAACAGTGAGATAAGCGACATTACGTGCGGCAGATCTCGCAGGTGCCGCCTCTCCCTTCTTCACAATTGCAACTTCATATGCCTCGATACGGCGGCTCAGATTCGTTGTGCCGGCCACCTCTCCGTTTTTCGCCCATGCAAGCCATCCGAAGCTCTGCACATGCACGCGGTAATAAAGATCGTACTTCTTCTCATCGTCTCCGGTCAGCTTCATGACGATTGCTTCGGCCCTGAGGCTCTGTCCCGTCGTTCCCGCAGCTGCCCCGTCGCTCTGCCATCCGGTCCATCCCTTTCGCTGCACATAAGTATTATATGTGATGCCGAGATTCTGATCGCCTTTCACGCTGGCCCGGATCGCCTCAACACGAAGGCCTCTTCCCGTAGATCCCGCGTAAGTTTGTGCGGTTTCCCCGGAAATGACCTCTTTGTCCGGCCATCCTGTTCGCTGAACATGAGCGGCATAGCTGACAACAGGCATTCCCTGAGCGTCTTCTCTCTCTTTTTCTTCTATTTCTTTTTCAGACTTCTCAGAAGTTTCCTTCGTTTCCGACGGGTTGGATCCAGCTTCTGTCGTCCTGCTGAAGTCCTCCTTTGCTGATGTGCTTCCACCTGTCCCGCTTCCGGATCCAGCAGTCACAGATTCTTCCGCCTCATTCGCTGATGAAGACACAGAAACCGAAGAAACAACAGAAGGTACCACGTCCTCAGCCAGAACCGGGAGCGCAGTAAACAGCATTCCTATGGTAGTGATCGCCATGATAGATTGAACGAAAAACTTCTTTTTCATACAGCTTTCTCTCACCTCAATTCATTTCCCATCCCTGCAGCAGAATTCTTATTTCTGACAGAATCAGGTATATCCGATTATCGCTTTCAGCACATATCTCAAAGAGCCCCATATATCTCAACCGCTTCCGGACATCTTAGAGCTGCTTCCGGATTGTCTCCATAATCTTCTCCGCTGATTCGAAGTTCTCCGGGAGGATATCCTCCAGAGGAATCTGGACATCAAAGGCATCATTAATTTCCTGGATCAGAAGCATCATATCAAATGATTTCAATACACCTCCGGAAACCAGATCTGTTCTTGTAAAATCCTCTCCGGGTTTGATCTCATCCAGAATGTTCATCAGTTTTTCCATAGAATTATCCATCAGTTTTTCTCCTTTTTATCACATTTTTCACACTTGTTGTCTCTTACCCATGCCGCTTTCCGTTCCTCTTTGAATCACATAAGAATATCGGATTCTAAGGGAGGCAGCTGCATCAAAAATCAGAGATCCGCGGCATTGCTTTTCAGTTTTGCCCGGTCAATTTTTCCATTCAGGTTATGCGGCATGGAATCAAGATGGACGCGGCGCCCGGGGATCATATATGCCGGCAGCATCTTGGCCAGTTCTTCGTTTACAAAAGATTCTTCCGCTTTACCTGTGTAAAACAGAACGATCCTCTTTTTCGCTTCGTTGTATACACAACAGTTTTCCTCAACCCCTTTTATTGCGGAGACATTTGCCTCGATGTCGCCCAGTTCAATCCTCTGTCCCATATATTTGATCTGGAAATCCTTGCGGCCGACAAAAATGATCTCTCCCTGGTCGTTATACTGCACGAGGTCTCCCGTATGATAGATTTTCTCCTCATAACAGGAGTTCAGAGGGTTCTGTGTGAAAACACGGTCTGTCATCTCCTGATTCCTGTAATATCCGTAGGTGAGGGAATTGCTGCGCACACAGAGTTCTCCGGATCCCCCCGCACTGTCCGTAATTCTCCGATTGTTCTCATCCAGGATCATGAAATCATAGTTCCGGAATGGTTTTCCGATCGGGAGCCGCGCATTTTCCGGAAATTCCCGGTCAACAAAGTAATAGGACCCGCCGTCAGTAGTTTCTGTCGGTCCGTACTGGTTGATGAAATCAGCCTGAGGAAGTGCCTCCCTCCACATATTCAATTGTTTGATCGGCATAATTTCTCCACCGAACATGACCATTCGGACAGTGGAGAGATCCGAAAGCTTCAGAGCCTTCAGATTAGCCAGAACCACGAGCTCTGACGGCACCCAGTACAGTACGGTCACCTTTTTTTCTTCCAGAAAACGCATCAGAAGTGCGGGGAAGGAAAAATAAAGGCGGGGAATGATGCAGGTAGTACTTCCGTTTCGGAGTGTAGAATAAACATCAAGCAGTGACATCACGAAATACAGGGGCGCCTCGTTACCCATTACATCGCGGCTTGTGAAATGAAAGGCATCGGTTGCCGCATCCACATAGTCTACCACTGCGCGGTGCGGGGTAACGACACCCTTTGCCGTTCCGGTAGAGCCCGAGGTGAAGAGCACATATAAGACATCCGTGGGCAGGATCTTGTTCATGACATTCAGAATTTCTTCTTCCTCGCAGGCAGATTCCTGCGCGTCCTCATAGATCAGAATCTCCGCGCCGCCTTTTATGGAAAGGACAGCACTTTCGTGTGACCGGTCCGTGAGGATTACCGCCGGGTCCAGAACATTCAGGATATGCCGGATCCTTGTATCTGGCATCTGTGTATCAAGAACGGTATAAAAATTGCCGCTATATGCAATTCCGAGCATTGCGGGTATACATTCCACGCGCTTGTCCATGTACACGGCCACCGGTTTTTTGAAGAGGTGACGCCTCACCAGCGCACCCGCGACATGAAGAGCTTCCTGCCTCGTTTCCGAAAAGGTAATCGTGCGATCCTTGTCAACATATGCGGCCTTATCCGGATACTTCTTTGCCGTCTCCTCCAGATATTCCATAACAAGCTTTGCCATGTATTTTCCTCCATATAAATCCGGCTGCATCAAATGCATAAATGCCAGTACATTATCCCGTATCTGGGCTCATCAGAACCGCAGCACGAAAGTCTCTCATATTTCAAAGTCCTTTGCATTGCAAAGTCACTCGCAATTCGAAGCTTCTCCCATTTCAGGATCCTTCTAGGCTTCGGCTTTACGATTTCTTATCGAACAGCATATCTCTTAACAGAGCTGAAAACTTTTCCGCACTGTCTCCGTTCATATGCCCGTCATAGTCAACAAAGCAGGACACGTCATGCGAAAAACTGCTGTAGTATTCGCGGTTGAAGTTGTAATATTCTACCCCGTTTCTCTTCATATAATCACTCAGGTAATCCCAGGCAGCCTCATAATTTTCCGGAAAAGACACAAGCGAACGATCCGGCTGGGGAAGTGTAGTCGCAACAAGCCGGATGTTATTTTCATCGCACAGACGGACTATTTTATTAAGATAGGAGATATTATCTTCCTTTACCTTGTCCTTTTCAAAAAGGACCGGATTCCAGCCGGGAAAGTTCTCTTCCGCAACCGGATAACGCTCAATAAATCCATCCGCATGATAGAGCATATTCGCTGTGCTGAACTGATCCGCACTGTAATCGCCGCTCAGTTTCACCCTCACATTGGATGGAATCCGCGGAAGCATACTCTTCAGAGGATACTCATAGGATGGAAACAACAGTGCCCGGAAATCGCTTTCCGGCATAATTGCAGCCAGATAGCTGAGTTTTGCCGCTGAAAACGGAAATTCGTGATAAAAGAGCAGGTAGTTGTTCCCCTTTTCCTTTTCCGTCACAAGATATCCCGGATCAACATCCAGGATCACTGTAGATGGCCGGTTCTCTTCCACAGCCAGCTTCAGCATATAGTAGGAATCGCACAGATACTCTCCTCCGTTCGCCAGGTTATGTCCCTTCAGACCCGTTCCCTTCAGCAAAGTATCCGGATCAATGCCCATGCGTGAGTTGGAGGTTCCGAGAATGACCACATCGTTCTGCCCGGATGCCAGAGCATGCACGTCATTGCGGACATACGTGCAGGGATACAAAAGCAGATCGAGAACCAGCAGTATGGCAGTAAAAACCGCCACACAGCCCACAAACTTCAGCACAGCGAAAATTTTAGTATTGTGCATAAATAAAACCTCTTTCTGCCGCCATTGGCGAAAGCAGAGCAGTCACAGCCAACAGGGCGGTAAAGATCAGAACCTGTACGAGAACCGGGCGTCGGGAAAGACATTCCCGGACCTGCATCCCCTGTTCCTGAAGAAGGCTGATGATGAACAGCAGAACGACGCCGGATCCCAGAATGATCAATGCCGTCGGCGTGTAGGAGGCGCCGAGCCTGCCGGCAGCAATAGATAAAAACTGGGAGGGATGCAGTCTTGTGAAGCTGAAATAAATTACCTTCACAGCTTCTCCAAAATTCTTCGTGGTGTCAAAGAGCCAGCCGATGTTGACAAGGATAAACGTCCGGATGATGGTAAAAAATTTCCAATACATCGATTTTTCGTTGACACGAAGAGCCGTTTTCCATTTCCGGAAGGAGTCACCCAAAAGGTTGCTCGCGGCAATGAGCACACCGTTATACAGTCCCCACCCGATGTTGTTGAGGGCGGCTCCATGCCAGAGTCCGACCACAAAAAAAACGATGATACTCGAGATGCACATCGGAATCAGGAGCCCAGTTCTCTTGCCGAAGCGTTTTCTGGCATTTTTTCCGACCCTGCCCATCCACCGGGAAAGAGTCAGGGGGTACATGACATAGTCACGCATCCATGTACCGAGGGTGATATGCCAGCGGCGCCAGAAATCGGAAATGGATACCGAAAAATAGGGACGCCGGAAATTTTCATCCAGACGGATCCCGAAAAGTTCAGCGATTCCAAGAACAAAATCAATGCCTCCCGAGAAACTGCCATACAGTTCAACGGAGTACAGAAGTACGATAAATATCGCGATACCGGAAAACCGGTCAAGGTCGGCACAGATGGCCTTACGATAAAGTCCTGCCCAACCTGCCAGAAGCATGCTCTTGAACAGTCCCCATACCATACGCATCAGACCAAATCTGAGATTCCGGAAAGATAATTCGTGTCCTTCGAGCAGCTGCGGCATTAAGGTCTTGTACCTTCCGATGGGTCCCTGAACCAGCTGCGGAAAGAACGAAACAAACAGCATATAATGGAAAAAATTCTTCTCTGCCCCGGTTCGTTTCCAGTATACGTCCAGAATATAACTCACCGTCTGAAAAGTGTAGTATGAGATTCCAAGAGGAAGCAGAATACCCTTCAGAGAAAAATCCCCATGAAGAATCTGACCGATAATTCCCAGAATATCATTGGTGTATTTCAACACACCCAGCATGGCAAAATCAAGCACCATGCCGAGAATAACTATTCTTCTCGCCCTCTTGCGGGATTCTTTCCTGTCTGTGTATCTGGCATAGATGCGTTCGATTGCCAGTCCTGTCAGGTACGTGACAATTGCGGAATACAACAGGCAGAGAAATGCGGGAATGCCGCAGGACAGGTAGAAGACAATGCTCGCCGCAAGAAGCACAACCCAACGCCGGCCACTCGGCACCAGATAATAACAGAGCAGACAGACTGCCAGAAAGAGAAAAAAAAGATTTGATGTCAGTGACATGGTCTCCTCCTAGGAAACGTAATATACAGGCGGGATATCCGCAACATGATAACGGTATAGGCAGACAAGGAAAACACAGGCATCAGCCCGCGCGCCATGTGCACCACAGCCCTGCCTGCGTCCTCCATGAACTCATCCTGCCCCTTACCAGGTCAGTCCGTCGTCAATACATCCTTCGCCTGAGTCCGCTCCCTGATCCGTAGCAACCGGAGCCGGCGTTGTTTCCGCCTGTCCGGCGCCAGAATCGGTCGTATCCGTCGTCGAGGGTGCCGTATAAGCAGCCGATGGATCGGTATACGTATCCGACGGAGCAGTGTACGTACTGCTCTCCTCAGGTGCTGCGGCCTGTTCTGTAGCTGCCTGATCTGTTGTGCCCTGCTCTGCAGCGGGAGCCTCTGCTGCGGGTGTTTCTGTCGCCGCCTGCGTCGGATCCGGAGAAGGTGTTGCCTTGGATGCCTCCAGAGCTGCCTTCTCTCCATCCTCTGTACTGATAGTTTCTCCTGTGGACAGGGAAACATACTTCAGAAACAGGAAGGATCCATCTGTATTCAGCATAATGGATGCTGTCTTGATGTCGTTTACAGGTACGGAATGCAGTTCAAGCTCTGATTGATCATCAAAGGTCAGACGAATAGAATAGTCCGGATTAACAACCGGGGCAGAATCGGACGAATCCTCCGAATTCACCGACTTGAGAGCTTCGGATTCGTCATAATAAAGTGTACGGGTTTCACCGGCCGCGAATTTTTCACCGGATGGAAGCATATTGCTGCCATATGCTTCCTGCCCTGCGTATTTCACGCAAAAACCGGTAATTACCTTTCCGGTGGCATTCGTCAGCTCCATATGTACGATATTTGCACCTTCCGCCTTTGTACCGATGATTTTTTTCTCCTCCTTTTCTGCGGAAGAGGAAGAAACCGAACTGGTACTTGAGGAGACAACCGCCTCAAGCGCAGCCGGTGCTTCTGTCACCGACGCGGCAGATGACGCGGGAGCGGAAGTCTTTCCACAGCCTCCCAGAAGAAGCGCAGAGCCTGTGAGTATGACCGTCATCGCTGTAAGCGGAATTCTGGTAATGTTGTGCTGGAATTTCTTTTTCATGAATACATCTCCTGATAAATGATATGATTATTTATATACAGCCTTATTCGTGTCATAGTTGCCTGATGCTATACTGCTGTCATGGATAGCGGACACCCTGTTAATTTATTCTGCTTCCACTCGTATATCTCCAGGTTCCGGGTTTGCCGTAATAGAGATTGAAACCGTCGCTGCCGCTTTCATGCTGGAAATCCGGATCGAACACTCCGGTACCGCCCTGGTAGTTGTCAATTTCTACCCACGAATGTACGCCGAGACCTTCGGAGCGAAGCGGAACATATCCAAACATAACATGTGCATCATATCCGAGTGCTTTCGCCATCTCATAGAAGCAGCATGCCATCACATAACAGTCGCCCCGTCCTGTAGTAAAGCCGTAGCTTGCGATTGTGCTGACATTGGAAGCAGTCAGCGCGTAAGAGGTGCTGACATACCGGAGTCCCGCGGCGGCATTCAGCGCACTGCGCAGATTCCATCCCACCTGATCCAGTCTTGCGCAGGCCTGCGGATAGGTGTCCCGGATCGTGTATTGATGGAATGTGTTTGCCGTACTTCCGGGCGCGCCCCATCCCTTGGCCACTATTCGGATCTCAATTGCCTCCAGACGATACCCATAGCCGGCGGATCCGCAGTCCGCCCCGTTTGACGCCCATCCGGTCCAGCCGAATCTCTGCACATGCGTGCGATAATACACATCAAAACAATTTGCCATCTCACCGGTCAGCCGGATCCGGATCGCCTCCAGGCGAAGTCCCTTTCCTTCTGTCCCGGTCATCACTCCGTCAGACTTCCAGTTCTGTTCCCATCCGAGTCTCTGTATATGGGAGCAGTATGAAATACCACCCGTGAATCCGGTTGTGTTGCCCAGATGGATCTTCAGCGCCTCCATCCGCAGTCCCTGTCCGGTCGTCCCGCTAAGTGCGCCGTTCGATACCTCTCCCTGACTCCATCCGTATCTCTGCACATGGGTCTGATAGGTTACTGTCGGAACAGTGAGATAAGCGACATTACGTGCGGCAGATCTCTCAGGTGCCGCCTCTCCCTTCTTCACAATTGCAACTTCATATGCCTCGATACGGCGGCTCAGATTCGTTGTGCCGGCCACCTCTCCGTTTTTTGCCCATGCAAGCCATCCAAAGCTCTGCACATGCACGCGGTAATAAAGATCGTACTTGTCCGCATCGGTTCCGGTCAGCTCCATGACAATTGCTTCGACCCTGAGGCTCTGTCCCGTCGTTCCCGCAACTGCCCCGTCGCTCTGCGATCCGGTCCATCCCTTTCGCTGCACATAAGTATTATATGTGATGCCGAGATTCTGATCGCCTTTCACGCTGGCCCGGATTGCCTCAACACGAAGACGCTTGCCCGTAAATCCCGCAAAAGTCGGAGCGTCTGTTCCGGAAACGGTGTCCTCTGCCGGCCACCCCTTCTGCTGAACATGAGCCGCATAGCTGACAACGGGTATCTCCTGAGTGTCGTCTTTGTCGTCTTTCTCCTCTGTCTCTTTCTTCTCTTCTTCAGACTCCTCAGAAGTATCCTTCGTTTCCGATGAATCGGATGCGGAATCTGCCTCCGCGCTTTCTGATTCCTTCGATGCAGTCATCACCGTGCTCTCAGCCGCGTTGTCGCCGGAATTTTTGTTTTCGGCAGCCGGACTTCCAGTCTCTGTTGTATCGGTACTCCCTGAAGATGAACTACCCGCCGTTTCACTGCCCGCGGATGTAACCGTCGTGGTCTTGCTCTCCGCTGCACCGTTCTCTGCGGTACTGCTGCTGTTCGTCGCGGTGTCTGACGCTCCTTCTATCGTTCCGGCTCCAACAGAGCCATTCGCATCCGCAGCAAAAACAGGCGAGGCTGTAAACAACGTTGCAGCCGCTGTTACCACTGCTAATAGCTGAACAAACCTTTTTCTTTTCATATTCTTCCCCTTTTCCATCATCACTGAATCTGTCCAGGATATATGAATGCTCATTTTCATTTGTCAATGTATTTTTTCAACGGCCATATCTCCTGGCAAATACTCATGTGATATGTATTATAGTACTTTTGCCCACGAAATTCTATAGAAAAACGATCACGTAAAAAGCGGGAAGAAGGTCTCCGACGAAGTTGCAGACCAACAATGCAGAAAGTTGCTGAGTAAAAATGTAGGATCGTAGAAATACTTTCATTCGAAAATCTCAAAAGATTTGCCGCATATTCTATGCGTATTCGAACGATATAATCCTGAAGTGTCACTCCCATTTCTCTTGCGAACAGGCGGGAAAGGTATGACGGACTGATTCCAAGCTCCGACGCAATCTTTGTCAGATAAATCTTATTTCTATAATTTTTATTCACATAGTCACAACATCGTTCAACATAACTGGACCTTTTTCTTTTCATAAGACGATCATGTACCTTTGTCGTAATCTCACGAACGGCCCGATTGCGCATAGCGATCAGTGTGGAAACATCGTTGCATGCATCCAGCTTCTGAAGAAAATCATCACTCATTTGATAGGCTTCTGCCGGCGAGAGTCCTCCATCAATCGCTGCCCGGACTGATAGAGCAATCGCCACCGTAGCCAGCTTCCGGCACTGCTCCGTTTCATTTTTTGACATCATCCCGATCTCTGCATCCATCCGCGCATTCATGCCGAGGGCTTCCTCGACGCGCCCCTCCCGCACACAATCCAAAAGTTTTCGCTCCTCCATGTAAGTATGATGCGCAGCTTCCTCCATCACATCCTGCCGCTCCAGGCTCTTCTTTTTTTCTGCGGTCAACTCCGAATCATCCCGGATTGCATTCGCGTCAAGAATCTCCTCGTCCGTATATGTATGACCGGTTAGTTCAGCCGCTATGATCTCAACACACGCCAGCAATCGTGGAAGAGGAAGATACGGAATCTGCTTCTCCATGCCCTTGCGCATTCCCATATCAAAATAGAAACGATGCACCTTTATACGGTTTAAATGCTCTGTCGAAACAGGCCCCAAAAAGCAGAAGGAATCCCCGCCGCCAGCACATGCAAACATTACCTTATGCACATCCCGCCCGATCAGGGGTACCTGTTGACTTTGCGCCGTCTGAATCAGCCTCTGCCTGAATTCCTTCGTATCCCGAATTGGGTAAAAATCTTCTGTACCGGCACTGAAGATCATTTCTCCCTTCTTATACAAAGAGATACTCACACCGGTAAGCTGAAAACATTTTGATAATATAAACACAAGCCTGTCCATGACTCTTCCACTGAACCCCCGAATATACCTTCAATTTTTCTTCTGCAACGAGATAAAACACGCTGCGCGAGTTTTATCTCGCTATCGCGCCGCTCGCCGCACACGAATACTTCGCATTCGGCCGCGGCTCACTGTTCACGTAAAAAAATCCGGCCAAAATGGCCGGATTCTTGCCGGAACCTGCCGCGAAAGCAATTGTGCAGACCGCATTCGCAGACAGACGTTCCTTATATACAGCTTTCAAAAAAGCCCTCACATAATTTTGCGACGAAATTATGCGCTTACCTTGATCGGGTTGATCTTCACGCCCGGTCCCATTGTAGGAGCAACGGAAACGGATTTCAGATACTGGCCCTTCAGTGCGGCAGGTCTGGCTTTGTTAATAGCTGCCATCAGTGTCTGGAAGTTGTCATTCAGCTGCTCTTCCGTAAAGGAAGCTTTACCAATTACAACGTGAATGATATTTGCCTTGTCAAGACGGTACTCAACTTTACCTGCTTTGATATCGTTGATCGCCTTTGTTACGTCCATGGTAACTGTTCCGGCCTTCGGGTTCGGCATTAAGCCCTTCGGTCCGAGGATACGGCCCAGACGTCCTACAACACCCATCATATCCGGTGTCGCAACAACAACGTCAAAATCAAGCCATCCTTCGTTCTGGATCTTCGGAACCAGATCCATATCGCCTACAAAATCAGCGCCGGCAGCCTTAGCCTCATCAGCCTTTGCTCCCTTTGCGAATACAAGTACACGAACGCTCTTGCCGGTTCCGTGAGGAAGTACAACAGCTCCACGTACCTGCTGATCCGCATGACGTCCGTCACAGCCTGTACGGATATGTACTTCAATTGTCTCATCAAACTTAGCTACTGCAGATTTTTTTGCAAGGGCAATTGCCTCTGCCGGATCATACAGATTTGCGCGGTCAATAGCTTTTGCAGCTTCTGCGTATTTCTTTCCGTGTTTCATTTTAAAAATACCTCCTGTGGTAGTTGCGGGATTTTCCCTCCCACGATTTGTGTCCGTCCTTCCGGCGCACATGCAAGAATTAGCGCTTTCTCCGAAGGAAACGTCAGACACTTACGAAAGTTACTGTCGACCGAATCAGTCCTCAACGACAACGCCCATGCTGCGGCAGGTTCCCGCGATCATGCTCATGGCGCTCTCTACGGATGCTGCATTAAGGTCTGGCATCTTCATCTCGGCGATCTCTTTGATCTGATCCTTTGTGATGGTAGCGACCTTTGTCTTGTTCGGTTCTCCAGAAGCCTTCTTGAGGTTGCATGCCTTCTTGATAAGTACTGCTGCCGGCGGAGTCTTTGTGATGAAGCTGAAGCTTCTGTCTGCATAAACTGTAATAACTACAGGAATGATAAGATCTCCCTTATCAGCAGTTCTTGCATTGAACTCCTTGGTAAACTGTACGATGTTTACACCGTGCTGACCAAGAGCAGGACCAACCGGCGGAGCTGGAGTAGCTTTGCCTGCAGGAATCTGTAATTTAATGTAACCTGTAACTTTCTTTGCCATTTTCGGCACCTCCTAAAATAATGTGGTATTTGCGGGAATGTCCCTCCCACTGGCCGTCAGCCGGCCTTGCGGACTTCTGCGAAGCTGATTTCAACCGGCGTCGCACGTCCGAACAGCTCAACGTTAATAGTAACGGTCTGTTTACTCTGATTGATTGCCGACACGGTACCTGTGGAATCCTTCCACACACCTCCGATAACGACAACCTGATCACCGACCTCGAGGTCGATGACAACCTTCTCACCGGCGTCAACTCCCAGCGGCTGCATCTCAGCCGGTGACAGCGGAACCGGTTTGGAACCCGGACCTACAAATCCGGTAACGCCTCTGGTATTGCGAACGACGTACCATGTGTCGTCATTCATAACCATGTTAAGGAGCACATATCCCGGAAACATCTTTCGCTGTACCTGTTTCTTCGTGCCGTTCTTTACCTCAACGACCTCCTCCATCGGTACGCGGACTTCCAGGATCTGGTCTTCAAGGTGTCTGTTTGCGATTGTCTTCTCAATGTTAGCCTTCACCTTATTCTCATAACCGGAATAAGTATGAACTACATACCATTTTGCTTCAGAATCTGACATTGATCCACCTTTTCCTTACCCAATGATCAACTGCATAACCTGCAGTCCCAGATTATCTACCAGCGTGATCAGTACGCACACAACCACCGAGATGGCAACGACAGCTGCGGTCTGTCTGCCGAGTGTCTTCGGTTCTGTCCATACGATCTTGTCCCATTCAGTCTTCAGGCCCTTCGCCCAGCTGCCCTTTTTCTTGTCGGCATTTGCTGGTTTCCCGGCCTTGTTCTTCTTTGCATCGTCTGCCATAAACTCACCTCACCAGAGAAAACGAAAGAACGAAGGCTCTCAATTACTTGGTCTCTCTGTGCAGCGTATGCTTTCTGCAGAATCTGCAGTACTTCTTGATTTCCATACGCTCCGGATGTGTCTTCTTATCCTTCGTCGTATTGTAGTTGCGCTGTTTGCATTCTGTACATGCTAATGTAATTCTGGTACGCACGACTTCCACCTCCACTGTAATAAACACTAAAATCGGGCCCAGATTTTTCTGCATTTCTGGCAAATGGGAAACGATCACGTTCACCGCCTCTTTCTACCAAAAAAGCGTAAAAAAAAAGGACCTACTTCGTTGTCTCTGTACTAGCATAGCACGAAGTAAATCCTGTGTCAATATGTGTAAGTTGCAAAATCCCAGCAAATTTCAGCAAAATTTCAGCAGTACCTCAGCAAAAATTTCACCGATCCGCGTCAATGTCCGGCCGTCTCAGGATAACAGAGTTGGATTCCTTCGCGTTCAAAATACTCCACCCAGTAGTCGTCCGGCTTCTGATCGGTGATCACTCCATAGATGCGCTCCAATGTATCGATTCTGGAGAACGCTGTCTTGTCGAACTTGGTGCTGTCCAGTACCAGATAGCTCTTCGCAGCCGATTCGATGGTCACCTTTTTCAGAGATGTGAACTGCTGGAGAGAATCCATGATCCCGTGATCACGGTTCAGAGCCTTGCAGGACACAAAGGCTTTATCCGCATAGTAAGCGTTCGCGGACTTCTCTGCTTCCGGGCCGATCAGGGCAAGATATCCTTCCTTGAGTGTTCCGCCCGTTGAAATAATCGTCCACCCGGGAACCTCGGACAGCTCCAGAATGATCTCGATGGAATTTGTGACCACGGTCAGTCTCTGCTTGTTCTTGATTGCCTTCGCGATAAAAAGATCTGTGGAGCTTGCGTCGAGCATGATGTGATCTCCATCATGTATGATCCCCGCCGCAATCTCCGCTATTTTCTGCTTTGCAACGACATTCTTGCGGCTTCTCACCGTGAGCGGCATATCAAAACCCACGTTCTCATTCAGCACCGCGCCGCCATAGCTTTTCGTGGCGTATCCGTCCTGCTCGAGTTTCTCCAGGTCCCGGCGGATGGTTTCTTCCGAGACGTGGTAAAGCTTGCTCAGTTCGCTGACGACAACTTTCTTGTTGTCCTGCAGCTTCTCAAGTATCAAATTACGTCGTTCAATTGCAAGCACTCTTATTTCCTCCTACATCAAGATAATGATCATATGCGCTTCGCGGGTTATCTCTCATACTCGCGGCTGACTCTGCTCACAATCACTTCATATTCTGATGCAGTTCACTGCCCGCGCAGATAAAAAGCAGCCCCGAGAAAGGATTCCCGGAGCTGAATATTCATCTTACAGAATGGTCTGAATAATCTTCTGGTCCGGATGCGCAATCACCTGTGAATCCAAATACATTCCCTTCTCTCCTGCGATCTCCCTTGCCTTTTCAATGGAAGCTGTCACAGCAGAAACCTCACCGGTGAGCAGCATGAAGGACTTACCGCACATGCCCTTTGCGAGACGCAGTTCAATCACCTGCACAATGGCTGTCTTCGCAGCCGCATCTGCCGCCTCGATCAGCGAAGCAACATCAAAGGTCTCCAGAATACCGAGCGAATTCACCTCTCCGATCTCGCTGGCCCCGTACATTGCCGGGAAGAGAGATTCATGAGGATTTCCGAGTACGAAATTATCGATAAGCTCGGACTCATATGCCGTGCTTGCCGCTTCCACAGATGCTTTCACCGCACTGAGATCTCCGGTGATAATAGCTATATACTTTCCGGGGCAGACCGTCTGCGCCTCGACAATGTCAACGTCTGCGGTCTTTACCATCAGATCCGCCGCGGTAATACCCGTTGGAATACTCTTAAACTCAATCATTCCGATTGCTTTACTCATAGCCGCCTACGTCCTTTCTTACTCTTTTCTGATCCTGATGAACGTATCGTTCACGTCCGTTACAACGCCCGGCAGAGATGCGTGCATCGCAACTCCAAGGCCATCCGGTGCTTTCGCAACCATCTGCCTGTATTCCACGTGATCACCGACCTTGACGATCGGAACAGCCGGTGCACCGATATGCTGTCTGAGAAGGATGCGTACGGTTTTCTCGGGCTGCAGTTCATCATCCAGGGGCGCGGGCAGATCGTATTTGCTCAGTCCCAGACGGGCCTTCAGTCTGTCCTCCGGGACCTTCCGGAATTCTCTGGACGGTTTTACAGGAACCGCTTCAACAACCGGCGGCTTGATTCCCTTTGCCCTCAGCCCCGCCTTGTACTCTCCGATCAAGGTCCTCGGCGCAAGGTCCTGCGGGCACGCATACAGCTCGCAGATACCGCATTGTGAGCAGAAGTTTGTATTCAGGAACGGGTTCAGATCCTGAAAATCCGCATTGGAGGCGGATCTCATAAATCTTGCGGGATCAATCGGGTGTCCGAGCGCATGACGCGAACACAAATCGGTACATGTCTCACACTGACAGCAGATTGACGCGGCTCTCGCCAGATCAATCTTCGACTTTCTGCGCTTCTTCATGACAAGTGGATGATCCTGCGGAAGAACCAGAATTGCATTTGTTGTCTTCGTAACCCTTCCATCATGCGGCTGAATACGGCCCATCATCGGACCGCCGACAAAATACACCGGATCCTCACAGGTAAGCTCTCCCGCGAGATCCACCACAGATTTGAAGGAACATCCGACAGATACAGGAACTGTGATCGGCTTTGATACCTCACCGATAATCGTCAGATATTTGAAGGTGACCGGCTTATCCTCTACCGCAGCCCGATAGATGTTGTACATGGTTTCTACATTATATACAATGCAGCCCTGCTCAATCGGAAGACCGCCCGGACGAACGACCCGTCCGGTACACTCGTAGATCAGGATGACCTCATCCCCCATCGGATATACTTCCTGAAGGTAATGAATCTTCATCTCCGGATATTTGCCGATTTCTTTTTCGACGGCTGCAATTGCATGTTCATAGGACTTCTTGATTCCGATGATCGCCTGCTTTGCCCCGACGGTCTCGGCTACCATATGGAGTCCTGCGAGTATCTCATCCGCATGGCTGCGGAGCAGCTGTCTATGTGGCTGCAGAAGCGGTTCGCATTCTGCGCAGTTTAACAGAATGGTATCCGCATTTTTATTCAACTTTGCATAGGACGGAAATCCGGCGCCACCGGCACCGACTACGCCGCCGTCCTTCAGTTTTTGCTGCAACTCCTCAAATTTCATGCTTTCTCCATTCCAGAATTTTCTTCTTCAAAATAACCGTTGTCATCGATGATGCCGACGATTGCCGCGTCTACCGGAGCGTCCTGCATATCACAGCCGATTCTGGCAGCACTTCCCTGCGCAATCAAAACATATTCACCGATTCCGGCACCGATTACATCGATGGCTATGATCTGGCGTGTGTCCGCCGCCATATGATGCAGTGGTTCTACAATCATAAATTTATTTCCGACCAGTTTTTCACTTTTACGGGTGGAAATCAGACTTCCTACAACCTTTCCTGCTATCATATTTCCTCCATCATTATCCTTATATATGATTCTTTCATCTCTAAATCACAGACAGGATTATTCTTTGTATGATTCGTTTGTCTGAAAATACAGACAGAATTATCTTTTGTATGATTATCTCATCAGAAAAATGCAGACAGAACCTTCCGACGCACATCACGCGCCGGGTTCCGTGAGCAAAAAATTTCTATTTATGTACAAGCAGTGCTGCCGAACTGCAAAGAGTTTGCCCTGCAGAACATGGCAGCACTAAAGTGTGCAAAGCACGTAGCTATCCGTAGCTTAAACAGTTTATGGCACGTTTTATCGTATGATGGTTTACGGAATAATCGTTACCGTATCACCCTGTTTGATTCCCGCCGCATTCGCCTCGTCGGTATCGATGTGCATCTCAAGAGTAAAACTCTTGTCCACCCGGATCACCACATGATTGAAGATGGTACCGCGGTCATTATCGGCTTTTACGGAAACGATATCTCCATTCTTGAGGCCGGCTGCCTCAGCATCTCTCGGAGACATATGGATGTGGCGCATCGCCACAATCGCTCCCTCATTGAGATAAATGGCCCCTTTTGGCCCTACAATCGCGATCGGCGCGCTGCCAGCGATATCGCCGGACTGACGGATCGGCGCCTTTATACCGAGCGTCCTTGCGTCCGTTGCGGAAATCTCCACCTGTGTCTGCTTTCTCACGGGTCCCAGAATACGAACATTTTCAATGGCACGGAGCTTGAGACCTACGATGGTAACCTGCTCGTTCGACGCAAACTGCCCACCCATCAGATCCTTCTTCCTGGTGAGCTGATAGCCCGGACCGAACAGAGCCTCTACATGCTCCTGTGTCAGATGTACGTGTCTCGCGGATACACCAACCGGAACGAGAAATCCCTTAGAGGGCTTTTCCTCCGCTTTGTTTAAGGATTCGATCACCATGCGGGTGATGGTTTCAATCTGATTTGTATCCAAAATGACACCTCGTTATCTGAATAAAACTTTGTATGCTTTCGTTGATAAGCCTCGCAACCCCTGAAGGTACAAATGCTTACTTATTCAGATGCGGAAGAATCATCTCAACATCCTGATGCGGTCTCGGAATTACGTGAGTCGCAACCAGCTCTCCAAGACGGGAAGCATTGTTTCCGCCGGCCTCAACCGCAGATTTAACAGCGCCTACATCTCCGCGAACCATTACAGTTACGAGTCCGGAACCGATTCTCTCTGTTCCGATCAGGCTTACGTTTGCTGCCTTGCACATTGCATCGGCTGCCTCGATTGCAGCTACAAGTCCTCTTGTCTCAACCATTCCTAAAGCTTCCTGTGTCATTTTTCTTTCCTCCTTGAAATTCGTGTGTGCGGGCTCATCCGCTTTTACTGGTGTTTTATCTGATTCTTCGATATGAACGGTTTCTGTCTTTTCTGATTCGGTTATTGAATCCCTGCTGTCCGCTTCTGCCATTTCCACTGCTTTCTCCGGCGCTGTGGGCTTTACCGCTTCTGCAGGCTTCTCCGCTTTTACTGGCTTCTCCGCTTCTGCAGGCTTCTCCGCTTTTACTGGCTTCTCTGCTTCTGCAGGCTTCTCCGCTTTTGCGGGTTCTGCCGGTTCTGCTGTGCTGGCATCCATATTTTTCACGGTTTCCGAAATAATCTTCTTCTCTGCGGGCTTCTTCTGCTCCGCAGCTGCGGCTTTTTCTTCATTACCGGAAGGATTTACCTTCGTTTTCTTTATTTCCGCCATGCGTAATCTCCCACTGTTCTCCATCTGCTTGCGCTCAGTTGAACCATTTTTACAATTTCCTCATGTGGGTTCGCAATGACCGCTTTCAGAGTTGGTTTCTTGATGCACTCCCTCATGACCGCGTCAACCGCTGTCTGTACAGAGGAGACATCTCCTTCAATAATCAAGGTGACCAGACGTCCTCCGAGCTTCCGTTCCCAGGAAGCAAGCCTCACATCGGCTGCCTTGCACATGATATCGACGGCGTCCATAGCTGCGGTTACGCCTACTATTTCTATAAAGCCATACGCATTTCCCATGGATCGTCAGCTCCTTCAGTGATTACTCGAGATTATGCGGCAGAATGTACTCAACATCCTCATGAGGTCTCGGAATTACGTGTGTGGCAACCAGCTCTCCAAGTCTGGATGCAGCAGCGCTTCCGGCTTCTACGGCAGCCTTTGTAGCGCCGACATCACCGCGGACAAGTACAGTTACCAGTCCGGATCCGATCTTTTCTGTACCGATCAGATGAACTTCTGCTGCCTTGGTCATAGCATCGGCTGCCTCGATAGCAGCTGTAAGACCTCTGGTCTCAATCATACCTAAAGCTTCCTGTGACATTTCTCAAATCCTCCTGATAAGTTCAAAACTTGTCTAGTGCGCTGATTTTCAGCATCTTTTCAACACCCGGATCATCCGGATTGGGAATTACATAGTGCTGCACAACTCCGCTGATCTCTTTTGCCTTTTCGATCCCGGCCTCCATCGCCGCGTTTACCTCAGAGACATTTCCTCTGAACTTCACCGTGACGAGAAGAGGAACCGGAAGCTCATCGGCATGTGCAGGCTTATTCTTGTCAAAAACCTCCAGTGTGACATTGGCAGCCTTGCATCCGGCGTCGGCAGCCACAAAGGCGCACGTCAGACCATAAACCTCCAGAATACCCACGGCCTTTGCCATTGTCCTGCACTCCTTTCAATCAGTATCGTAGTCATTCCGATCGATGTCAAGCATCATCAGTGATTATTTGTATTTCCGTCAAGCGGTACATTTGTAACCGCGATCTTGAATCCCTTCTGTGCCAGAGCGAACTCATGTGCCTCGTTGATCTTGTCGAGTGGGAACGCATCTGTGATCAGATCCGTTACCGGAAGACCGATTGCCTTTGCTCTCTTCAGGAAGGAGAAGGTTGTTACGTAGTCTCTCAGTGTGTATACCCAGGATCCGACGAGGTTGATCTCCTTGGAGCAGAGATCAAAGTGCGGATTGATGGTGGCATCTCCGTTGTTGATGAAGAAGCCAAGCTCGCACAGACCGCCGCCGTTGCGGATGAAATGGTAGATATTGGAATGCGCAATCGGTGATCCTGTGCACTGGAAGGCAAAATCTGCCAGATGTCCGTCAAAGGTCTCCGCAACCGCGTTCGCCAGGTTGTCGATTCCCTTGTAGTTCATGAAGTTGACTGTCTTTGTCGCTCCCATCTTCTTGGAGAACTCCAGTCTGGAATCATTGCCGTCCACTGTTGTGATATTGTCGATACCCATGGTCCGAAGAACCGCTACGCACAGAAGTCCGATCGGTCCGACGCCCTGTACCACGACACGGCTGTTGAATCGAAGGATTCCGGTCGTTTTTGCTCTCTCAACCGCATGTACCAGAACTGCGGCAGGCTCGATGATGATACGGCTCTTCAGATCCATATCGGATACATTGAAAAATGTAGATCCGCGGGAACCCTTAATGAAGATGTAATCGGAGAACCATCCGTTCAGATGAATGTCATCATCCGGGATCAGTCCGTATACGTCAGCCGCTCCGACATTTTTCTTGTTCAGGTCGAACATTGTGATATCCGGATCATCCTTGAACATCATGCAGGTGACGATCTTGTCGCCGACCTTTACCGGATTTCCGGCGCTATCAACCTTTACATTCTTACCGATCTTTACAATCTCTCCGGTTCCCTCATGTCCCAGAGCAACCGGGATCAGGCCGAAGGGATCTTTCTTGAATTCATGCTGATCGGTTCCGCAGATTCCGGTTCCCTCGACTCTTACGAGGATATCATCGTCGCCGACCTCCGGGATCGGGAACTCCTTCACATCATAGTGCTGAAGTGCTGTGAGCATCGCCACATGCGCGGTCTTCGGAATCGGACCGCTTGAGGCAGGTGCCGCGACAGGGGCATTCGCAGGTGCCGGTGTTCCGGACATGCTTGAAAGTACCTGTCTTACAATCTCCTCTATATTATTCTGATTCATATCCATTCTGTAATTTCCTCCTGATCAGCGGATGCAAAGGCTGTCTACCATTACGCAGCGTCTCTTCTTTGTGAAGGTCTTGGCGCTTGTAAGTCCCTCGCCTGTTCTGGACGCGATGGTGAAGGTGCAGATTCCTTCTCCGCCATAGCCCAGAGCCGCGTAGGACGGGCCGTTCTTGACGAGGATTGCGGTATCCATTGCTCTTGCATACTTCGTAATGCGTTCCACATCATGAGAATGAATGTGGGCGGAATGGCGGTTGCCATGCTCCAGCCATACGCATTTCTCAACAGCGTCATCAAAATCCTTTGCCGGGACAATACCCAGAATCGGCATCATCAGCTCCGTGGAAATCAGAGGATTCTCTTTTTCTCCGACGAATGTGATGCAGCGGATACCCGGATCCGCTTCAACTCCGATCATGGACAGAAGTGTTCTGGCGTCACGTCCCACACACTTGCGGTTCAGCTTGCCCTTTTCATCCATGACGGTGCGGATGAGAGCGTCCTGTTCTTCCTTGGATGCGAGATAGCATCCCTGCTCGGTTACCATGTAGTGCAGCAGCTCGTCAACGACCTGCTGTACAGCGACGATCTCTTTCTCAGCGATGCAAGGAAGGTTATTGTCGAAGGTGCATCCGTTTACGATGTCCTCCGCCGCCTTGCGGATGTCCGCCGTCTCATCAACCAGTGCAGGCGGATTTCCTGCTCCGGCTCCGATTCCTCTCTTGCCGCAGGAAAGAATCGCGGTTACAACGCCCGGACCTCCGGTAGCTACCAGAAGAGGAATATCCTTGTGATGCATCATAACGGAGCTGGTATCCAGCGTCGGATGCTCAACGGTGCACGCGATGTTGTCCGGACCGCCGGCCTCCAGGGAAGCCTCGTTCATCATGTTGATCGCGTAGATTGTTGTCTTGATTGCCTGCGGATGCGGATTAAATACTACTGTATTGCCTGCCGCAAGCATTCCGATTGTGTTGCAGAAAATTGTCTCCTGCGGATTTGTGCAGGGTGTAATTGCGCCAATGACTCCGAACGGGCCCTCCTCGACAAGAGTAAGTCCGCGGTCTCCGGAGTATGCTTCTGTGGTAATATCCTCCGTTCCCGGAATCTTATCTGCACAAAGATAATTCTTCAGAATCTTATGTCCAACATTGCCCATTCCGGTTTCGTCAACCGCCATGCGGGCCATCAGCTCCGCATTCTCACGAATCTTGCGGCGGATGATGGTGATGATCTTCTCTCTCTGATCAAGAGACATTACCCGGACAACCTTCTCGGCTTTCTTCGCAGCTTCAATCGCATCGTTCATGTCCTTGAAAATGCCGTGCTTGCCGGAAGCGCTGTCGTTGATATTCATCTTTGCCATGACTTCCTGAACAATGTTTTTCACCATGCGTTCATCAACTGGCACGATAATTACCTCCGATATATTATACAATTCTTGCCGTGCCCGCCCATGCGGGCCGGCGGTTTACTTGTTCAGTCCGAGCTGCTCCATTACCTTCTTGGTGATTTCAGCAACGGTATCCGCATTGCTCTCAGCGCCATGCGCATATGTGGATCCTGTATGCTCGCCAAGTCCGTCACTGCTGCAGGAACCGCCGCAGTTATGACAGTTCAGCGTACCCTTGTTCTGGCAGAGGTTCGCCGGATGCTTGCCCGGAAGACCCATCTGACGACGGATTTCATACAGTCTCTCAACCGTTGCCTTGTCGAACTCCTTCGGGCCACCCAGCATCTTTGACTGATACAGCAGCTGTGCGTAGAACTCAACCGACTCCATCTTCAGATATGCGGAAAGCAGATCTACAGAGTAGGTCAGCGCGCCGTGGCTCTCAAGAAGAACAGCATCAAAGTACGGAAGATATTTCTCAACAGCGTCCGGGATCTCCATTGTGGAAGGAGTTCCATAAGGAGCGATCGGTACGCAGCCGAGCGCGATAACAGCCTCCGGCATAATCGGCTGTGTCAGCGGAATGCCTGCAATCGCGAAGCTTGTCGCGTATACAGGATGAGCATGAACGACAGATCCGACATCCGGTCTCTTTTCGTATACTCTTAAATGCATTTTGATCTCAGAAGAAGGTTTGAAGCCCGGATTTGCGTGAAGCACCTGGCCTTTCTCATCAATCTTGCAGATATATTCCGGAGTCATGAATCCCTTGGAAACGCCTGTCGGTGTGCAAAGGAATGTATGATCATCCAGCTTTACGGAAATGTTTCCATCGTTCGCTGCAACCATGTTGCGGTTGTAGATTCTCTTTCCGATGTCGCAGATCTGTTTCTTAATTTCAAACTCATTAACAGCCATTTGCTACTTCCTCCTTGAAACGCATCATTTTGATTGGTTTTGAGTTTAGTTGGTTTTTATCCTGATGACATTATATCATACGCTTCAACAATGTCAATAGAATCGTGTTGTTTTGTGTGGTTTCTGAGTCCTCTCCGGGACCGATTTTGTTGGTTTCTCTTCGTTTCATCAACTGCCCCGCAAAGCCCAGGAAGCTTCTCCATTGCGGTCTGTCGGCCGTTTGAAAGCATTCACTTCCGTGCGAACACTTCCGGACATTCGATGTGTGCGGTCCGCCGGCTGTGCGAAAGCTTCCACTTCTTTGCGAACACATACGGACGTTCGCTGTGCGCGCTCTGGCGGCTGCGTGATAGTCTTCACCTCTTTGCCTATGCATCCGGACGTTCGCTGTGCGCGCTCTGACGGCTGCGTGAAGGTTTCCGTCTGGCTTCTCCGATTCTCAGAGCCTCGCGGATTTTCTCCGGACGGCTGTTCAGAATCAGTTCCGCCGGATAATTTACCTCCCTCAGAATCTGTTCCGCCCAGGTGAAATCGCCGATATGACCGGGTCCGTGGCTGTCGCTCGCCATGATAACCGGAAGATTTCGCTTTCTGCATGCCGCGAGCATTTTCAGGTCATTCGGTCTTGTATCTCCCCGGTAGCCGTCAGGGGAAAGCGAAGAATTATTTACCTCGAGAATGACACCATATTCCGCAGCCGCGTCTGCCAGGAGTTCATAGTCGACCGGATATCTTGCGTCATCCGGATGACCAATGATCCGCACCTTCGGATGCCTCATTGCCTGCGTATAAGCCAGGGTGTTGGCCACAGCGCTCCCCGGCTTCAGATTGGGATGATGAATGCTGGCGATCGCATAATCCAGACCGTCCAGTATGTCATCCGGAAGATCAATGTTTCCAGCAAAATCTACAATATTTACTTCCGCGCCATAACAGATCCGAACCCCCGAGCGGATCTCCGGAGCATAAGCCAGACTTCTGAAGTACGATTCTGTGCCTGCCGCAACAGTGGCGGGACCGTGATCGGTAATGCCCAGCACCTGTATCCCCTTCGCTGCAGCGGCCTTCGCCATATCCGCGATGGTACTCGAAGTACCGTGCCCGCTGGCGATTGAATGAGTATGCATGTCGCACACGTACATTTCTGTCCTTCCTCCCTATCCTGCTTCCCGCTCAGTTGTCAATCCTCCTCCTGGAGCCGTGCGGTTCCTTCAGGATGTCGCGGATCACCTCCTGACGGACTCCCTCACTCCGGATATTCTCCGCCTTATAATCCGCGTACCTGGCTGAAACATACAGGAAATCGGACAGACGGTTCATGTACTGCATCGCTTTCTTGTCTGCCACAAACTTCTGCGCGACGACGCGAAATCTTCGCTCCGCTCTCCGCGCAACCGCGCGCGCCACATCCAGCCTCGCGGATTCCTCGCATCCCCCATAAAGTACAAAATCCTTCACACGCGGAAAAGAATCCTCCGTAGCGTCGATCCACCCTTCCAGCTTCTGCGTCTCAGTTTCCTCAAAACGGTATTCCCGTTTCATGGGAGCGGCCACCCCGGACATAATAAACATCAGCGTCTTCTGTATATGGGTCAGTCTTCCCCGGAGCTCATCGTCCGCAAGCACCTTTGCCATGCCGATCTGACTGTTCAATTCGTCTATGGTGCCGAGAAGTTCGATTCTGTCATCCGTCTTCAGAACGCTCTGTCCGTTCAGAAGAGATGTCCTTCCGTTATCACCGTTTTTCGTATAGATTTTCATTGATTGTCTGTCCTTCATACGAATTTCATATACCGGTATTTCTGAAATGCCTCTGTCCGGAGCTTCTTCCTGAGGAGTATAGAGCAACAAGGCTCTACTCCAGGTCTCTGAGGCACTGTTTTTTCATCACCCTCGCGCTGTTGGAGCCGATGATCCTGCATGCGGCAAAGGTCGGCATATGGACGCTGTACACACACTCCCCCGGCCTCCGGCCGCGCATTTGAAAGGAAACATTCTCACCGGATATCCCGATGCCGGAACCCATCATCGAAGCATTGCAGGCGTCAGACGCCAAAATGTCCGCGTCAGACTCATCCATCTCAAAGACCTCAGACACAACATTCTCTTCTTCAATTCCCGCCTGTATCTCCCGCAGAAAATCATTGTCTGCGCAATGCGTATAAATAAAAACCGAAGGTCTCCGGCTGATCATTTCTTCTCGCCTCCGTAGGAGAGCACCAGTCCGGTCGCAACCGCATTCCTCGGTCCCTCCGTTCCCCTGATATTGCCTCTGCCGCAGACGATTCCGTATCCGGCGAATTCTTCCATCAGCATCTCCGGAATCTCAAAATCCGCCGCCGAGCCTCCGACAAGAACCACATTTGATATTTTCCGCAGATTGTGATCCGGAGCCACATAGCGCAAAGCCCGCAGCGCATTGGTGAGGAATACCTTTTTCTTTGCTTCACGGCGGATCTCACGGATCCGCTCCATCGGGACATCCTTTTCCACACGGACCAGTCCCGACTCCGTGAGCAGAACCACTCTGCCGTAAAATCTCGGGTCAATGGATTCCTGCACGAAATACATCTCGCCGTTTTCCATTCTCATATGAAAAAGGCTCTCAACCTTCGCCAGCGGATATTTCTTGATCTGCTCCGCCATGTAGCGGTTGTCCAGGCCAAGCTCTGTCTGAATCAGCATGGATACCAGTTCCCCGGCCCCTGCCTGATGCGTCAGTGATACACTTCCGTTCTCCCGGATAATCGCGGCATCGGTCGATCCGCCTCCCATATCCAGAATAGCGAGCGGAAGGGCAGTTCCCGGCGTTGTAAGTGCTCCCAGACTAGCCATGACCGCTTCCACACCCGCAACTGTCGTCCGGGTGTGCAGCACCTCCGAAAGCTTCTCCGCGATCTGCCGCATCGGAAGCTGCTGCGTACGCACCATCGCGGCGATTCCCACCGCCTTCTCCAGGCAGGTCTCGCCGGCAAGTGCTCCGGAAATCAGTACCGGCGCAAGCGTGTCCACTGCCAGAATATCCGTGATATGAATATCCGCATCTGTTTCTCCGCTTACTTCACTCATGCTCTTCCGGATGCGGCTGAGCATATTTCCTACGTTGGTGTCCGCCTGGCCGGTCACATCACGGATTCTGCCCGCATCACCGACCGCTTTCATGATCTTATCTGCGCCTTCGTCCAGAGAAATTCTGACCGGATGTTCCGCATCCAGATAAATCTCTCCGGCTGGAAGCACATTCTCCCGGATGTCTCCGTTCGGCGTCCGGATCACAACCGCGCTCCGGTTTCCAATCAGGCTCTTGGCAATCGGCGTCACCGTCCGCGTCTCATCCGCATTGAGATGAAGCAGTGTGGCAATGCCGTAGGGATTTGAGAGCATCCGGATAAACTGACCGGGAAGAGCTACCTCAATCGCCGCCATCTTGCCGTCCGGGATCTTGTCGATTCTCTTCACCTCATCGACGATAGGAATCTTCCGCGTAAGACGGTTCTCCACAAGAACCGCTTCGTCCGCCTGAAGAATCATCCCGACCACATTCAGCCGTCCGGCCGTTTCATTAATCCTTCTTGCCACCTCTTCATAGCCGTGATTTCCCGGGACAAAGACAATGTACGGTGTCCCGGGCAGTCCCCGGTCCAGCCTTTCAAACGAGAGCAGTTCCCCCGCCGCCTGCCCGGCCCCGGCCGGAGTAGAGGGATTGTGCCCGATCATGGAAGAATCCGTGATGATCGTCTCCGTCAGCGTTTCCATCGCCGTGTCGCCGATAACCGGAGCCGCTTCGTTCAGCCGTATCAGGTCAATCCCGGAAACTTCCCTGCCGATCCGGCCCATGGCTTCCTTCAGAGCCGCAAGGATCCCGTGAATATTTGCCGCGGTTCCCTTGGTCCCCGTCGTCATGACCGAAGCCCCGGACAGGAAGCGCAAATTCTCCCCTTCACTGTATTCTCCGATACAGACCTCTGTTGTGGAATTTCCGATATCTACACCTGCTACAATGCTCAAAGCCCTAACCTCGCGGATATTTTCTGATGGATATTTTCTGATGGAAATTTTTTGATGGATATTTTCTGATGGAAATTACGATAATATATTCCAAAAGCAGCTCCTGTAGTAAACGCCCATGCCATGCAAGCGGAGCGCCGCAATATGTATAAAGCCACCTGCTCCGCTGCTTCGCAACTGCCACATGTGACCGGCTTCGTCGGCCTGCCGCATCGTTCAGGCATGCCTTTTTCCGTGCGCGCTTACTTCTGATCCGGAAGCAGGATCCCCCTCTTTTCGTACACCTCAGCCGCCTCCAGAACAAGCTTCGCGCAGTTCGGCGCCTGATATTTTTCCAGAAGTTCCTCTGCCATCCGTGCAAGCTCTGTCTTCGTCGCCCGGTTCGGTCTGAGCTTGGTGTACATTCTGAGGATCACATCATCCGGTACATTGGTCAGCTCCGCCGCACGCTCGAAGTTCTTCTTCATCGGGGCATTTCCTGCCTGATCCGCAACCTCTCCCTGCGCACGGAGCATCTCCGCGGAGATCTTGATGTCATCGGGAGCCACATGTCCCTTCCTCACCTCATCCAGTGAAAGCTCATCCAGCTTCTTCCCGGTTCTGGAAGTAATACGGTCTCTCTCATGTTCACCCAAAGGATACTGCATCATTTTTCCTCCCATTCAATGATTCCGAGCTTCGGATCCAGCTGCTCCGTCTCCGCGATATGCATGATTGCCGCCTTTACCTGATACTTCGGTCTGACCATCGGATCATTGACAGAAGGAATCGGCGTAACATTCTCCCCTTTGACGTACTTCGCTGCATTCTGTCCGATTCTCCGGTACGTTTCCAGGGTCATCAGCGGCGCCTGCGGAAAAAGCTCCAGATTGGAAAGCGGGTACAGGTCTTTCTGGCTGATTACGGTCGTTCCCTTGGACTGAATCCCGATACCGATTCCGGAACCCGACAGCTTTGCAGATTCAAGCGCCATAAATCCTACGTCTGATGTGTCAAGGACTTTCACCACACGGGGGATCATCCCCTCTTCCTCAATTCCAGCCTTTACATTCCGGATGACCTCGTCGAGCGGAATTCCGCCGATAGTTTTCTTGATCTCCCTCTGGAACGCGGCGCCCACGCCGATGACGATCTCCTTCGGATCCGTGCCCTTCTCCGCCTTTCTGTATGCGGAGTAATCGCTCTTATTCTCATTGATTCTGGTCCTGCCCGCCATGGAGGGAATATCGTCCTCCCCAAGCTCCCCGGCAACTACCCTGCGGAAACCATTTGCGTCGTAAGTCGAACCGGAATTCCCGCGGCTTCGGATCTGACGGACAACCTCTTCTGTAATTTTCTCAATTAATTCCTGTGAAACCTGCATGCTGTCCTCCTAAATATCCATAGGATTGATACGATGCGGGATACGCTTGATCTCTTCCCAGCGCTTCCCTTCCACACGATACCCGGTTCCCGGTCCCATATAATCGTTCGGCGTATTCACCCCGGACATCACATGGAAATCGCTGTCGAGGATCGCCGCAGTCTGCATATAATCGCCAATCACACGCTGCTTCAGCATGGAGAGCACACTCTCCGCGACATCCGTGAAGCCGCTGTCGGCAAGCGCCTTCACCACATCGATGCCGGTGATCCCCCGCTTCATGACATCCTCCGCAGACATCAGATCCGCCGCGACATCTCTCGGAAGTGTATCCTTGCTGCCGTGGGCGTATGTGATCGCATCCACCTGTTCGTCGGACACCTCCGCAAGACCGAGCTGACGGAACACCGCCTGAACAGCCTTTGCAGCCTTATTGCGGACGGCGATGACATCCTCTTCCTTTACCGGTCTCAGGCCGCCGTCCACCTGCATGTCACGCTGAAAGACGTTGTAATCGTCGAAGTCTTCCGCGTCAAAATTGGAACCTGCGAACATATTGTCATAGTTCGGCTCCGCTGCGTAGCCCGAGAAAATGAAGTCAGTCCCCGGGAGGAACTGCAGCATCGTTCTCGCGGTGCGGCGCATATCGGAGTTGGAAAAGCTCTGATCATTCGACGAAGCGCACTCAAGCCCGAGAAGTGCCGCCACAAGATTTTCTCCCAGAACCTCCCGGATACCCGCAGGCACCGATCCCGGTATGCCGATGCAGCTGACGGAACCGTTCTGAATCCCCTGACTTCCGCAGCCCTTCGTCACATAGAGGCATCTACACTCCAGATAGAGCATGGATTTCATCTCGCTGCTTCCCATCAGTACCTCGGAGCCTGAGCCGGAGGTAAAGCGGACCTTCAGTCCTCTGGATGCGTAGGATGAATTCAGAAACGCCTTTGAATAAGGCGTATCGTCGCCGTCGATAAATACCTTCTCCGTTCCGTATACAGAAAGAGTCTCCGCATAAGTCGTAAGTCCCCGGATTCCGAGTTCCAGCTCGGTTGCCTCCTCTGATGAGCACTGCGTCAGTACACCCGGCCGGCCGACCTGCGAACCGATCAGAAGACCCATGGCATCCAGCGGCGCGTATCTAGCAACGCCCATCGTCGTCTCCTCCTCCGCAAATCCCCGGAGCGCGCCCTCCGCCGCATCGGCCGCAATCTGAACCGGATCATCCTTCAGATTGGTGATATGCGCCTGATTTCCGGGTTTCTTCCTCGCGCGCATCTTCTGCATGCCCATCATCAGCTCAACCACATTCAGCTCATTGATGACCTCCGTCATCTTCGCCGGCGTGATTCCGGAGATCACCTCCAGAACCTCTTTCCTTGACACATGAATATCCACAATCATCTTCGCGATATCCAGTGCCGATATCTTCATGGACTGTTCCGCGCGTGCGATATTGATGGCGTAATCCGCGATGAAGGTATCCAGGAAGTCAAAATCCTCCCGTTTCTTTCCATCCAGCTCAACAATCTGCCCGTTCTCCACCCGGACAGACGGCTTCGGATCATACGGGCTCTTCATGGCGACAAAGCCCATCTCCGGCCATTCATTGATATAGCCATCCTTATTTACCGGACGCTGGTCCAGAACCTCAAATCTCTTTGATCTTCTCATGCTTCATTTTCTCCGCAATGTCTGAAATCACGTGAACATGTCATTTGATCCCGGCGCAATAATCACCGAAATCGGATGCGGGGCACTTAATGAATGCCCCCGGAAAGTCCGAAACCCCATGTCCCGGACAGGATAAAAACCCAGAGTATCTGCCTGTCTCAATCCGGACAGTGCCACTCATAGTATTTGGATCCATTATACATCCCGGATGATCGTTTATCAATAGAAACAGGGCCGAATCTTTCAAAAAACCACATTTATCGGGGAATAACTCAACACAATTCCACAATATCAGCTGTTCTCACAAAAAAATCCGTCTCCAGTTTTTGTCGTTCCTCCGCGGCAGCCACATAGCGAGATAAAACACGCTGCGCGAGTTTTATCTCGCTATCGCGACGCTCGCCGCACACGAATACTTCGCATTCGGCTGCGGCTCACTGTTCGCGTAAAAAAACATGGCGGCGATACACAAGGTATCTATCCGCCATGATGTTCCATCGACTCTATAATCAACTCTATAATCGACTCTTTAATCCGCTCTATAAATTCTAAAGATGATGTGATGTGACGATTCAGCACTCCAATCCCGAGAACCTGCAGTTCTCCCGATGTGAGGAGTCCGGGCGCCTTCAGCTCCGGAACACGTCACGCCTGCCCGGTAATCTCCGCGAAAACCTTCAGGCCAAACTCCGCCACGTCGTTGTCCTGCTCACCGGTTCCCCCGCTTACGCCGAGACCTCCGACGATCTTGTCTCCGATCTTCAACGGTACGCCGCCGCCGAATCCGATGATTCTCCCGTTTTTCATGGACTCAAGCCCGTAGAAGGTGCCTCCGGGCTGTATCATCTCATGGACCTGCATCGTTGACATCTTCACCGCGACCGCAGTATAGGCCTTCTGGGTCGCGACCTCATAACTCACAAGGAAGGCATCCTCCATAACATGAACCGCAATCGGATTGCCATGGGCATCATCGACCGCAATGACACAGGCAAGTCCCTTCTGCCTGGCATATTCCTCCACCCGGTCCATAAGAACCTTCGCCGTCTTCAGAGGAATGCTGCCTCTGATCTGACTCACGATATTTTCCGTCATCCTGTTCTGATCCATACTTCCACCCCGGAATACCCGCCGGATTGCGGCCGTGCAAAACACACGGCAGTCCGCATCACCGTATACTCATATTATTTATGAAAAAATCTATTACACAGACTTCTGCAATTTCATTTCAAGTATACGAGCATCCGGTCAAAATGTCAATAAAACCACAGAAATCCACTAAAATGTTCATCTCTGTGGTTTTTCCGTCACAAAAAGGACAGAGATCTCCCTCCTTTCATCTTTTGTCATCCGACAAAACAGAGGGAAATCCCCGCCCTATTCTTTACGGCCCTATCCGCCTCAAATTACAAAATCCCAATAAGTATCCTTGTCGGCACCCTGCGATGGGCCATGTGAATACTCAAGCTCCGGCGCCCTCGCGCTGACCTTCATATCCGCGGGAACCGACCGGACCACAAACGTGTTGCCACCGATGGTCACATTGTCACCAATGACAGTATTCCCTCCAAGAACTGAAGTGCCGGAATAGATCGTGACATTGTTGCCGATTGTCGGATGCCGCTTCACGCCCTTCAGTGCCTGTCCTTTTCTCGTTGACAGGCCGCCCAGTGTCACGCCCTGATAGATCTTGACATGGTCGCCGATCTCGGTTGTCTCGCCGATGACGATGCCGGTACCGTGATCGATGAAAAAATATTTTCCAATGGTTGCGCCGGGATGAATGTCGATTCCCGTCTTGCCATGCGCATATTCTGTCATAATCCGCGGGATCAGCGGAACCTTCAGATTCCACAGTTCATGGGCGATCCGGTAGACGGTAATTGCCATCAGGCCGGGATAGCTGAGGATAATTTCGTCAAAACTGTATGCCGCAGGATCGCCTTCATAGAAAGCCTGTATGTCTGTAGCAAGAATTTCCCGCAGCTTCGGAAGCTGATCGAGAAAATCATCGACAATCTTCTCCGCCCTCTGCAGCAAAACGGACCGCTCACACTCCTCACAGATTTCCTGTGAGCCGAGCGCAATGGCCACCTGCTTTGTCAGATGATACTGCACAAACTCAATTTTTTCGCCGACCGTATATTTCACGTATTCAGCCCGCACCCTGCTGTTGTCATAATATCCCGGAAAAAGGATCTCACGCACCTTCTGCAGCACATCGATCAATGTCTCCCGGTTCAGGATATTTGTCACATTCAGACGGGTGCTGACCGGATATTCCCGATAGCTTTTCAGCATCTCCTCGACCAGAGCCTCCGTCTTTTCGCTTGTGGTCTCCTTATTCTTCATGAACTTATCAAGCTCATCTGCCATCTCTTTTACCTCATCATTCATAGAACACCCTCCTCAACTCTCATCCGCTCCGGGTATCATTATTCCTTCTCTTTCATCGCTTCAGCTTTTTTCTCCATGATTTTCTTCAGCGATTCCGTATAAGGCGGTCTCGCAATTCCGTATTCCGTCACAACCGCGGTAATCAGCTCATGATCCGTTACGTCAAAGGCGGGATTGTAGACCTTGACTCCCTCCGGCGCCATTCTCTTCTTGTACCACATCTCGGTCACCTCTTCCGGCTTTCTCTGCTCGATGCGGATTTTGCTACCGTCCGGCGTATTCATATCAATTGTGGAAGTCGGAGCCATGATGTACATCGGAACACCATAATGCTTTGCCACGATAGCAACAACCGAGGTCCCGATCTTGTTTGCGGTATCTCCGTTCGCCGCCACACGGTCACAGCCGACAAAAACAGCCTGAACCTTACCCTCCTTCATCAGAGAGCTGGACATATTGTCACAGATAACGGTCGTATCGATTCCGGAATCCATCAGTTCCTTCGCCGTCAGCCGCGCGCCCTGAAGCACCGGACGGGTTTCGTCGCAGTACACATGGAAATGATAGCCCTTTTCCTGCCCGAGATACATCGGCGCCGTCGCCATGCCGTAGCGTGTCGCGGCAAGCTTTCCGGCATTGCAATGCGTCAGCAGTCCGTCCCCGGGCTTCACAAGGGTCAGGCCGTACTCGCCAAGCTTATGGCACGCCCAGATATCCTCTTCCTGAATCCGGACGGCCTCACGGTGCAGAGCCTCCACAATCTCCGGAACCGTTTTGTCCCGGTTCTTCTGTGCCGTCTTGTCAAGCATGTTCAATGCCCATGACAAATTCACCGCTGTCGGTCTTGAAGAATCCAGATAATCCTTTGCCTTGACAAACTCCGGATAAAAATCATCAAAGCTCTTCGCGTGCGCGCCGATCTCCTTTGCGGCGAGATAAAGTCCAAAGCCCGCCGTCACCCCGATCGCCGGCGCTCCTCTGACCTGAAGCGTATAGATAGCGTCCCAGATCTGATTCTGCGTGGTCAGACGAATCGTCTTTGTCTCATAGGGAAGGAGAGTCTGGTCGATGATGATAATCTGACTGTTCTCATCATCCAGGGAAACGGTGTCAATATCCATGATGCTCTGTTTTTTACTCATTACAAAATCCTCTTTCTATAATAATATGTATAAATTCGTGCTCATACCTGTTGTCGTCGCTAATGTTCTTGCCCACTGGTGAGCAAGCTCCCCATGGGCCAAGAACATTACGACTGGACTTATGCTGTAACGCCCACACGATAATCGTGCCACACACTGTATAAGTCCCCGCGTCACTTCGCTGCTTCGCAGCTTCCGTGCCGCTAACAGGTATGAGCATTCCCGCGTTGCTTCGCACCGCTCCATGCTCATACCTGTTGTCGTCGCTAATGTTCTTGCCCACTGGTGAGCAAGCTCCCCATGGGCCAAGAACATTACGACTGGACTTATACAGTAAATCCGACTAAAACAGTACAGTTTCAACTATATCATCTTTCTTACATCAAGTGAACCTGTTTTTCGTATTTTCCCTTATACCTTCTTCATCCTGTCTTTTTCTTTCTGTCTTTTGTCTGGAGACCCCATGCTCCCAACCCTGCTGTGGCTTGATCGTGTCGTTCCCGTCCGTAAACAACAAATGGCGCCTGGCATCGTGGCATCCTTTCCGTACCTTCTATTGTCAACACTACAGCGGGATGCTATATTGTATACGACACTGAATGAGAAATATACCGGAGGATAAATAAAAAGTGAAGAATTTGCTCGTAGCTCAATCCGGCGGACCTACTTCCGCCATCAACGCAACCCTTGCCGGGATCATTAGCTGTGCACAGATTTCAGACCAGATCGACAACATCTACGGTGCCGTGAACGGTATCGAGGGTGTGATGGAGGAAAATTTCATCGACCTCCGCGACAAGATCGATAATTCCGAGGCACTTCAGCTCCTGTCCCAGACACCGGCCGCCGCTCTTGGCTCCTGCCGCCTGAAGCTGAAGGATCAGAAGCAGCTCGCGCGCATCATCGATATTCTTCAGAAGAATTCCATCTCGTATTTCATCTATATTGGCGGCAACGATTCCATGGATACCATTGCCAAGCTCTCCCTTTACTGCCGTGTACACAATATCACCGGGATCTCCATCATGGGAGCACCGAAGACAATTGACAATGATCTCTGCGGCACGGATCACTGCCCAGGGTTCGGATCTGCGGCAAAATATATCGCCACCACCTTCTCAGAGCTGGAACGCGACTGCCATGTATACGCCAAAAAGGCGGTCACCATCGTTGAAGTCATGGGCAGAAACGCCGGATGGCTTACCGCCGCCTCCGCGCTCTCCCGTCTGAATGGCGGAAAAGGTCCCGATCTGATCTACCTCTGCGAGAGTCCTTTTTACCCGGAATCCTTCATCCAGGATGTCCAGCAGAAGCTTTCCGAGGAGGACGCTGTACTGGTCGCCGTCAGTGAGGGCGTAAAGCTTTCGGACGGAAGATATGTCTCCGAAATCGTCCAGACTAAGGCGACCGACAATTTCGGACATTCCTATATCGCGGGAGCCTCCTCTGTTCTGGAGACACTCGTCCGCAATAAAATCGGCTGCAAGGTTCGATCCATCGAGCTGAACCTCATGCAGCGCTGCGCCTCCCACCTTCAGAGCGCAACCGATGAAGACGAGTCGCGTATGGTCGGAATGAAAGCAGTTCAGGCCGCTCTGAATGGCGAAAGCGGCAAAATGGCTTCCATTATCCGTACATCCGATAAACCGTACCGCGTGGCCTACGGCCTTGTCGATATCGATGTCGCTGCAAATGCAGAGAAAAAAGTTCCTGCGGACTGGATCAACAAATCCGGAAACGATGTGACCCAGAAGATGATCGATTACCTGAAACCGCTGATCCAGGGTGAGAGCCGTATCGTATGGAAAAACGGCATCCCGGAAACAATGGTCCTGTACTGACGTCACACATTCGTTTGAACAGGAATCCTGATGAACCGGGGCTGCCGCAACACCTGTTGTGGCAGCCCCGGTTCACACAGTTTTCCACAGCCGGCCCGGCGCTTCAAAATTTCTTTCCTGCCATCACGCAAAAGGTCACATCTTCTACGATCATCACTCACCGAATCACATCGTCCACACTCATCACTAACCGAATTACACTGTCACAGCGACACAGCGATCTCCGTCATTTCCTCCGGCGTCTCCCTCATATCGTGAGAAAACCACAGAAGCAGGCAGGAATATATGCCGCCTGTCCGGTAGGCCATCCTGTATTTTTCCATATTTATGGTTTCACCTGTATCGGATGCGCCATCACCATCCCCGCAATTTATGGCCATATCCGGAATCTCATCAAAATGAAAATACTCCTTCAGAACATCCAGGATCTGACCCGATAAACCGGCTTTGTACAGCCGGAGCATCTGATTTTTGTTGTCGAAAAATGCCTGAAACACCGGGCGGATAAACGAGGTGAAATCCGTTTGAAGCAGTTCCCTGTCTCCCTCTGTTTCCCGGAGCATCCGTGCCAGAGCACATCGAAGGACTTCATCCTTTGAACTGAAATGCCGATAAAATGTCGCCCTGTGAACCCCCGCCCGCTCCGCAATTTCACCGACAGAAATATCCGAAAAATTTTTTGTCCCCATAAGTTGCAGCAGCGCCTCCGTCAGATAGCTCTGTATCAGACTGTGGTCCAGATCTTTTCTTCTCAAGAAAAGCGACACCTCCTCTCTGAATGTTGCAGTTTCCTCGTTCCCGAAAGAAATCGATTGAAAATAACGACAGCTGTCGCTATCATTTAATATGCACCATTCAAAAATAACCTGTCAAGATCATCAGCAGGTGTCTGTGCCAACGAACGGCAGCCTAAAGGCAGTGGGTTTTCGCCTGCGACAAACGAAAGGATTTTGTTTATGAAAGAGTTTTTGATTCTTCTGCTTCTGGCCCTTCTGGCCAGCTCCTGTGGTTTCCGCAAATATGTATGGTTCATTTCCCTGGGATACGGAGCTGCTGTCGCCCTGGTCGGTGCCGGCCTCCTGTGCCCGTTCTCCGGGAGTCTGAGTGCCGGAACCATCCTGCAGTGCGTGCTCTTCATCGTCTACGGCTGCCGGCTCTCCGGATATCTCGCGTATCGCGACCTGAAAACCGCCTACACCCGCCGGATGAAGGGAGAGGTAAAATCCGATAAAAATGTGTCCTTCGCAGCCAAAGTCGGCATATGGATTTCCGCAGCCGTCCTTTACGTTCTGCAGACTTCCCCGGTTCTTTTCCGGCTGCAGGACAATAAGGACACAGATGCTCTCTGCCTGATCGGATTCCTGATCTCTCTGACCGGTCTGCTTCTGGAAACTACCGCGGATCTGCAAAAAAACCGCGCAAAGAAAAAGAACCCGGGACGTTTTGTCGATACGGGTCTGTTCCGTCTTGTGCGCTGTCCCAATTATTTTGGCGAGATGATCTTCTGGACCGGTGTCTTCATTTCCGGACTCAACGTATATCACACTGCCGCCGAATGGATCTGTTCTCTTCTCGGCTATGCCGGAATTATCTACGTGATGTTCGGAGGAGCGCGCCGGCTGGAAATCCGTCAGGACAAGAACTACGGAAATGACCCGGAATATCGGAAATATAAATCCACAACCCCGATCATGATACCGTTTCTGCCCATCTACTCGGTAAAGGAGCACAAATGGCTGGTCGCATGATGCAAGGCAACGCAAACATCCCGGAAGGATTCCATCTGTCCATGGCGCTGACGGACTGTATACCCGTACTCTTTTTCAGTATCAGCGCCGGCGTTCTCGCCTGCCGCTTTCCAAGTCTGCTCTTCCGGATCGGCGCTGTACTGGTTATCCTCGCCGGATCACTAAAGGCAGGCTGGAAATTTGTAATCGCACTCAAAAAAATCGATGTGCCGTTTCTGAACCGGCAGATGCGTTTTCTCATGCCTTCCGGATTTGCCCTGATGCTCCTGGCACTCGCTGTAAACCGGAGCCGCTGGTCTTTGACAGCGGTTCTGCATCATGTAACAGCCTTTCCATCCTGTATCTTCTTTCTCGCGGGAATCGCAGGCATCCTTGTGCTGTGCTTCTTCGCAAAACGCCTGGACGGAAGAGACGCACGATCAAACTGGAAAGAACAGATGGTCAATGGAATCACACAGCTGTGCTTTCTGCTGGGGATTCTGTTCTGATGAAGACCAGGCATGGCATCCTGTTCCGATCTCTGGATAATAATGCGTATCTCAGCTTTTTTTCAATATGGCACTACATCTGCAATGAATCGCCTCCACTTGTTAAGCAGTTCAAAGTCGCCGCCACCCGTTAAGCAGGTGGCGGCGATTTTGTACTATTTGCAAGAAAAAACCAGCAGTAGATTTCACTCTTTATCACGCTTATAGGGGCTGAACTTGTTCCCCATATAATTGGACAATCGTCTGGATAGGGGGTTTTCAAAATATGATATTGTTGTCCATGTAGGGATTTAATAGAATGAAAACATCAAACTTAATCTGGAAAGAGATTGAGACAATGCTGCAGCATTTCCGTATCACGCCGGACGCAACAGAATCCTATATGTTCGAGCAGAGACTCCCGGACAGCTTGCTTGACCATTCCATAAGCTACATACGCGGCGACCTGAACGTTCAGCAGGTTCTGCTCGCCATCCTGACGACCGCCGACGAAGGGATCATCCATGCTGTCGTCCAGCCGGATGACCCTCATATTCTGGAGTGTCTCTCTATTGCGGAAAAATCGGCAAATCAATCGAAAATCCAGAATATCATCCGAATGAGACAGCGAGGTGACCATTATGCAGACATTATGCGGAAAAATCTGTCCATTCTGCAGAACACTCTGCAACTGGCACTTGGATCAGACAGATATACCTCCTACTATTATTACACGGACTATGTCGAGCAGGAAAAATGGCCACTCACGTCAAGTTATATCGTAACAGACAGCTGTGCGTTTCTTTTCGGTAACGGTGACACAGCAATGACCGGTACCTTCACAAAAGATCCGAGATTTTTAGCCGATCTCAATATGCACTTTGATTCTCTAATGAAAGAGTCGCGGCCAATGGTCATTCCCCCGGACTCACCATCCAGGATCATTGAAGATTTCCAGTCATACTACAGTATTGCTGAAAAAACAGTACCGCATAGCAGAGAGATTGTGATTGGCACTCAGCCTTGTCTGACACCATTTCTGACCAACGATATCTGCGAACGCTACATATGCCGTGATCATACAGAAATCCGCCCTTTTGTTGAGCAGTTTCGATAAATAATGGGAATTGAATATCGATATAAACGCAATGATAACACTGATCCGTTTGTGGTCAAACGCGTGATTTCCACTTGTAGTCCATTTCCAACTACCCGGCACTGTCAACGGACACCCGGGTAGTTCAGACAGTTTTCCCGTACTCAACAGAGATGACTATTGCATGGATCAGAGCCGATCAGAAGACGAGTTCGTCTGTTCAAGATGCCTGATATACTTTCTTCCCCACAATTCAATGCTGTCAAGAACGGGTTTGAACTCGTACCCGATCTCCGTAAGCTCATATTCCACCCGCGGAGGTACTTCCGGATAAACCGTCCTGGTCAACAGCCCCTCTTTTCCCAGATTCCGGAGATGTGTTGCAAGAGTAGCCTGCTTGACCGCATTCTACTATGGTCGTATTATTTTTGCAAGTCGGATAAGTGAACTACTCCGACTTATAGAAGTCGGAGCTTCCTGCTTCAACCACTACTGCATTGGCTACGATGATACGTAACTCAATGTCTTACACAATGTCTACAGGCGTATAAGTTCGGGCTATTCCATCCCTACTATATATTTTGTTTAGGCTGTTTCAGCAAGTAATCGTAATCCCTCATGCAGGATATTGATTGCTGCATTCTGGTCACGGCTCATAGTCATCCCACAATCGCATTTTATGATACGTGTCTGCAAACTTTTCATCTCCGGATGGATCTTACCGCAACAATGACATCGCTGCGAGGAAGGAAACCACTTATCCACTTTGACAAGATACTTATTTCTATCAGACAGCTTGTATTCAAGCATCGAAAGAAACATTCCATATCCATTGTCGAGAGTGGCTTTTCCGTTACCGAACCCATGATTTGCCATAGATCGCATATTCAATGTCTCCACACAAACAACATCATACTGATTGGCTATCTTAGTAGATATTTTGTGTAGATGATCCAGCCGCTGATTAGCAATATGTCTGTGAACCTTATTCACTTTGCGGAGTTGTTTGAGATAATTATTCGACTTTATCTCATTCTTTTTAGAGCCTGCTTTTCGTGATAGCTTACGCTGTTCCTTTGCCAGTTTTCTGTGACTTTCACGATAGTATTTGTGGCTTGAGCCGACAATACCATTATTGTCTACATATAAGCCATCCGACGCATAATCAAGTCCGATCGCATTTGTCTTGTCGGCTATATAACCGTTTTCGACTAGCTCAAATTCAAAAAGAACAGAAGTATAGAATTTTCCATCTGATTCCTGGAAAACTGTAGCAGATTTTATGATCCATCTGCTATCAGGAATGCGGTGGATCACAGCTTTGATTTTACCAACCTTTGGAAGTTTGATATACCTGTTGTCTATAATCGCAACCGTACCTTTCTGGTTGTTTGTCGTATAAGATTTTCGGCTATGTTTTTTGGATTTGAACTTTGGAAAACCATTTTTCTTCTTACGGGTTTTGCTAAAGGCATTGTGAAAAGCTGCCTGCAGATCCAGCTGCTTATTGGCGAGAGCAAGACTATCGACTTCCTTGAGATATGGATAATCTTTCTTATACTTTGCCGGTGTAACCGTTGGGAATTTACCAGTTGCTTTATAGCCTTCCACCTTATCTGCGAGCATGAGATTATAAACCTTGCGGCAGCAGCCAAAGGTTTTTGCAAACATGATCTTTTGTTCCGTTGTAGGATATAACCGATACTTAATTGCCCTGTTTGCCATCTTTCTTACCCTGAGATTGAATGTATTGCCTAATAATGTCTACAGCAGCTTCTCCTGTAGTCAGCAAACAAAAACTTTGTGACCAAAACATCTCTTTCCAAAGGGATTTACGTATCATAGGAAACTCTTTCTTTATGATACGGCTGCTTGCAGATTTATAGGCATTGATAAATTTACTGATCTCTGTATTTGGCTGTCCTCTAAAAAGAATATGAACATGATCGACATCATGATTCCATTCTTCCAATGTTATGTTATATGTAGGAGCGATCCTCACAAATATTTCTTTCAGACGTATAGAAATCTCGTCATCGATTACCTTATTCCGGTATTTTACGCACATGATAAGATGATAGTGCAGCATGAATACCGAATGATTATTTGTGTCTAATTGCATTGTATTTATAGCTCCTATGATAAGTACGACTGACCTATTTATAATTAGATTGTAACATAGCAAGACACCAAAGTCAAAAACGCCGTGTTTATGCAATTCATCCCGCCACCTATAGAGGTGGGGGATTTCTTGCTTACGGCGTGTTAAACTTATGAGAATGAATTATTCACGTTCCTGACAATATCCATCTTCGATGAGGTCGGAGAGTTTCAAAATAAGCTTCAAAATAACGAAGCAGTTCCCGGCCTCATCTCGGGTCAAAAAGCATTTGGCCCTGGCAGCATTTGATGATCTTAAATAAAATTTACGGAGGTGTACTATGAATAAAAAAAGAATGCCGGTTATTTTTTCCGGCCATGGAAGTCCAATGCTGGCACTGGAGGACACTGCTGTAACGAGAGGTCTGCACAGCATCGGCTCTCAAATCAGAGAACAATTCGGAAAGCCGAAGGCAATCCTCGCCGTATCTGCACACTGGTATACAAAGGGGACTTTTGTGCAAAGCACGGAAAAACCGAAGCAGGTCTACGACATGTACGGGTTCCCGAAAGCGCTGTATGACTTCAAATATCCGGTCAAAGGATATCCTGACCTGTCCGAACGCGTGTCCGCGCTTCTCGGTAACCGGGTGTCTGTCAACGATGACTGGGGCATTGATCACGGTGCCTGGACCGTGCTCTGCCATATGTTCCCGGAGGCGGATATCCCGGTCGTTCAGCTTTCCGTTGACGGCACGCTTTCCCCGGACGAAATCTACAATCTTGGAAAAGCGCTCGCGCCCCTTCGTGATGAAGGCTATCTGATCCTTGCAAGCGGAAACGTTGTACACAATCTGCGCCTGGTAGATTGGGACAACCCGGACGGATCCCCGGAATGTCTTGCATTTAATAAGGCAATCACGGAATATGTCCGGAATCGCCAGGATGACCGCGTGATCGCATATGAATCCTTACCGAACACCGGATATGCCGCTCCTACACCGGAACATTTTCTTCCGCTCCTCTACATGCTCGGTGCATCCGAAGGTGAAAAACCACTGGTCTTCAACAACCACTGTGAACTCGGCGCAATCGCGATGACCGGCTACGCGTTCGGTCTTGAGCAGAATTAATAATCAGGCAGGCATACAACACACCAGATGTTCTACGGCATACAGGCGTTCCTGTCTTCAGATAATCTGCTCCTTTGCAATACCGTCTGCTCCAAGCCACGCCGCATACTGCATCAATAGCGTTGATTTTCCACAACGTCTTATACCTGTGTCTGTGACAACTTTGATGACCAGTTCATCCTTCCACTGAATTAGTTGGTCCAGATATTCTCCTCTTTCAACAAAAATCATCACCTCCGTAGTATGATGTTCCGATTTTGGCACGTAAAAGACACATTATCAATTAATGTTCCAAAATCGGCACACGTTACGCTTTGTATTTTTGTCACAGGTTGCCAAATGCTCTGAATCTCCAGAGATTTGATCCAAATCGATTATATGGGGCCCACCCAAAAAGTATCCTGAAGGGTTCTGCAAACATGATCGGCGCAGAAATCGGTCGGCATCAAGAGCTTCTATCATTACTTTCAGAGCCGCTGCAACGGTCATGTATTTCGGCCGTTTTATCATCTTCTCGCAGCAGTCTTTCAAGTCCGTGCGTTTCCTGCACCGTAGGATCAGTGCAATGAACTGGATAAATAATCCGCAAAGCTTATATTTTCTTCTAACTTCTACTCGCAACACGCCCCTCGCGGGGCGCGACTTGGTCTCGCTCTGCATGGTACTTTCCACATAATTTCTACTCACACGTCCCTCGCGGGGCGCGACGAAGCCGGTGACGTTGACCGTCACACCGGACACATTTCTACTCACACGCCCCTCGCGGGGCGCGACGGGTGACAGTTACGGTCTTCTGGTCGATGGAATATTTCTACTCACACGCCCCTCGCGGGGCGCGACCGGTGTCAGCCACTGAGGGTTGGATCAAGAACATTTCTACTCACACGCCCCCCGCGGGGCGCGACAAACGGAGATTCCACGGATTTATATATTTTCGGTATTTCTACTCACACGCCCCTCGCGGGGCGCGACGTCTCCGGAAACTTAAATTGATATTTATATTTTTCATTTCTACTCACACGCCCCTCGCGGGGCGCGACTATAGATGATGCCTATGACAGAAGAATGCAGAGATTTCTACTCACACGCCCCTCGCGGGGCGCGACAGGTCTTTTTTGTTGGGACTTCAGCTGGTAACTGATTTCTACTCACACGCCCCTCGCGGGGCGCGACGAAAAGGTCTCCACATCCACGCCCATCTCAGTCATTTCTACTCACACGCCCCTCGCGGGGCGCGACGATGTCCCGAAGCCTCCCGGGACGATATCGGAAATTTCTACTCACACGCCCCTCGCGGGGCGCGACCAGCTGCACGCCTATAAGAAAAACCACGGCATTAAATTTCTACTCACACGCCCCTCGCGGGGCGCGACCGCAGGTTACGATCAACGGCAACGCAACGGCAATTTCTACTCACACGCCCCTCGCGGGGCGCGACTACCAGGATTTTGTCTATGAAACGGTCGGAATCATTTCTACTCACACGCCCCTCGCGGGGCGCGACGATTTTGATCCGGCGTATATGGACGAGTTTAATATTTCTACTCACACGCCCCTCGCGGGGCGCGACAGAAGAGCTTTCGGACATGCTGACATCGCTCAGGATTTCTACTCACACGCCCCTCGCGGGGCGCGACTGGCACATCACAGCAGGTTCCAACTGTGTACCATTTCTACTCACACGCCCCTCGCGGGGCGCGACAATCCCCCACGAGCTTACAGTGACAATCACTTTATTTCTACTCACACGCCCCTCGCGGGGCGCGACTCATCCGGACGTACAACACGCTGATGGATCGGATTTCTACTCACACGCCCCTCGCGGGGCGCGACAGGCGATGAATTACGACAGCCCGAATAATGATAATTTCTACTCACACGCCCCTCGCGGGGCGCGACGTGTTTTCACGGAAATACTTTCCGTATACATCATATTTCTACTCACACGCCCCTCGCGGGGCGCGACATGGAAGACGATGTGGACAAGGCTGAATTGAAAATTTCTACTCACACGCCCCTCGCGGGGCGCGACGAAGGATTGGTGCGACCACGGAGAAGAATGTCTATTTCTACTCACACGCCCCTCGCGGGGCGCGACACAATACCCCCCTCAGGCCGTCCGAAAACCTTGATTTTCTGTGGCCTGACAACCAATTCTGGCATAAAATATGCCCATTTTTCATGCACATTGAAAGCTGAATAAAGTACACAGTTTCAGAAGACAAAAGGTTTATGTTGCAGTCATCAGCTCCATCATTTTGTCGAACCCAAGCAACTTTTTTGCCCGTTCGATGTTATATCCAAGACAAAAGAGCGCAAACTCTCCTGTCACCTTCTTTATCCCATTCAGGAGAAAGTAAGTGAATCCAAGTGACCTTTTTATTGTTCCAAAGGGATGCTCCGAAAGGCACATCCTTTTGGATGTCTTCGCGATATCTGGCTTCAGGAAAAATCTCACAATTTTAACCATCTCATAATGAGATTTTCCTTTTTTATCCACGCCACATGAATCCGGCACCCTACCTTCGCTCTTCAGCCAATCGATACAAGGTTTTTCAAGCTTGTCCTTCGAGAAATCAACTTCCTTCCACTCGTTCTTCCCGTGGTAACACTTATTACGGTTCGGACAATGACGGCAGGCATTCTTATTTGCATACCGGATCTGTCCGCCCTTCTTGATACATTTCTGCCGAAGGATTTCACCCGCCGGACAATACACAAGATTGCGTTCCGGATCTCTGACGAAGTAGCCTTGCATCGCCCGCTCTTTCATAGTTTCCGGTGTCCCATATGGTGATTTTATTTCTTCGGATGTATCATTGCTTACCTTCCTGCGGACATTTTCGACCTTAATATCGCTGATCACATCTTTGTAAGCTTCAGGTATCTGTCCGGAATGAAGTGCTTTCTTCAGCTCGTTAGGCTTCGTGCTGGTAATATCTGCCTCGGCTTCTTCATACGGAATCTCGATTTCATATCCATCTTTTCCATCATCTGTGATCACGTGGGGGATAATTCCGTTGTCAAGACATTCTGCCATATCATTTGTGTCTTCATATCCCTTATCTGCCACAGCTTCCAAAACCTGATTTGGAGAATCCTTTCTGATCTGATCCATCGTTGGGCCAATCAATCCATGGTCAGTAACCTGGTTTGTCATCTCAAAGTTCCGGATCAGATGCGTCTCTGAATCCACCGCTGTCTGGGGATTATAAGATACAGCAAAACCGTTCTTATTCTTCATCAACCGGGCATCAGCGTCAGTCAGAGAAAGCTGCGAAGCACCAGTTTCTTCCATTATCTTCTGGTATCCTCTGTATCTCTCCAGACGTTCCTGTGCTTCTTTCAGCTTCTGTTCAACCAGTCCACGTGTAAGTTCAACATCCTCATCCAAATCTTTCTCTTCATCCATTTCTTTCAGAATACGAAGGTATTCGTCCGTATGTCCATCAAGCCATTTGATCCTGTCATCAAGCT